>DIME01000066.1 GCA_002425405.1 Candidatus Accumulibacter vicinus
GGTCGAGGCCGTGCTCGCGGCGAGCGAGGATGACGTAGTCGACGAGCAGGATCGAGTTCTTGGTGGCGATGCCCATCAGCATGATCAGGCCGATCATCGACGACATCGAGATCGCCTGACCGGTCACGAACAGCGCGAGGAAGGCGCCGGGCACCGAGAGGACGAGGGCGGCGAGGATGGTCGCCGGCTGTACGAAATCCTTGAACAGCAGGACCAGCACGATGTAGATGCAGAGCACGCCGGTGGCCATGGCCAGGCCGAAGCTCTCGAACAGCTCGGCCATCGACTCGGCGTCGCCGATCGTGGTCTGCAGCACGCCCGGCGGCAGGTTCTTCAGGCTGGGCAGGGCCATCGCCCGCTGCTCGATCTCGCCGAGCGGCTGGCCGTTCAGCTCGATCTCGAAATTGACGTTGCGCAGGCGGTCGTAGCGGTCGATCTCGGCCGGCCCGCCGGCGATGGCCAGCGTGGCGACGTTGCCGATGGCCACCGGCCCGCTCCGGCCGGGCACCGTCATCCGTGCGAGCAGGGCGAGGTTGCGGCGGGCGTCGGGCGGCAGCTTGACGACGATGGGCACCTGGCGCTGGGCGAGGTTGAGCTTGGCCAGGTCCTGGTCGTAGTCGCCGGCGGTGGCGATGCGCAGCGTATCGGCGATGGCCTCGGAGGTGACGCCGAGATCGGCCATGCGCGCGAAGTCGGGGCGGATCACCAGCTCGGGGCGGACCAGGCTGGCCGTCGTCGTCACCGCGCCGATGCCGGGCAGGGTGCGCAGCTCGCGCTCGACGAGGCGGGCGTGCTCGGTGAGCACGGGCCCGTTCTCGCTGGCCAGCACGAGGATGTACTTCTCGCCGCTCGAGCCGCCGAAGCCGACCTTGACCTGGGCGCCGGGGATGACGGCGAGCGCCTCGCGCAGCTGGCGCTCGACATCCTGCTTGGTGGTGCCCGAGCGCTCGCCGCGCGGGGTCAGGTTCAGCGTCAGCGTCGCCTTGCGTACCTCGGCGGCGCCGCGCGGCATGAACGGGTCGCTGCCCGAGGCGCCGCCGCCGACGGCCGTGTAGACCATCCGCACGTGCGGGTTGGTGTTGACGATGGCGCGCGCCTGCTCGGCCGCGGCAACCGTCTCGGCGAGGGTCGCGCCGGGCGACAGGGTCACGTGCACCTGCGTCTGCGAGAGGTCGTCGGCGGGCAGGAAGCCGGTCGGCAGCAGCGGCACCAGCGCGAAGGAACCGAAGAAGAAGACGGCCGCGGCGGCCAGCGTCGCCAGCCGATGCCCGAGGCACCCGGCCGCCCAGCCCTCGTAGCGCACCAGCCAGGCGGGGAGTGGCTGATCGGCGACCGGCTGGAGCAGGTAGGCGGCCATCATCGGCGTCAGCAGACGGGCGACGACCAGCGAGAAGAACACCGCGATGGCCGCGGTCCACCCGAACTGGACGAAGAATTTGCCGGCCACGCCGCTCATGAAGGCGGTCGGCAGGAAGACGGCGATCAGCGTGAAGGTGGTGGCGATGACCGCGAGGCCGATCTCGTCGGCGGCCTCCATCGCGGCCTGGAACGGCGCCTTGCCCATGCGCAGGTGGCGCATGATGTTCTCGATCTCGACGATGGCGTCATCGACCAGGATGCCGACCACCAGCGACAGCGACAACGCCGTCACCACGTTGAAGGTGAATCCCATCAGGTACATCACCGCGAAGGTCGGGATCACCGACAGCGGCAGCGCCGTGGCCGAAACGAAGGTCGCCCGCCAGTCGCGCAGGAAGAGCCAGACGACGATGACGGCGAGAATGGCGCCCTCGATCAGCAGCACCATCGACCCCTCGTAGTTCTCGATCACCGGGTCGACGAAGTTGAAGGCCTCGGTCATCGTGATGTCCGGGTATTCGGCGTGCAGCTTTTCCAGCGCCCTGCGCACTCCCTCCGCCACCTCGACCTCGCCGGCGCCGCGGCTGCGCGTGATCTCGAAGCCGACCACCGGCCGGCCGTCGAGCAGCGCCGCCGAGCGCGGCTCGCCGACCGTGTCGGACACGGTCGCTACCTGATCGAGGCGGATGCGGCGGCCGTCGGCAAGCACGATATCCAGCGTCGCCAGTTCCTCGGCCGACTGCACGGTGGCGATGGTGCGCACCGACTGCTCGATGCCGCCGATGTCGGCGCGCCCGCCCGAGGCTTCCTGCTGGATGCGGCGCAACTGGCGCGAGAAGTCGGCGGCGGTGGCGTTGAGCGCCAGCAGGCGGGCCGGGTCGAGCTCGACGCGGACTTCGCGCGTCACCCCACCGACGCGGGCAACCGCGCCGACCCCGCGCACGGCGAGCATGGCCCTGGCGACGGTGTTGTCCACGAACCAGGAGAGCGCCTCGTCGTCCATGCGCTGCGAGGCCACCGTATAGGTCAGGATCGGCGCTCCGGCAACGCTGAGGCGTCCGATCACCGGGTCTTGCAGATCACCCGGCAGGTCGGAGCGGATGCGCGAGACCGCATCGCGCACGTCGTCGACCGCTTCCTGCACCGGTTTTTCGAGGCGAAACTCGACGGTCACCGTCGCCGTGCCGTCCTGGACCTTGGTATAGATGTGCTTGATGCCCTGCACGGTGGCGACCGAGTTCTCGATCTTGCGTGCGACCTCGGTCTCCATCTGCGCCGGTGCGGCGCCAGGCAGCGTCGCGGTGACGGTCACCGTCGGCAGGTCGATGTCCATGAACTGCTGGATCTTCATCGCCCGGAAGGCGAGGATGCCGGCCAGCGTGAGCAGGATGAACAGGAGGATCGCCGGAATCGGGTTACGGATCGACCAGGCCGAAACGTTCATTTCGCGGCGGCCGCGACGACGCGCACCGGGTCGCCGTCGGCGAGAAAGCCGCCACCGGTCGCCACCACGCGCGCCTGCGGGTCGAGGCCGGAAACAATCTCGATGCGCTCGCCGACGCGTCGCCCGGTCGCGACCTTGGCCTGGGCGACGCGCGCCTGTTCGCCGTCGCCCTCGAGGCGGAAGACATAGGCGAAGCCGTCGCGCAGGACGACCGCCGACTGCGGCAGGGTCAGGGCCGGGGCGCGGCCGAGCTCGAATTCGCCGCGCGCGAACATGCCGGCGCGCACGGCTGCGGCTGACGCCGGAAGGTCGACGAAAACCAGTCCGTTGCGCGTCTGCGGGTCGACGCTCGGTGCGACGCGCCGCACGCTGCCGCGCACCGCCGTGCCATCCGGCCCGGTCAGCGTCGCCGCCCCGCCCGGTGCCACGCGGGCAAGGTCGGCGGCCGGCACCTCGGCGCGCCATTCCAGGCGCCCGCCGCGGATCAGGCGGAACAGTTCCTGCCCGGTTTGGGTCAGCGAGCCGACGGTCGCGTCGCGTGCCGAGATCACGCCGTCATCAGGGGCCAGCACGCGTGTCTTGCCCAGCTTCAGCTCGGCTGCCTGCTGGCGGGCGCGGGCAGCGGCAAGGCGCGAACTGGCGGTGTGCTCGGCGGTCTGGTACTGGGTATGCAACTGGGCGCTGTAGAAGCCCTGCTCGCGCAGTTCCTTCGCACGCACGGCGTTGGCCCTGGCCTCGGCAGCGCTCGCTGCCAGTTCGGCGACGGCGGCGCGCGCCTCGGCCGCTTCGCTGGCCACCGTATCGTCGGCAATGCGGGCGAGCACCTGGCCTTTCCTGACGATGTCGCCGACATCGGTCTCGACGGCGGTGATGCGGTAGTTGGCGATCTCGGCACCGATCACCGCTTCCTGCCAGGCGACGACGTTGCCGTTGGCGGTCAGCGTGCGCGGCCAGTCTTCGTTCTGCGGGGCGACGGCAGTCACCGTCAGCGCCGGCTTGCCGGCCAGCGCCGCGGCCCTGGGCGCGGGTGCCTCGCCGCAGGCGGCGAGGGCGAGGGCGAGGAGGAGGAGGAGGTGGGCGGCTGGCTTCAGCATGTTGATATTGTTGACCGAAGAGTCAGCATTGAAAACCCCCGAGCCGGATGGCTCCCCGGCATTTTCCGATCGCTCGGACGCCCTACCGCCCGGACAACAACCGTACCCGCACTCGCCCCTTGCTCAGATGCGCGGTGAGCAGTTTGTAGGTATCCCGGTCGAACCGCCCCTGAACCGACTGACCCAGCAGGATTTCCTGGATCTCGGCCTCGCTGCGCGCGCTGCCCAGGTGCCGCCAGCCGTTCACGACGTGGACTTCCTCCACTTCCCGCAACTCGTCCCGCTCGACGACGCCGATCGCTCCGGGGTAGGGCCAGGCGGTGAGCTTCAGCTTCATCAGCGCCGACAACATGCGAGCGCTGTGTACGCCGAGGGCTTCCTTGCCTACGCAGGCGCCCCGGCAATGCTTGACCTGGTGGGCAAAGCAGGGGCGTCCGGGGCGGGCGGGTTTTTCCAGTCCGAGGATTATCGGGCACAGTTCATGCGCTGCAGCCATCTTGCGCAGAGTTTCGGTGGCTTCCCGCCGGTTGGCAAAGAGGCCAAAAAGGTCTTCCGAGCGCACGAAATCGGCAGTCTGGCCGCTGACCAGTCTGAGCCGGCAATCGCCGGGCGCCACCTGCACCAACTGCCAGGTGCACAGGTCCGAAGAGCGGCGCAAGCGACGATTGTGAATCGGCTGGCATTCCTTGACCAGTCGCGATTCCAGCAGCAGGGCGCCGAGTTCTCCGACCGTCTCATGCCAGTCCATGCGGCGCACTGCCTGGCTGAGGCGCATCTCCTTGTACTCACGCAGGTCAGACGCGAAGTGAGTCCGTACGCGCTGACGCAGGTTGACGCTTTTCCCCACGTACAGAAGCGCGTCGTTGTCGCCGTAGAACAGGTACACCCCGGCGGATTCGGGCAGATCGTCGAGCAGGGCAGAATCCAGGTGGGGCGGCAGGCTGGGGCGCTTGATCTGCTGACGGATGGCCTCGGCGAGAGCCTCTTCGCCGCGATCCCGTTTCAACACGCACCAGAACTGCCAAAGCAGGTGGGCATCGGCGAAGGGTCCGTAGCGGTCGCCCGTCGTCAAATCATGACGGACGATGAGGCTGTCCAGGTTGTGTTTCTGATATTCCGGGAAGAGCTTGCGAGACAGGCGCACAGTACACAACACGTCGGCCCGGAAGGACTTCCCCAGACGCTGGTATTCGCTCTTGACGAAACCATAGTTGAAGCGGGCATGGTGGGCAATGAACAGACGCCCATGCAGGCGATTGGCGAGTTCTTTTGCGATCTGGGCGAAGATGGGGGCGTCGACCACCCTTTCGTTGCGGATACCGCTGAGTTGCTCGATGAATTGAGGGATCGGCCGCTGTGGGTTGACCAGGGTGCTCCAGGTCGAGAGCTGGTCACCCTCTGCTTCCAGCACGGTGATCCTTGTGATGCGGTCCCGTACCGGATTGGACCCGGTGGTTTCCAGGTCGATGAAGGCAAGCCGCGCGGGAATCACGAGGTCAAGCCCGGTGCGCGGCAGATCGACCCGTTCAGCGATCTCCTTGCCATGGTGGGCCCTGTAGATGCGAGATAACGGGCAGGCGCCGTCATGGCGGGCATCCCGACAAAGCGCTCGACCGTCGACTCGCGTTCTTCCAGCGAATCGCCATCAAACATCCATAGCCTGGGATCCCACAAGCCCGCGACCCCGGCCTGCTGCCAGCGTCCCACTTTGGCACGGAAGTCGGCGTGGCGAGCGGTGAAATACTGGGCACCGTGGTCGCATTGCCAGTCGTCGCCTCGACGGGTGCTCATCCGTCCGCCCGGGCCGCGACTCTTGTCGAACAGACTGACGTCCACCATCTCCACTCCGATCACCACTCGCCAATATCTGCCAGCCAGAATCAGTGCGACCAGGTGCCATGGTGTTGCTGGAATGAGGTTCCAGGGGGAGTGTGCTCACCGTCAATGGTGCCGACCTGCCGTGTGGTCCATGTGGTTGGCTCGCGGCTCCCTGGGACCATACATCTGCTCGAAGGCCTCGGCCGCTTTTTTGACCGACCCGAAGAAATCCCCGCGACCGATTTCCTCGGAAAGTCCAACCTTGGCAAGTTCTTCGAGGAATGGCCGTGGCGCATCGGCAATCTTGACATCCACCCCGTCCTCGGCCAGCTCCCGGTGCAATTCGGCAAAGCGTTGAGCAGCGGTGACGTCCATGTCGTGAATCGCCTGTGCGTCGATCACCAGCCACTTGACCGGATGATCGGCCTCGTCGACCAGTGTCCGGATGCGCGTCATCACATGCCGAGCATTGGCAAAGATCAACGGTGCGTAAAGCCGATAAACCAGCAGGCCAGGGACGCTTTCCGCCTCTTCGTCACCCATGCAATGGTGGAATTTGCCATCGCTGACCAAGCGGCGAAGAACGGCATCGTCGGGACGTGAGACTTCTACGAGCACCGAAATCAGCGATAGCAGCAAACCGAGAATGATCCCCGGCACCACCCCCGCGATCAGGATCGCCATGGTCACGCCCATGGCAATACCGAACTCGACCCGATCGACCTTGTACAGGCGTGTGAGCGGCGCCACTTCGAGCATTCCGAAGGCGGTCACGATCAGAATCGCACCCAGCGCCACCTTCGGCAACAGGGCAATCAAGCCGGTCAGAAAGAACAGGAACAGCAGCAAGCCCACCGCGACCAGCAACTGTGCCACCTGCGACTTGCCGCCGGCCGAATCGACGATCGAGGTCCGTGACTGGCTGGCGGACACAGGAAAACCCTGCCACAAGCCGGCCAGGATGTTGGCCGAGCCGAGGGCAACCAGTTCGCGATTCGGGCGCACTTCATAACCATTTTTCTCGGCAAAGGTCTGTGCCAGCAGAATTCCGTCCGAAAAGGCCAGAAAGGCAATCGCGACTGCGGCCGGGGCAAGCGCCGAGATGTCCGACCAATGAAACGTCGGGATCGTCAGGCTGGGAACACCCGAAGGTACGTTGCCGACCAGTGCCACCCCGTAACTGCCGAGGTCGAAGGCGAAGGAGACGGTAATCGCTACCGCGCAGACTGCCAGTGCGCCGGGGACGCGCGGAAACCAGCGCGCCAGTCCGATCAGCAGGCCAACCAGCAAGACGCCGAATACGAAGGTCGGCAGATGCGTCTGCGCCAGTTGCGCAATGATCGTAAAGACCAGCTCGAAGAATTCCTCGCCCTCGGTCTTGATGCGGAACATCTTGCCAAGCTGGGTGGCGATCAGGACCAGCGAAGCGCCGTTGAGGTAGCCAATCAATACCGGGCGCGACAACAGGTCGGCAATGACGCCCAGCTTGAGGCGTGCGGCAAGCAGCAACACCCCTCCCGAAAGTATGCCGAGGATGGCCGCGAGGGAGACGATTCGCGACGGATCGCCTGCCGCCAGCGGCAGGATCGCCGAACCGGCCAGCAGTCCGATGGCGGCATCCGGTCCGGCGATGACGTGACGCGAACTGGAAAACAGGGCATAGCCGATGGCCGCCGCGAGCGCCGCGTACAGTCCCGTAATCGGGGGCAGATGCACCAGTTCGGCATAGGCGATGACCGACGGAATCGAGACGACACAGGCCGAAAGCCCGGCGATCGTATCCTTGCTGAGCCAGGCCAGCCGGTACTCTCTCAGGGTCGAGAGCAGCGGCAGACCAGACAGCAGGTACTTGAGAAAATGCGCAGGATTCATCGGCGTAGCTCCGGGCAGAATGGCAAAATATGGGGAAACCCAGGGTTCCCCGCAGAGTGAATGGGGCAGTTCCGGCCCCCATCAACAATGAACCCAGCCCGCTGCCTGAACAGCAGCCGCCCGCAAAAGATCGTCGCAACGATCGGGCCGATCAGCAACAGGACGATGACGAGTTTCATTTTCTTGCCTGGTTCACGGCGTCAGATCGTGCTGAAGCAGAGATATTTGATCTCGAGGTATTCGTCGAGCCCATGCTTCGATCCCTCGCGGCCGATGCCGGACTGCTTGACACCGCCGAAAGGGGCCACCTCGTTCGAGATCAGACCGGTGTTGATGCCGACCATGCCGTATTCGAGCGCTTCGCCCACGCGCAGGCAGCGCGCGACATCGCGGGTATAGAAATAGGCCGCGAGACCAAACTCGGTATCGTTGGCCATATGGATTGCCTGGGCCTCGCTGGAGAACCTGAACACCGGCGCCACCGGACCAAAGGTCTCTTCGCGCGCAATGCGCATGCTCGGCGTCACGTCGGCCAGCACCGTCGGTGTGAAGAAGTTGCCGCCAAGCGCGTGCCGGCTACCGCCGATGAGCACGCGCGCGCCGCCGGCGACGGCATCGGCGATATGTTCCTCGACCTTGGCCAGCGCCGCAGCATCGATCAGCGGTCCCTGCAGGGTGCTTTCATCGCAACCCGGTCCGACCTTGAGCGACTGCACACTCCTGCTCAGCGCTTCGACGAAGCGATCGTAGATGCCGTCCTGGACCAGCAGCCGGTTGGCGCAGACGCAGGTCTGACCGGTGTTGCGATATTTGGCGACGATCGCTCCTGCCACCGCTGCGGTGACATCGGCGTCGTCGAAAACGATGAACGGCGCATTGCCGCCAAGTTCGAGCGAGAGTTTCTTGATCGTCGGCGCGCACTGCGCCATCAACAGGCGACCGACCTCGGTCGAACCGGTGAACGAGAGCTTGCGCACCACCGGGCTGGCCGTCAGCGCGCCGCCGATCGCCGCCGGGTCCCCGGTCAACACATTGAACACCCCTGCCGGCAGCGCCGCGTCGTGCGCCAGACGCGCCAGCGCCAGTGCCGTCAGCGGCGTCTGCTCGGCGGGTTTGACCACCACCGTGCAACCGGCGGCAAGCGCTGGCGCGACCTTGCGGGTGATCATCGCCAGCGGAAAGTTCCAGGGCGTGATCGCCGCACAGACCCCGACCGGCTGGCGAATGGTCAGCAAGCGCCGGTCATTGGCCGGACTCGGAATCGATTCGCCGTAGGCGCGCTTGCCTTCCTCGGCAAACCATTCGACGAAGGCGGCGCCGTAAGCCACTTCGCCACGCGCCTCGGCAATCGGCTTGCCACATTCGGCGGTCATCAGCTGCGCGAGATCTTCGGCGTTGGCGACGATCAGTTCATGCCAGTGGCGCAGGACGGTCGCCCGCTGCCTGGCCGTCTGCGCCTGCCAGGCCGGCAGCGCCGCGGCCGCGGCGGCGATCGCGCGCGCCGTTTCGGTGGCCGTCATCCAGGGTACTTCAGCCAGTGTTTCGCCACTCGCCGGGTCCCTGACTGCAAAAGTGCGGCCATCATCGGCGGCTTCCCAGCGACCATCGACATAGCAGTTGGAGCGTAGCAGGCGCGGATCGGTCAGGTGCATGGCTTTTCCCGGTAATAATCTTGAGGGCTGCAGTTTATACTGTGCAGCATGCGTGTCCACCTGCTCATCACCGGCCTCTTTTCTCTGTTGCTGGCAGCCTGCGCGAGCAAGCCGCCGCCGGCGCCGCCGCAACAACCCTCCGAGCTTCCCCAGGCGAGCAGCCCGAAAGGCAACGACGTGGTGCTCTTTGCACTCAGCCTGCTCGATACCGGCTACCGTTTCGGCGGCAAGAACCCTGAAGCGGGTCTCGACTGCAGCGGCATGGTGTCGTATATCTACGGACGCGCAGCAGGGCTTCGGATCAGTGGCAGCGCCGCCGACATCGCCCGCCGTGGTCGCCCGGTCGAACGTGCGGGCCTGCGCCCCGGCGACCTGGTCTTCTTCAACACCCGCAACGCCGCTTTCTCGCATGTCGGGGTGTACATCGGTGACGACCGTTTCATCCACGCGCCATCGAGCAACGGTCGAGTACGCATCGATCAGCTCGGCGCACGCTACTTCGCGCAGCGCTTCGAAACTGCGCGCAGCTACTTCGAATAACGGTCATACTTTCATGATCAGGGGGGGTGTTTTGCAAAGTCATGACCGTTAGAATGGCGCCTCACGGTCACCACTGGTTTCGACCAACGAGGAATTACCATGCCTTTTACACCCGATCTGGTCGATGAACTCAACACCCTGGTCTTCTTCGATCTCGGCAGCACCCAGCAGGGAATCAAGATTCACAAGACCGCCAACCCGGCGATCATCGCGGCGACCCGGCGGCTGCACGCCAAGGGGCTGCTGACGCTGATTGACGGGGGTTATCTGACCAGCCTCGGCCGCGATGCCGCCGAACACGCACAGGCGGTGCTGACCATTCTCAGCTCGACTCCTTCGACAGTCACGGGACCGTAGGGGCAGCTTGCCAATCCGGAGTATGGAGCCATCATGAACACAATGCCCTGCCGGCACCGGTTGCTGGTGCTGCTCGCCGCCGGCATGCTGGCCAACGCCAGCGCCGACGAACAAAATCCTGGCCGGCCGCGCGTCGGTCTGGTTCTCGGCGGCGGCGGCGCACGCGGTGCAGCGCATATCGGCGTCCTCGAAGTGCTCGAAAAAATGCGCGTGCCTGTGGACTGCGTCGCCGGTACCAGCATGGGCGGGCTGGTGGCCGGCGCCTACGCTGCCGGGCTCTCTCCGGCGATCATGCGTCAGGAACTGGCAAAAGCCGACTGGGATGACCTGTTTCAGGACGACCCGCCCTACGCGCAACGGAGTTTTCGCAAGAAGGCTCTGGAAAAGCGCTTCCTGCCAGCTTCGGAGACCGGCGTCGGTGCGGATGGCCTGAAGTACCAGACCGGGGTGGTGACCGGGCAGAAGATCAAACTGTTTTTCAACCAGTTGGTGGGTGATTATCATGGGGAACGGGAAATCGCGGCATTGCCGCTGCCGCTCTCGATCATCGCCACCGACATCGTTCGTGGTGAGCGGGTAGTCTTTCGTGAGGGCAGTCTGACCACCGCGATGCGTGCCAGCATGTCGGTTCCCGGTCTGATGTCGCCGGTCGAAGCCAGGGGCTACAAACTGGTCGACGGGGGGCTGGTGAACAACGTACCGATCGACGAGGTGCGTTCGCGCTGCCAGGCTGACATCGTGATCGCCGTCAACGTCGGATCGCCGCTGTTGCAAGCAAACGAAATCGGCGGATTGCTGAGCGTTGCGACGCAGATGGTGAATATCCTGACCGAGCAGAACGTCACCCGCTCGCTGGCCACACTCAAGCCGACCGACATCTACATCAAGCCGGACCTGGAAGGGGTCAGCGCGGGGGATTTCAAGCGCACCTCGGAAACCGCGGATCGCGGCGTGACGGCGGCCGAGGTGGTTGCCGACCGCTTGCGTCCGCTGGCCGTCAGTGAAGCCGCTTACGCAGCCTGGGCCGGGAAGATCCAGATGGCCCGGCGCGAGGCGCCGAAGATTGATGAGATCCAGATCGCCGGACTCAAACGGGTCAACCCGGTGATGGTTGAAAAGTATATCGAGCTCAAGCCGGGTGACACGCTCGACCCGGCAAGAATCGATACCGCTGTGATGCGGACCTATGGCGATGGCTATTATGAGCATGTCGATTACGCAATGCTCACCGAGCGCCAGCGCAACATCCTGCGTGTGGCGCCGCTCGAAAAGAGTTGGGGACCCGACTACCTGCGCTATGGCATCAATCTCGACACCAACTTCAAGGCCGACTCGACCTATAGCCTGCGCATCGCCTACCACAAGACCTGGCTCAACTCGCTGGGTGGAGAACTCCTGACCTATGGCGAGATCGGTTCGAACAATGGCATCGTGATGGACTACTATCAGCCTGTCGACGAGCGCCAGCGCTATTTCGTCGAAACCAACCTGCGCTATGGCAGCAAATTGTCCAGCATCTATCAGGACGATCGGAAGCTTGCCGAGTACCGGGTTTCTCAGGGCAACGTGAAATTCGGCGGCGGCATCAATCTCGGCACTCTGGGTCAGGTCCGTGCTGGCTGGGACGAAAAATGGTGGAATCCCAGGCTCGATACCGGTTCGCCGCTGCTGCCGGATGCATCGAAGCGGTATGGCGGCTGGTTTGGCCAGATCGACCTCGAACAGACCGATCGCCTCTATTTCCCGACCAGTGGTTGGCGTTCAAAGGTCGAGTATTTCGACTCGCCAGCAAACCACTTCAGCAAACTCGATGCCGGCGCCAGCGTCTTCCACAGCTTCGGCGACTGGGTGCTGAGCAGCCGGCTGTCGTATCAGGGATCCCCCGTCGGGCAGTTGCCCCTTTACGATTCCGGCAGCCTCGGCGGCATGCTCAACATGACCGCCTTTGCCGTCGGACAGTTGAAGGGTGACAACCTGAAATACGGCCAAGTCCGTGCCGAGAGAATCATCGGCCACCTGCCGCTCGGCCTGCGCGGCGACATGCGCCTGGGGTTTGTTTTCGAAGGCGCCAAGGTCGGCACACCCTACACCGAAACCAATCTCAAGGGCTGGATCAACTCGACCGCCATCTACCTCGGCGGTGAAACGCCACTCGGCCCGGTCTACCTGGGTTACGGCTACTCGACTTCAGGATCGAAGGGCGGCTACTCCAATCTCTACCTGTTCCTCGGGACGCCCTGACCACCCAGCGCGCACCTTGTACGCGGACGAGGACGCGGTGCTTGCGAAACGGCCAGGTTGGTATGTGGGATCGAGCCCCCGCGTCGGCAGGGGCTCAAGTCGCCGATGTCGATCGCGACCGATGCAGCAGACGCGCCGCCAGGGCTTTCAGTCCGGTCGGATGCGTTGCGCGTAGTGCCCTTTTGTACGCTTGCGTAGACTGCTTGAGTCTCCTGTTCACCTCGGGATCAAGCGTGATATTCACACTCTTGAGGGTCGTGGCAACGGCCTCCATCTTCTCCGCGTCGGCGCGCAACCCCAATTCACGATAGATGACCGCCAGATGGAGGGCAGCCGGCAGGGCTGCCTGGGCAGTCACTTCCGGTCCACCGAGCGCCTTGAGGAAGTAACTGATCGCGCGTGGAATCTCTCCGGTGGCGGCGGCGGCCTGCCCGCGCATCGACCAGGCACCGCATTCGAAAGTCGCCAGCAACCCTTTGGTGATCGCCTGCTCCAGCAGGGTATCGGCATCCGAAAAGCGCTCGCCCTGGAGGGCGCGCAGGGCAGCTTCGAAATCGGCTTTTCCGGGTCCGGCACTTGCTCCAACGCGGACGAAGCTGGTGCGGCAATGCTCAGAGGATACGCGCTCAGGTTCGACCAGTCCGCATCCAGGAGGTCTGGAGGCGGCCCCTTCGGCAGTCGCGACATCGGGTTCGTCCGGAGATTTCACATGCGTTGCCGGGAGCAAGGCCCGATGCGTCCGCCACCACCAGATCGCCAGCGCGCCCAGACCCAGGATGAGCAGACAGAAACCGGCGATCAGGGTGGCACGCGAAGAGAGCAACCCGTCCCGGTAAGGCTTGGTCGGGGGGTCGGCGGTGGCCTTCACCGCTTGCCGGGGCCTCTCCATCGGCGTCAGCGGTACGGTGAAGGAGTGCCCGGCGAATTCGAGCAAGACGCTGCCACCCATCCTGCCTGTGCCGGCAAAAGCCATGCACAGATCGACGTACGAACCCTCGATCGCGAGCTTCAGCGGAGCACTGGCGCTGTCTCTTGACAAGCCGAGGCTGCCGTCATGGCCCACGATCCTTCTCGACAAGTCGTGCGCGCGCGTTTCCGGAGGCAAATAACGGCATGTCAAGGTGCTTAAACCGACCACGAACGCGCTTTGCGGCTTGGCGATCGCCGCCGATCTGGTGGTCCTGACCCGGATCTCGGGAAGCGCCACCGGGTCCAGCAGCGCACCCGGTGGCACGGTCAGCCGACCCTGAATCTCGAGGAAGTTTTCGCCCGATGGCGGGGATTCGCGGACGTACTCATTGCCGTCGAGCACCCAGATCGCCGGAACCATTTGCGCCTTGAGCGTGCTCAAGGTCCACGATTTTGTCGAAGGCTGGCCAGCGGCAAGCTGAGGCCACACGGCAGTCGACAGGACAAGAAGGGCCGATGCCATGGCACGCATCGAGAATCACTCAGTTGGAATAGTCGATCATGCAGTAGAGCTTTACACATTTGGGGTTCTGGATCAAGCGCCGGGTGCGCATGCAAGTGAGCTGGAGTTGAGCGGATTCCTGCCGCTACCCAGGCCATGTCGAAAGCCGGTTGAAGGGGGATCTGTCGCCCGGGACAGGATTGCTTTGTAAGCAGGGTATTACCCATAATAATAATGTCGCTTGCGCCTTTCCGCATCGCCACGGCATACACGCAGTCAACGGGCGGTTCACTCGGCGTCATCGCTATTTATCCCCCGACCTGAACGGCTTCTTGCCATGCCTGAACACCGCCTGTTATCCCTACTTCGTGTTGCAGCGATCGTGGCCATGGCCGCCTTTCCACTGGTTTGCGCATTCGCCGCCGAGTCGACCGAACCGGGCAAGCGGTTCGAGGACTGGTCGCAAACTCTGGTCGCCCAGGCCAGCGCCCAGCCTGAACCCGCGGGCATTGCCCGCAGCCCGGCTCTTCAGGGCGGACAGGCTGGCCGGCGGATGGCGCTGGTCATCGGCAACGACGCCTACGAGAAAGTCGCCAAACTGGAAAAGGCCGGCAACGACGCACTGGCCATGGCGCGAGAACTCAGGGCAGCCGGATTCGAAGTGTTGCAGCACCGCAACCTCAACTACCGGGGCATGGTCAAGGCGGTGGAAACCTTCATCAACAGAATCACCGGGGGCGATCAGGTGGTCGTGTTCTTTGCCGGACACGGGGTGCAGATCAGGTCGGGCAGTTACCTGTTGCCGGTGGATATCGAAGCCAGCAGCGAAGGTGAAGTCGAGAAGACTGCGTATGGGCTGACCGACCTCACGGAAAGGCTCAGCGAAGCGAAGGCCTCGTTTGCCTTGGTGATCATTGACGCTTGCCGCGACAACCCCCTTAAATCGAGAGGGCGAAGCGTCGGCAGTACGCGCGGATTGAGCGCCATCGAGCCTCCCAAGGGGCAAATGGTGGTGTATTCCGCCAGCAAGGGCCAGCAGGCGCTGGACCGCCTGAGCGATCATGACCAGAACCCCAACGGTGTCTTCACTCGCGAGTTCATCGCTCGCATGAAACGGCCGGGCGTGCGCATTGAAGATCTGATGCGGGAAGTGCAAGACGCTGTAGAAGTGCTGGCGAGCAAGATCAGCCATGAGCAAAGACCCGCGCTATACAACGAATCGCGAGGCAGCTTCTACTTTTACGGGCCGACGGTCATGCAGGTGCAGGTGCAGCCGACCGCCGACCCGGAGGGCGAGGCGTGGAAAGCGGCGCAGGAAGCGGCGAGCATGACCGGGTATCAGGCGTATCTCGACAGCTACCCCAATGGTCGCTACGCGGCCGCGGCGAAGGTGAAACTTGCCGTCCTCAAGAAACCCGACAATGTCGATCGCCCGGTTGTGGCGCCGCCATTACCAGTCGCGGCAGAGGACCCGGAAACCCAGTTCTGGAACGAAGTGAAGGCCAGCGGCGCACGCGAATACCTCGACGCCTACCTCAAAAAATACCCCAGGGGCAAGTATGTCGCACTGGCGAGGATCGAACTGAAGAAGCTCGACGACCGTGACAAGGCACAACAGGCCAGGGAGGAGGCCGAGAAACAGCAGGCCGACGAGCGCGAACGGCAGGAGGCGTTGCGTACTGAACAGAGCGTGTGGGAAGAGGCCAAAGCCGGTGCCAGCATGGGCGCCTACGCCGCTTACCTGGCGCGCTACCCGAAAGGGCGCTACGCGGTGCTGGCGCAGGCGGCCCAGCAAAAATTGCAACGTGAAGCGGGCGAACGGGAGAAGCAGGACAGCGCGCAGCGCCGGCAGGTTGAAGAGCGACAAAAGCGTACCGTCGAGCGAGAACCGCGCGGAGCCGAAAAAGCGGCCGGCGAACTGCGACCCGACAAGGTCAAGGTCTTCAGGGATTGCCCGGACTGCCCGGAGATGGTGGAGATCCCGGCAGGCAGTTTCGAGATGGGCTCGCCGGCCTCGGAGGCCGGCCGTTTCGACTCCGAAGGTCCGCAGCACCGCGTCAGCGTCAACAGCTTTGCGGCCGGCAAGTTCGAAGTGACGCGCGGTCAGTTTGCTGCCTTTGTCAATGCCACCGGCTACAACGCCGGCAGCGAGTGCTATACGTTTGAGGGGGGCAGGAGCGAAAAGCGGAGCGGTCGCAACTGGCAGAACCCCGGCTATGCGCAGACCGAAAACCATCCGGTGGTCTGTGTGAGTTGGGACGACGCCAAGGCTTACATTGCGTGGCTGAGTCAGAAGACGAACAAGAGCTACCGTTTGCTGAGCGAGGCCGAATGGGAGTACGCGGCGCGGGCAGGCAGCAGTACGGCCCGATACTGGGGCGCGAGCCCGGACACGGCGTGCGCCTACGCCAACGTGATGGATGCCGCCGGCAAGAGCCAGGTGCCTGGGATCAGTTGGGAAGTACACAACTGCAACGACGGCAGTGCCTATACAGCGGCGGTCGGCAGTTACAAACCGAACGCTTTCGGGCTGTACGACATGATCGGCAATGTCTGGGAATGGACCGAGGATTGCTGGAACCGGAGCTATGCGGGTGCGCCGAGTGATGGGGCGGCCTGGACGACCGGAGAATGCTCTGTCGGGCGCGTGCTGCGCGGCGGTTCCTGGTACTTCATTCCGCGCTACGCTCGTTTGGCCACGCGCGACTGGTTCGTCCCGTCGAGCCGGAACATCAACTACGGTTTTCGTCTCGCCAGGATGCTGCCATAGCATCAGCAGTGGAAGCCTGCCTTGGCGCGTTACCGGGTTTCCCCGCCGGTCGCCCGTTGCAGCGTCAGAACGAAACTCACGCCATCCTCGACGTTGCAGGCGGCGATGGTGCCGCCCATCTTGGCCATGTAGGTCTTGGCAACGAACAGTCCCTGGCCACGGTTGCCTTGGGCACCGGCTTCCGGCTGATCGGACACCCCGTACTCGAAGATTTTGTCGATCAGATCATCGGCGATCGGCAAGCCTTCGTTGTGGATGATGACCGTGGCCGTGTTTTCACGGGTTTCCAGGGTGAGGGTGATCGGGGTGCCGGGGTATCGGTAGCGGTCGGCATTCTTCAGGATGTGCGAAAAGACATCTTCGAGTGGGTATTCGTCGGCGCGCACCGGGACCGGTTTGTCGGTTGGCGTATGGCTCAGGTCGGTGATGCCGGCGTTGTCGGCGACGTTGCGGAGGAACTCGGCAATATCGATGGTTTGTACCTGCAGGGCGGATGACTGAAAGGCCTCGCTGGGGCTGGCGCTGCCGTACAGGATGCGTATCGCCTGCTGCATACGGTTGATGTAGCGCTGACTGGGGTCGTCCGGGTGCCCATGCAGCGCCAGCAGGGATTGCAGCGGCGACATGATTTCGTGGCCGACGGCATGCCACAGATCCTTTTCCTGCTCGGCGCGGATTCTCTCCCGTTCGGCATCCTCCTTGACCCGGCGCAGGAGGTCGTTGAGGCAGTTGGCAAGGATGCCCAGTTCGTCGCTGCCCCGCAAGTCGGCCAGATCGAATGGCGCCAGGCCACCGGTGGCCTGGACGCTTCTCGATAGCTCGCTGGAACGTCGGGTCAGGCGGGTAATGCGGCGGACGATACCCCATTCGATGACCAGCCACGCAAGCCCGATGGCCAGCAGCATTGCGCCGACGAACCAGGAAACGCGGGTGGCGACGGCGCTCAGGGTCTTGTTGACGCTGCGGGCATCGCCCTTGAGCAGAATCCGGTAATTTCCCAGCGGCGTGGCCACCTCGTCGACGAGTTCGACGGGGGTGTCATAGCTCTCTACCGGCAGCTTGCGAATCAGCCGGGTGAGCAGGGGTGAGGTTTGTTCGAGCACCTCGTCCCGGCCTTTCAGTTGCACCAGATCGGTTTCGTTGCCGCTGCCCGCCTTGCGGATGCTCAGCGTTTCTCCCGGCAGCAGCAGGCCGGTGAGTTCGTTGAGCGAAAAGGGCGGGACCGCTCCTTCTTCATTGCTGTCGAAGAGCGCCTTCTCGTCTCCGGGCGGTAACACTTCGATGCGAACCTGAAACTGGTCGAGGTCGGGCGGCGGCCACAGGGGTCGTTTGCCCTCGAAGAGCGCATCGCGCAGCGCGTCGACCGGCAGGCGCAGCGAGAAGAAGGATTTCTTCGTGCAATGCTCCTCGTCCTCGTGGGCGACATCGAGGCATTTCCCACTCTGCCATACCCAGCCGCGGAATTCCTTTAACGGTTTGGCCGCGCTGTAATCCCGGCCGGCGAGTTCCAGGTAGCCGGTAAAACGGCCGCGCACGCCCTCGACCTGCGGACGGGCGTGGCCGGCCAGGGTTTCAAAGGGTGCAAGCCAGCGGTAGGTCTGGCCGCGCAGGCTCACCACCACTCGCAAGCGGTGGGCGCCATCGAGGTATTCGTCGCCGATCCGGTGCGAGACGAGTGGGCCGCTGGCGAAGGTGCCGGCGGCATAGATGAAGCCGCCGGCCCACGGATTGTTGCCGATGGCAATGCACAGACTGCCGTAATTCCTGTACTGAACCAGGCAGCCGGCCATTTCCACGGCATGCCGGACCTTGTTCTGGTCGTCGAAATCAATGCTTGCAAAGGGCAGCACGACCGGCCGCAGCGCGATGGCCGGAACCAGACTGCGGGGCGGGTTGAGGAGCGCCAGTTGCCCGGCAGGGTGGCGCAGCCGGGCGACGATCTGTTCCTTGGTCTTGGCGAAGCTCTCCTGATAGTTGTCGTAGCTGCGCTGCTTCTCCTCCTGCAGGACGGTGACGGTCATGGCGACGACCGCCAGAGCGAGGAGCAGGAAGGCGCTGCGGAAAAGGAGGCGCAGCCGGAAGGATGCCAGCCAGACCAGCGCTGTGGTCATTCCGATTTGAGCGCTGTTCCGGAAGTCTGACCGGACCAGCGGAAGCCGCGCATGGGAATGTTTTCGATGCAGTCGAAATCCTCGTCCAGTTCGCGAAAGGCCTCGCGAATGGTGCTGATGTGCTTGCGGACATTGTCCCGGTTGCGGCCACTCTTGACGACCTGAAAGAGTTCGTCGTAAGAGACGACCTGGCCACGTTTCTGGTACAGGGTGGCGAGGATGCGCTGTGCGGTCAGCGGCAGGTTTACCCGCTTGCCCCGCCACAGGGGGGTACTCTGCCGCAGAGGGTCAAGGGAAAGTTCGTCACCGGCGGACACGGAGGCTTTGCCGTGGCCCCGATCCCGCGCGGCGCGGAGGATTTCCAGGAAGGTATCGATGAAGTCCGCCTCGGAAAAGGTGGTCTTCTGCAGATAATCCCAGGCGTCGAGCGCTTTCATGATGCTGCGGTAGATCGTCGCGGGCATCGCCGAGACCACCAGTACCGGCGTGCCGCGGCCCCCCTTGTTGATGGCGTTGATGATCGCCACGCCGGCATGGCGCTCGCGTCCCAGTTCGATATCCAGCACCACCAGGTCGTAGGCCTCGCGGGCAATGGCCACCTCCGCATCGTCGCGGGTGAACCATTGCGCTACGGTGATTCCCGGCCGGGCGGAGAGGATCCACTCCTTGAGTTGATTGCTGGTGGGCAGGTCGTCTTCGATGACGGCGACTTTGAACATGGCGCGCTCCCTGACGGTTTGGCGCAAGTATCCCTGATTTTCCGGGTGCGGACATCGCCATCCGGTGCGTCACTGCCTGCGCGTGCGGATATTGTCCTCGTAACGGCCGTCCGGCGATAGCCGGGGCGACACCCCTGCAGGCTTGCGGAATGTGCACCCACGATTTTTTGCGTGATTGCATGATACAAAATTAAATTTTACAATACGGGATGTTCTGATTGCTGCACCGCGGTACCGCGAGGTCCGTCAAGGGTTTAAGCTGCCAGGTGCCGTTCATCTCGGCCGCCAGCAAAGAAAACCATCCAATTCACGATTCCCAAGATCAGGAGACAAATCATGGCAGATCTGCCCGAAAACGCGCTGTCGGCCAGCATGAACGATGCGGACCCACAAGAGACCCAGGAATGGCAGGACGCCCTGAGCGGCGTCATCGACAAGGAGGGCGCCGAGCGTGCCCACTTCCTGATCGAATGCCTGATTGCCCAGGCGCGCCAGGAGGGAATCGACATTCCCTACAGTGCCGCCACTGAATATGTCAACACCATTCCGGTCGACCAGCAGCCGAAGTATCCCGGCAATGCCGACCTGGAAATCCGGATTCATAACTACATCCGCTGGAACGCCATGGCGATGGTCGTTCGCGCCAACCGGGACAGCAACGTCGGCGGCCATATCGCTTCCTTCGCTTCGGCGGCAGCGCTCTACGATGTCGGTTTCTCGTGGTTCTGGCGCGCGCCTTCCGAGCAGCACGGCGGCGACCTGATCTTCTTCCAGGGGCATTCGGTTCCCGGTGTCTATGCGCGCGCGCACCTGCTCGGCCGGCTGACCGACGAACAGATGGACTGTTTCCGCCAGGAAGTCGACGGCCAGGGCGTCTCGTCCTACCCGCATCCGTGGCTGATGCCGGATTTCTGGCAATTCCCGACGGTTTCGATGGGTCTCGGCCCGATCCAGGCGATCTATCAGGCGCGCTTCATGAAATACCTGGACAGCCGCGGTTTCATCCAGGCTAGCGACCGCAAGGTCTGGGCCTTCCTCGGCGACGGCGAGACCGATGAAGTCGAATCGCTGGGCGCCATCGGCATGGCCGCGCGCGAGCGACTCGACAACCTGATTTTCGTGATCAACTGCAACCTGCAGCGTCTCGACGGTCCGGTGCGAGGCAACGGCAAGATCATCCAGGAACTCGAGGGGACTTTCCGCGGCGCCGGCTGGAACGTCATCAAGCTGATCTGGGGAACCCAGTGGGACGCGCTGTTCCTGCGCGACAAGAAGGGCATTCTCAAGCAGCGGATGATGGAGGCGGTGGACGGCGAGTACCAGACCTTCAAGGCCAAGGACGGTGCCTATGTCCGCGAGCACTTCTTCAACACCCCGGAACTCAAGGAACTCGTCGCCGACTGGACCGACGATCAGGTCTGGGGGTTGAACCGGGGTGGCCACGACATCTTCAAGATCTTCAGCGCCTACAAGAGCGCCGTCGAGCACAAGGGGCAGCCGACGCTGATCCTGGCCAAGACGATCAAGGGATATGGCATGGGCCAGGCCGGCGAGGGGATGAACATCTCGCATCAGCAGAAGAAACTCGATTACGACGCGATCAGGCGCTTCCGCGACCGTTTCAACCTGCCGGTGCCGGACGACCAGATCAAGGCACTGCCGTACCTGAAGTTTGCCGAGGGTTCGCCCGAACTGACCTACATGCGGCAGCGGCGAATGGACCTCGGCGGTTACCTGCCAAAGCGCCGGCGCCTGGCGGAACCGCTGGAAATCCCCGAACTATCGGCTTTCGAGACGCTGCTCAAGGCCTCGGGCGAGGGTCGCGAAGTGTCCACGACGATGGCCATCGTCCGTTTTCTCAACATCCTGCTCAAGGACAAGAAAGTGGGCCGGCACGTCGTCCCGATCGTCCCCGACGAGTCCCGGACTTTCGGCATGGAAGGCCTCTTCCGCCAGATCGGCATCTGGAACCAGGAAGGGCAGAAATATGTTCCCGAAGACCATGACCAGTTGATGTTCTACAAGGAGTCGAAAGACGGGCAGGTGTTGCAGGAAGGGATCAATGAGGCCGGCGCGATGAGCGACTGGATCGCTGCCGCGACGGCATACTCGGTACATGGCGTGCAGATGATTCCCTTCTACATCTGCTATTCGATGTTCGGTTTTCAGCGCACCATGGATCTGTGCTGGGCGGCTGGCGACCAACGTGCCCGCGGTTTCCTGATCGGCGGCACCGCCGGTCGCACGACGCTCAACGGCGAAGGCCTGCAGCACGAAGACGGCCATTCGCTGATCCTCTCGGGCCTGATTCCGAACTGCCTCAGCTACGACCCGACCTTCTCGTTCGAAGTCGCGGTGATCATGCGCGAAGGCATGCGCCGCATGTACCAGGAGCAGGAGGACATCTTCTACTACCTGACGGTGATGAACGAGAACTACGAACATCCGGAAATGCCCGCGGGTGCAGAAGCCGACATTCTCAAAGGCATGTACCTGCTGCGCCGCGGTCAGTCGTCGGACAGCAATCCGGCGGCGCCGCGCGTACAACTGCTGGGATCGGGAACGATCTTCCGCGAAGTCATTGCCGCTGCCGACCTGCTCAAGAACGACTGGGGAGTCGATGCCGACCTCTGGGCTTGCCCGAGCTTCACCGAACTGGCGCGCAACGGCAACGCCGTGCAACGCGCGAACCTGCTCAACCCGCTGGCCAGGCCACAGGTGTCGCATGTCGAGGCCTGCCTGGGCGATACCCGCGGCCCGATCATTGCCGCGACCGATTACGTGCGCCTGTTCGCCGAGCAGATTCGGCCCTTCCTCAACCGTCGCTACGTGGCGCTCGGCACCGACGGTTTCGGCCGCTCGGACACGCGCGCGAAGTTGCGGCACTTCTTCGAGGTCGACCGCCGCTGGGTCACCATTGCCGCGCTCAAAGCCCTTGCCGACGATGGCACGATCGAGCGCAGCAAGGTCGCCGAAGCGATTGCCCGGTACGGCATCGACGTGAACAAACCCAACCCGATGACGGTTTAAGGGAGGCCCCTGATGAGCCAATTGATCGAAGTGAAAGTCCCGGACATCGGTGATTACACCGACGTGCCGGTCATCGACATCTGTGTTCTGCCCGGCGACGTCGTCAAGCTGGACGATGCGCTGGTGACCCTCGAATCCGACAAGGCGACCATGGATGTGCCATCGACGGTGGCCGGCGTGGTCAGGGAAGTGCGCGTTCAGCTCGGCGAGAAACTGTCCGAAGGCGCCGTGGTTGCCGTCATCGAAGCGTCTGCCGCAGGCGACGCCGTGCCGGCTGCCGCCCACACGGCTCCCCCGGTGGCAGCCGCCGCCGTGGTCAGCGTAGCGCCAGCGGCGAGTGGCGGCATCCCTGTCGAGGTCGCAGTGCCGGGTATCGGCACTTACCATGACGTGCCAACCCCGGCAGCATCGCCACCGGTCGCCGGCCTCGCGCTCGGCGCCCGCACCCACGCCAGCCCGTCGGTACGCCTGCTGGCGCGCGAACTCGGCGTCGATCTCTCCAGGGTCCAGGCCAGCGGACCGAAAGGCCGCATCGTCAAGGAAGACGTCACCGCCTACGTCAAGGGGGTCATGACGGCTGCCCCGGCGCTTGCCGCCGCGCCATCGCTCGGCGGTGGTCTCGACCTGCTGCCCTGGCCGAAGGTCGACTTCGCCAAGTTCGGCCCAGTCGAAGTCAGACCGCTGGCACGAATCAAGAAAATCTCCGCGCAGAACCTGGCACGCAACTGGGTGATGGTTCCGGGGGTCACCTATCACGAAGACGCCGACATCACCGATCTCGAAGCCTTTCGCGTGGCGATGAACCAGGAGAACGAGAAGTCGGGCCTGAAGATCACCATGCTCGCCTTCCTGATCAAGGCCTGCACCGTCGCGCTGAAGAAATTCCCGGAATTCAACAGCTCGCTCGACGGCGACAACCTGGTGCTCAAGCAGTATTGCCATATTGCCTTTGCCGCCGACACGCCGAATGGCCTGGTCGTTCCAGTGATCAAGAACGCCGATCAGAAATCGGTGGTGCAACTCGCCGTCGAGAGCGGCGAACTCGCCAAAAAGGCGCGCGACGGCAAGCTCGGACCAGCGGAGATGTCCGGTGCCTGCTTCACCATCTCCAGCCTGGGCGGCATCGGCGGCACCTATTTCTCGCCGATCATCAACGCACCGGAAGTCGCCATCCTGGGGGTCAACCGGTCGGTGATGAAACCGATCTGGAACGGCCGCGAGTTTGCGCCGCGCCTGATCCTGCCGATGTCCCTGACCGCCGACCACCGCGTCATCGACGGCGCTTTGGCCACCCGCTTCAACGTCTTTGTCGCGCAACTCCTTGCCGACATGCGGCGCGTGCTGCTCTGATCGGGAGAAAAATCATGAGCCAGATCATTGAAGTGAAAGTGCCCGACATCGGCGACTACCACGATGTGCCGGTGATCGATATCTGCGTCAACACCGGGGATACAGTCCAGGTCGACGATGCGCTGATCACCCTCGAATCCGACAAGGCGACGATGGACGTGCCGAGCAGCGTTGCCGGCGTCGTCAAGGAGGTGAAAGTCAGCCTGGGTGAGCGGATCTCGGAAGGAACGGTGGTTGCCCTGATCGAGACCGCCGACGCGGCGCAGGAAGGTGTACTGGCAACAAGCGCTGCCGCGCCACCAGCGGCCAGCGTCGCCCCCGCGCCGCAGGCTGCCCCGCCGATCACCGGTAGCGCCGACCTCGAGTGCGAGATGCTCGTCCTCGGCGCCGGCCCGGGCGGTTACTCGGCGGCTTTCCGCAGCGCCGACCTGGGCATGCAGACCGTCCTCGTCGAGCGCTACCCGACACTCGGCGGCGTCTGCCTCAACGTCGGCTGCATCCCGTCCAAGGCGCTGCTGCACATCACCGGCGTCATGGACGAAGCGCAGCACATGGCCGACTGCGGCGTCAGTTTCGGCGCGCCGAGCATCGACCTCGACCGGCTGCGCGCGCACAAGGACCAGGTCGTCGGCAAGCTCACCGGCGGCCTCGCCGGCATGGCCAAGGGACGCAAGGTCGAGGTCGTGCAGGGCGTCGGCCAGTTCGTCGACGCGCATCACGTCGAAGTGGCATTGGCCGGCGGCGGCAGCAAGCGGATCAAGTTCCGGAAAGCGATCATCGCCGCCGGCTCGCAACCGATCGCGCTGCCGTTCATGCCCAAGGACGATCCGCGCGTCGTCGACTCGACCGGCGCCCTCGAACTGCGGCAGATTCCGAAGAGCATGCTGGTCGTCGGCGGCGGCATCATCGGCCTCGAGATGGCCAGCGTGTACTCGGCGCTCGGTTCGCGAATCACCGTCGTCGAACTCGGAGGCGTCCTGATGCCCGGCGCCGACCGCGACCTGGTCAAGGTCTGGGAGAAGAGGAACGCCCACCGCTTCGACCGGATCCTGCTCAACACCGGCGTCGTCGCCGCCGCAGCCACTCCCGAGGGAATCGAGGTGACCTACAGCAACGACGAGAAAGAGCGCTTCGACCTCGTGCTGGTCGCCGTCGGCCGCTCGCCGAACGGCAAGAAACTGGCGGCCGAGAAGGCTGGCGTTGCCGTCAATGAGCGCGGCTTCATCCCCGTCGATACGCAGTTGCGAACCAATGTAGCGCACATCTACGCCGTCGGCGACATCGTCGGGCAGCCGATGCTGGCGCACAAGGGCGTGCATGAGGCACACGTCGCCGCCGAAGCCGCCAACGGCGGCAAGCGCTGCTTCGACGCCCTGCAGATCCCGTCGGTCGCTTACACCGACCCGGAAATCGCCTGGGCCGGCAAGACCGAAGAGCAGTGCAAAGCCGAGGGTATCCCCTACGGCAAGAGCGTCTTCCCCTGGGCGGCGTCGGGGCGCGCACTGGCCAATGGCCGGGAAGAAGGATTCACCAAACTGATTTTCGACGAGAAGACGCATCGCATCATCGGCGGCAGCATCGTCGGCACCGACGCCGGCGACCTGATCGGCGAAGTCTGTCTGGCGATCGAAATGGGCTGCGACGCCACCGACATCGGCCACACCATCCACCCGCACCCGACCCTCGGCGAGTCGGTCGGTATGGCGGCGGAGGTCTATGAGGGCGTCTGCACCGACCTGCCGGCGGTGAAGAAGAGGTAGGCGAAGCGATTTCCGGTGGTACGCTGCCGCCGCACGCGAAGTTCGGCGGCGTCGTTCTTTCGATGAACCGGAAGTGATGGTTTCGTTTGCGCTTGACCACTGGAGCGACAGGGAGTTGGTGTTTTTGTCATGGGTGCCGATCATCTACCCCGGCTGAATGCCTTGATGCGCCAATAGGATGATTTACCTTGACACCTATCAGTTTAAGTTGGCACCCAAAACGGAGGCAGCGGCGATCCAGTTTCGACGAGTCGGTAGAGCTTTCTCAAACCGCGGGTGAACCACGAGAGACGGCTACGGAGCATTTTCCGGACGCTCCAGTGATCATCCGAGGTCTGCTCCTGTGCTTTCTTTTCCAAGGGGGTTGGGCGCTCCAGTTGATCTTTCCAGCCGACGCGGACGCACCAGTGCAAGGCCAGGGCCATGATGAGAAGCATCTTATCCAGGCGTTTCGCCTGTTCCA
>DIME01000105.1:0-4179 GCA_002425405.1 Candidatus Accumulibacter vicinus
CTAACGCGACTTTCACATTAATTCTGCGGGACGCTAATGCTCGATGGCGAGCGCTTGAGCCGGATGCGCATGCGCATGCGCTTGCGGGTGCGCTGCTCCTTCGCCGACTGGCTGTTTTCAAAACGTCTCCGGCGTGTTCGCTTTCTGGCTCGTCGGCTGGCAATTTCCAGTGCGACCTTGCCGGTCACCATGAAAAAGATGATCACCCAGAGCAATGGGTAGCTGAGGATTTCCTTGACCAACTCGATCAGTTCATGGGCACCTTCAAAGTCCTGCGACGTCGGGTGAGCACTCTGAGTGGACACGCGCTGCGGGTCAGATTGACCGGCATTGCGCTCGAGGATGGACAGCGAGGTCTCGCCGTATCCCAAAGTCAGTTCTCCGCCTTGCGAGGAATAGTGAAACCCCTCGACGCCGGCCAGCGAGAAGGTCAGCCGCCCTTGCGGGCTCTTGTTGAGATCGATTGCAGCCGCAATCACCTCCGCCGCAGACTCCTGAAACTCGTTGAGTACCCGTGCGATTTCATCGGCAGGTTGATCGGTTTTGGGATGGACAGGAGGTGCCTGGCCCGGCGCCGAGGCGGCCAACTGTGGCTGAGATTTGCCGCCAAGCATGGTCCGCGGCACCGCCAATAACGAATCAGTTTCCACTAAGCCGGCCGGGTCTGAAGCGGTGTCGACTCCGTGCTGCGATGGTGCGAACAGCGCTTCTGGCGACTTCGTCGCTCTTGCTGAAGAAGCGGGTGCGAGAGAGTGTTTATCAATCGCCGGTAAGGAAGATGGCAGGGGCGCAAGCGCATTTTGCCCGGCAGGGACACCCATGCCTACCAGCGCCGCCGGGACAACCGGACCTTGGTGACTGCTGCCGGCGGCGGCCGACAGGCCACCCGTATCGTTTCCCATGGGGGATGCCAGCGCGCCAGCCAGGGTCCAGAACGCCAGCATCATCACCTGAAGCAACCTGCATCCTGTCCGACGCGAAATCATTTCACAGATCTGGCTCATTACATAATATAAGCAAGAATCGGTCCTGGTTTGATGAGAGCTTTATATCAATTGGTTATTGGGTACATGATACCGGCAATGCGGCAAATGTAAAATTTTTCGACACCGTGGATCTGCTTGATCCATACTTCCGACAAGCCGGGTATCTGGCGCGGGTAATCGCCTGCCTCCAAACATGGCGCGCTGTCGGCGCCAGTTCTCAGGATTATCACGAGAACCCGAGAGCACTGGGAAGATACGATGACGAACAAGAGATTGCGGCCAGGCAGCGGCCCGAGGCGGTCGGTATTCGACCGCGTTTGCCAATGCATCCAGGTCAGCGGTCTTTGCCTGCGGGTATTGGATGGTTCAGGTGGCAAGGTGAGCGAACGGCCAGGCGAAACGATTTCCTGGCATGGCCTTCCTGCCGACGAAGCGGCGACCCGCCTGGCCGCCAGTTTTGCGGAGGGGCTTGCTGAAATCGAAGTCGCCAGCCGCCGTGCGGCACATGGTGAAAACCGGATTACGGCGAAGCCGGGCAGGGGGCCATTGCTGCGCTTTGCCCTGCAGTTCGTGCAACCGCTGGTCCTGGTGCTGCTGCTGGCAGGCGTGGTGACCGCCATTCTCGGCGAATGGGTCGATTCCGGAGTGATTTTTGGCGTCACGCTGATCAACGCGGTGATCGGCTTCGTTCAGGAAGGCCATGCCGAGAATGCCCTGGCGGCGCTGGCGCGTTCCCTGGCCAGCGAGGTGACCGTCCTGCGTGGCGGTTGTAAACAGCGTCTCGCCTCGACGATGCTGGTACCTGGCGACATCGTTCTTCTGGCGGCTGGAGACAAGGTTCCGGCCGACCTGCGCCTGTTTCGTGCCAAGGACCTGCAGGCCATTGAATCTGCACTGACCGGCGAATCGGCAGCGGTCGCCAAACACGAAGAGACGCTTCCGGAAGATACGCTGCTCGCCGAGCGCTGCAACATGGCTTACGCGGGCACCGTGATGATCAGCGGACAAGGAGCCGGGGTCGTGGTGGCCACCGGTGATCACACCGAGAGCGGTCGCATTTCTCGGCTGATTGCCGAGGCGCCGGACTTGACCACGCCACTGACGCGCAAGATGACGGTCTTCAGCAACTGGCTGCTGATCGCCATCGGCTTGCTGGCGATGCTTACCTTTGCTGTCGGCATGGGGCGCGGCGAATCGGCGTTCTCCATGTTCATGGCCGCGGTCGCACTGGCAGTCGGCGCGATTCCCGAGGGACTGCCGGCGGCGATGACCATCACCCTGGCCATCGGCGTTTCGCGCATGGCCAAACGACGGGCCATCATCCGCAAGCTGCCGGCGGTTGAAACCCTGGGCAGCGCAACCGTCATTTGTTCGGACAAGACCGGCACGCTGACCGAGAACCAGATGACGGTGCGCGAAATCTACGCCGGCGGCGTGCGAACGGCCGTCAGCGGGAGTGGCTATGCGCCAAACGGCAAGATCGGGGAGGGCCAACAGATCGAAGGCGCCTTGAGGGAATGCCTGCTGGCCGGTGTGCTCTGCAACGACGCCGAACTCTGCAAGAACAACCGGCACTGGGAAGTGGTTGGCGACCCTACCGAAGGCGCGCTGCTGGTGGTTGCCCGCAAGGCCGGGCTCGATGAGCGAACCTTGCAGAAACTGTTTCCACGCCTCGATGAAATCCCGTTCGATTCGGCACACCAATACATGGCGACCCTCCATGAGATCCAGGGCGTGCACTTCGCCTATTTCAAGGGTGCGCTCGAACGGTTGCTGCCACGCTCGGTCAGCATGCTCGATAGCGAGGGTCTGACGGCACCACTGCGCAACGACGAGATCGAACTGGCGGCCAGCAGCATGGCGGCAGAGGGCTTGCGGGTACTCGCCGTGGCGCGCCTCGCCGTCGGCGCGACGCGCTCGCTCGATGCCGCCAGTGCCGATGCCGGGCTGCAATTCATCGGCCTGCTGGGGATGGTCGATCCCCCCCGCCCGAAGGCGATCGCCGCCGTCAAGGCCTGTCACCGAGCCGGTATTGCGGTCAAGATGATCACCGGCGACCATGCCGGCACGGCGCTCTCGATTGCCCGGCAAGTGGGGATTGCCAAGGCCGGCGAGCGTGCCCTCACGGGTCGCGAGTTGGCGGCGCTCGACGACGAAGCGCTGCGCGGCGTACTGCGGACGGTGAACGTTTATGCGCGCGTCGAGCCCGCGCAGAAGCTGCGCCTGGTCCGTGCGCTGCAGGCCAACGGCGAGATCGTGGCGATGACCGGCGACGGGGTCAACGACGCGCCGGCTCTCAAGCAGTCCAACATCGGCATCGCCATGGGACTGGCAGGCACCGAGGTCGCCAAGGATGCCGCCGATATGGTGCTCACCGACGACGATTTTGCTGCCATTGAAGCAGCGGTCGAAGAAGGCCGAGGAGTCTACGACAATCTGGTGAAGTTCATCACCTGGACGCTGCCCACCAATTTCGGCGAAGGCCTGGTGATCATGGCCGCGATTGTCGCCGGCGCGACCTTGCCGATCACGCCTTTGCAGATTCTCTGGATCAACATGACGACGGCGGTCTTTCTCGGCCTGATGCTGGCCTTCGAGCCGATTGAACATGCCGTCATGCATCGCCCGCCACGACCGCCGGAAACGCCGATTCTCGATGCGGCGCTGGTCTGGCGGATCGTCCTGGTAAGTGTGCTGCTGCTGGTCGGTTCCTTTGGACTCTTCCTGCGCGAACTGGCACAGGGGCATTCGCTTGCCGAAGCACGTACCGTCGCGGTCAACGTCTTCGTCGTCGTGGAGACAATGTACCTCTTCAACTGTCGTTCGCTGACGCGCTCTGCACGGCGCGTCGGCTTGTTCTCGAATCGTGCGCTGTGGTATGGCGTGCTGATCATGGTTCTCCTGCAGATCTCATTGACTTACCTGCCGCTGATGAATCGCCTGTTCGCCACCGCAGCGATCGGCTGGCTGGAGTGGCTGGAAATTCTTTCCGTCGGCGTGCTTGCCTATCTCATCGTGGGCATTGACAAGCAGGTGCGCGGGCATCGCTGACGCGCCGGGCAGATGTTGATACGGGCACAAAAAAGCCGCGCCAGGGCGCGGCCTTCGGGAACGGCTAGGGACCGAATCGCTTAATGTGAAAGTCGCGTATGCGACTCACGAATCTCCCCTCCCCCGCGCGGGGGAGGGGTCG
>DIME01000105.1:4500-13016 GCA_002425405.1 Candidatus Accumulibacter vicinus
TGGAAAAGTCATGACCGTTAGTGAAACTGCTCTTCTTCGGTCGAACCCGTCAGCGCGGTCACTGACGAGGTGCCGCCCTGGATGACGGTGGTGACCTCATCGAAGTAACCGGTGCCGACTTCTTGCTGGTGCGAGACGAAGCTGTAGCCGCGGTCGCGCGCTGCGAATTCCGGTTCCTGGACTTTTTCGACGTAGGCGGTCATGCCGCGGGCGACGTAGTCCTGTGCCAGATCGAACATGTGATACCACATGTTGTGGATGCCGGCGAGGGTGATGAACTGGTACTTGTAGCCCATCGCGCCGAGTTCCTTCTGGAACCTGGCGATGGTCGCGTCGTCGAGATTTTTCTTCCAGTTGAATGACGGCGAGCAGTTGTAGGCCAGCAACTTGCCGGGATGCTTGGTGCGCACCGCCTCGGCGAACTTGCGGGCGAATTCGAGATCCGGTGTGCCGGTCTCGCACCATACCAGGTCGGCGTATTCGGCGTAGGCAACGGCGCGCGAGATCGCCTGCTCAAGACCTTTCCGCGTTTTGTAGAAGCCTTCGGAGGTACGCTCGCCGGTGACGAAGGGCGTGTCGTTGGCGTCGCAATCGGAGGTCAGCAGGTCGGCGGCTTCCGCGTCGGTGCGGGCAATGACCAGCGTCGGGACTCCGCAAACGTCGGCAGCGAAACGCGCGGCGATCAGCTTCTGAACGGCTTCTTGCGTCGGCACCAGCACCTTGCCACCCATATGGCCGCATTTTTTGACCGAAGCGAGCTGGTCTTCCCAGTGCACACCGGCTGCACCGGCGCGGATCATGGCCTTCATCAGTTCAAAAGCGTTGAGCACGCCACCAAAGCCGGCTTCGGCGTCAGCGACGATCGGTGCGAAGTAGTCGATATAACCCTTGTCACCGGGGTTGATTCCCTTGGAGTGCTGGATCTCGTCGGCACGACGGAACGAGTTGTTGATGCGTTCGACGACCTTTGGGACCGAATCGACCGGATACAGCGACTGGTCGGGGTACATCGCGGCGTAGGAGTTGTTGTCGGCAGCGACCTGCCAGCCCGATAGATAGATCGCCTTGACACCGGCTTTGACCTGCTGCATCGCCTGACCACCAGTCAGTGCGCCGAGGCAGTTGACGTAGGGCTCGTTATTGACGAGATTCCAGAGCTTCTCGGCACCACGCCGAGCGACGGTGTATTCGATCGGGAAGGAACCGCGCAGGCGGACGACATCAGCGGCCGAGTAGCCGCGCTTGATTCCCTTCCAGCGGGGGTTTTCCGCCCAGTCTTTTTCCAGTTCGGCAATCTGTTGCTCTCTAGTGCTCATGTTTTCCTCACGAAAATTATGAAGTGCAGTTGGGACCATGGTGACGCACCAGGAGGGGGCCAGAAAGCATTTTGAGGCACCAACTCGGGGCGACCAATGGCGTGCAGTATAAAGGGCTTTTCGCCCGCCCGCAATACTCTTATATAAGACATAAGAGATATCTTTGGAGGGTTGGACGAAGCCGCTACGCCGAGGAAAACCGTCCAGGGAGTACCGCCCGAGCCCTTGATTCGGAGGTCGAGATGGCCGGAGGCACTCGGGCGTGAAGGCGTGAGCCGGTTTGGCGACGGTTGCTTACTGCGGCGCTCACGCCAAGAACCCAGCGCTCGATTGAGCAACCAGGCCCGCGGACCGAGGCGCGTACTCCCCACGGTCGGGCAACGAGCCGATCGGTCAAGTCAAGTCTCACGCGATCGGAGTACAATCCAGGAGTCGGTGCTGGCGGCGCGCCTGGGCGCGCCGCGCCGATTTGATCAAGGCATTGCTCTCGCGCTGTTTTCTCGGCTGGTTTTCTCATCTGGCATTTCCACTCGGAACCCATTTTCTGTAGGCTTGGTCGGCGCCTAGCGGCCGGGTTCGTCCAACAAACGGTTCAGATCGCGGCTGCGCGCGATCTGAACCTTATTCGTTAGGCCTGGCTGGCCAGGAACTTTACTCATCGGGACTCGGAAGCCGCCGGGTGGCCAGAAAATCAAGCTCTGCATCAGGAATCTCGGGAAGTGAAGTGAGCCATCGCGCGCGGTGAGCGAGTTCGATGGCCACAAAAACCTTGAACTCACCTTCGAGCCCGACTCCGAGTGCTCCGTTGTCGACGTAGGCAGGTACGCCGGACGACTGAAGGAACGTAGCGATTCGATCAGCTTCGACACAGGTCGGGAAAAGCTTGAACAGTTGCCATTTCTCCGCTGCCATTGGTGTCAAGCCTAACGAATAAGTGAGCAGCCTGCGCGGTTTTTCGCGCAGGCCGCCTCGAACGCAGGGTTATGCGGCATTTGCACCAATACCATGAAAGTGAAATAGCTTACTGACGTGATCCAATCTCTACCGATGAAGGAAGTGCGCGCTCCTTTTTTCAATAAATGCGCTTACACCTTCGCGGAAATCATATTCGTTGAAACAATTGTGAAAACGATCACGCTCGGCAACTAGTCCGGCCGCCAGATTGACTTGCGTCTCGTTGACCGACGCCTTGATGCGGCGAGTAACGGGGCCGGAAAATGACGCCACCAGCTTTGCGACTGCCAATGCCACATCTTCCAGTTGGTCATCTGGCACGATTCTGGAAACCAATCCAGCAGCGAGAGCTTCTTCGGCGCTGAGGGCTCGGCCAGTCAAAAGTAGGTCCATTGCAACATGTTTTCCAACAACTCGGGACAGCCGTTGCGTTCCTCCTGCCCCGGGCATTGCCGCTAGGGTGATTTCAGGGTGACAAAACTTCGCGGTGAGTGCCGCGACAACAATATCGCACATCTCGACCAACTCGCAGCCACCGCCAGCGGCCAAACCTCTGACAGCGACAACTACTGGCTTTGAAATGTCCGACAAACTTGAAACGCAGCCCGTGAACCGTTCTGCCATTGCCTCTTCAGCGGTTATTTGCGCCATTTCCCGGATGTCCGCGCCGGCACAGAAATGTTTGAGTGCGGAGGAAATTAGGATTGCGCGAACACTCTCAGTATTGTCCAAGGCGTGCAGAGCGACATCTATCTCATGGCAAAACTCACGGCTTAGTGCATTCAGTGCGCCAATCCGATTCAACGTGATATGACCAACGCCGTCACACTGTTCAACATTCAACGAACTCATAAGCGCTTCTCCATCGATAGGTCGTCAAAGATTCGGTCTTGCCGTATAACGTGGAGATGATCGGCGCTGCGCGGCTTTATCGCGCAGCGTCCAGCGACCGAAGGGGGCGAGGTCGATCGCAGGGTTAGCCATTATTGCGCCGGCCATTTGAAGTTAATTGGCGCTAAGTTCTGCGCCATGTCTACATAGGTAGCACGGAACTGTATAAGTTGCTCAGGAATAGGGGCTATCTGAAAACGGCCTGGATTATCGGTATCCAGTGTCGCGACGTAATAAAGGCCCGGCCGATCAACGTCCAATTTTGGCGTATTTACGCCGACCGTATCATTTGGGCGAAATCCCGATCGCCGACGGCCGCTTGTTATCTGGTGAATGCTTAGCTGTTTGATTCCGACTGGAATGCCAATTGCAATAATGGTGTTTGACGGCGCGGGAAACCTAGCATCCATGAACGAGGCACTCATTGAAGGCTGTGCAGAATGATCAAAATCTAAGAAGTCAACTGATTCTGCTCCGGTAACCCCTATCAATATGACCGCAAAGTTCTCGGGAATCCCCTCTCCAACGCTGAGAGATCGTGGGCTCAGGTTGAAGCCATCGGGTAACATGGCTGGCGGCACAATACGTCCGTCATGCTTTCTGTGCATGTACGGGTGCAACACAAGACGGCCTTTGCTATCAGTAGCTACTTTGGCAATGATCGTTCCTTTGCTGCCAATTAAGGGATCGGGGCCACAGCTTGAATTCTCCAGTTGCATAGAAAGTTTCTCACCTTGTTTAACCCTAGCGTCAGATGTCTTTAGAACCTGAATGATCGTTGCTGTAGCCATTACCGTTGCGCCGCCTCTCGGTTCTTGTTTGTCCGAGACGGAAATTATTGCAATCAAATCGGCATCTGGCTGTGGATTGGGAATAGCCTCAAAGAACAATCTGTTCCACGAGCCGGAATTTCGGCATGCATGTACGTGCGGAGATCCTAGTAGAAGGCCAAAAACCAATACCATGAAGTAGCGCATGTATTTCTCCGAAAGCTCGGCAACGTGTGGAAACTGGTACGGCTAACGTAGAGTTAACCGGCGCGCAGCGCGGTGTGGCACCCTGGCCGTGCGGCTGATGATGAACCAAGGCGGCTGTACGGCCAGGGTGCCACACCGTTGCGCGTCCGGTTGAACGCCAAGTTAGGCATCAGCCTACGGGCGGCAATGGAGGCGCTTCCGCAATGAGTGCTTGTGCGGCCTCGAGGACGGAAGTGGGGAAAGCGCAGGACTTCCGTGCGGCTGTGTCCATGTGGACCGCAACCAAGGTTGTCCGGGCGGCTACTTCACCTGTCTCGTCGTTACGCATTTCGTGGACGAAGGTGATGCGCTTGTGATGCACCTCCTTCACGGAGCTATTGATTGATACCACCGCGCCAGCGTGAAGTTCCTTCACGTAAGTGATGTGTTGGTCCACCGCGGCCATGCCGCGCTCGTTCGTCCGCAAGTACGAGGGCGTCAGGCCGATTGCATTGAAGAGCTGCCACGTGGCCTCGTCGAACTTGCCCACATACCACATTACATTCATGTGACCAACTTGGTCGCAGTGCCACGGATAGACGGTGCCTCTGTATGTCAATAGCGTGTTCATGGGCGGATGGGAATTCTGATGCCTAACGTTCGACATGAGCGGCGGTTGGAGGCGTGCGAAGCACGCCGGAAACCGCCCGCTCGATGGAGGGGTTAGCGAAGTAATCGGCCCGGTGCCGCAAATCGCGCCGAAGAAACACTTGCCGGGTGGTTTGTGGCAATGTGGAATGCGGTGCCGCGGAAGACCGATGTAGCAATGGTGCATATTGCCCGCGGGTTAGCGTGGTCATGGGTGACGTCATCGACATTGGTGAACCTGCTTGGCGGTTGGCAGCCGTCGGGCGGATATCCCGTTTAAGAGAGTGAGCAAGACGACGTACCCGATGCGGCACCACATTCCAACCTGAATGATGGAGCAAACCATGGCGCAACGCAATCGAAGTACCCCTCTCAAACCGGGCAAGTCCCGAGCCGCTCTGACCATCACCCATCCTAATGCCGGCGGCATCGACATTGGCCGCGCATTCCATTTTGTGGCCGTGCCACCAGACCGGGACGATCAGCCCGTCAGGGAGTTTCCGAGCTTCACGGTCGATCTCAATGCGCTGGCCGATTGGCTGACGACGTGTGGCGTAGACACGGTGGCGATGGAATCCACCGGTGTTTACTGGATACCTTTGTTTGTACTGCTGGAATCGCGCAGCTTCACCGTGTTGCTGGTCAACGCACGCCACGTCAAGAATGTCTCGGGACGCAAGCCTGGAGCCCGAATCACAGGCCACGAATTTAATCGGTGCGTTTGGCCAAAATTGGAACGATGGCGTAACCAGAAGCTGCCCATGTGATGTGCGTTCGATGCGGGTTTCTAGAGAGCAAGGACCGACGGCGCTCGAAGACGGATAAGGCTGTGCCGGTGAGGTGAGTTGAAGATCCAGATCGCTGGCTGCGTCAGGGTAGTCCTCGCGGCCCCAAGGGCGCGCTGGTAGGGCACTTGAGGCAAGCACAGTTCGAACGAACTTAGCTGCGTGATCACCAGTCCATCCCGTGCCACCTTCTACTTGGCGCGCGACCAAGCCACGCTGAGCGAGCTCTGCACCAGACTCTTTGTCTACGATCTGAAGAAGAGACCGAGTGGTCTCACCACGCTCCTTTCCCTCAAGGACTGTCTCGCGCACCACGTACTTGGCGGGGGAGTTGGTCAACGGTCGAATCAGAACACTTCCGCCGCCGACGGAGACATACAGTTGACCGCGGTAGGTGAAGTAGGCGTAGTTCGATTTCTTGGCATATCCGATGCTGAACTGGCCGAATGCGACTGGGACGGCGGAGTCGTCAAGGATCAGGTCAAAGCCGTCCACGTCTCCTACAGTCCGTGACACGCGAGGCGTCGTTGAGGCTTCGTCGCACCCACCGAGCGATGCAGCAAGCGTGAGCGCTGCCAGTAGCTTCCCGATTCCGATGATCATGTGCTCGTTGCTGGTTTCCATCTGCTACGCACGCAATGATCGTCGTAGTGAGGTCTAACGTTCAGCTTGAGGGGCCGCCCGGCGCCGCAGGCGACGGGGAACCGGCAAGCTCCGCTTGCCGGCGGTCTCCTCGAAGCGATGGTGTTAGAGCCCACGGCGGTTCTCCATGAACTCACGGACGACAACTGCTGCCTGCGACGGCAGCACCTGAAGCAGGAAATGCGGAGCCTGAAACTCCACGACCTTGGCGGCGGGTGCAAGAGCGACAACCGATTGAGACGCAGACTCGGGCACAACGCGATCTTCCGAAGCTCGGAGATAGAGCACCGGCACGCCGACGCTGGCCAGCAAAGCCGAAACATCGACCAAGAGCGCCGCCCGGGCACGCGCTCGAAGGACCGACGGAGAGACTTGGGCAAGCGACTCAGCCAGCGACCGACGGAGCGCCGGGGACGAGAAACGGCCAAGGACGAAGAAACTGAGCAGTGCCAAAGGCAACGCCGCAACAGGGGCGACGGCTAGCAAGGGCCGAAACACGGCAAGCGACGGCCGAGGGCTGCGTGCGAAGGAGCAACACAAGACAAGCCCGAGCAACCCGGACGGACGAGAGGCAGCAATGGAGATTGCGATTGGCCCGGAGAAAGACTCGCCGAGAAGAAAGAACGGTAGGTCCTTCGGGAGGAAGGAACGAGCGATGGGCTCTAGTTCCGAGTAACCAATGGCGGTGTCAGTTGGGTAGGACACCACGGTGATCTTTACGTCCGGCCCGAAGGAAGCGGCAAAGTTTGCGAACAGCAAGCCAGTACCGTCGAGACCAGGGAGCAAGACCAAGGCGACCATGGGTTGTGGGCTCTAACGTGGAGGTCAGCGGCGCTGCGCCGAAGGGTTAGGCATGCATCACCAAAATACTCTTTTAACAAGTTGATCAGGCGGGGTTAGTTGGCAATTCCTTACACCTTGTGAACTTGCCCAGCCGTGAAAAACTCGATTATTTTTACTTTTCATGCTGCCCATCAACAATTGGTAGGATCGTTGCTCAGCCAGTACGCGGCCGTTGGTCCGATCTTTAACATAAAAAATAAATGGCCGTATTTCGTAATCGTCCAATTCGCCGTACTCAATGCCGATGTAATACCTAACACCCGATATTGACTCAATTGTTCTATTTGGCTCGCATTTGTGAAGAAAGGTGGCCTCACTCTCCCCATGTGTTCTTACTGTTACGTAATGAGTTTTACGGCATTCACGGGGTGTTTCTGGACCATTTACGCCTGTCTCGTTAGTGTTATAAACGACCTCCAGCAATTTGCCATTACCACCCATTAGATTACGGAGTAGGAAGCCGGGACGGTACTCTAAATCTAACGCTGGCAGATTCGCTGCGCCAATTGGTTCATCAAACTTTTTGAACACAGGCTTTGATTCTGCGTCATTGAGTAATCCAAACGCTCCAACCTCACTAAGAAGAACACTCCCATCGGCTGATTTTTCAGTAATTGTCTCTTTGGCGCTCTCCCTGCAACGTCGCTCAAGTACCGCAATCCTTTCTTCGTCAGAGTAATTAGAAAGCGATTCCGATTTGCATGCGCAAACTGAGATGCACATACAACATAACATTACCGTTCTAAACATGCTCTCTGATGCCTAACGTGAAGGTGAGGGGTGACGTGCCGGCCCTGCCGGCACGGCGTCCCAGCGGCGTAGCCGCGCCTCGACCGTAGTGTTAGGAGAAGGCACTATTAGCATGCCAAATATGTGCTGCAACAATTAGCAGTGCCATGGGGACAAGAGCAACACCAAATGCCCACAAATGAGGTGCAGCAATAGTCATCTCGCCAAGTTTCGTTTTGACCCGACGCTTTAAGAACAGATAGAAAATCAGAACACTACTGATTTGTTGAAGAAATGGGAATAGACGGAAAATTGTGTTCCCAGAGTACTGAGTGAAAATGAGATTAAGCACACCACAGATAAAGAAGATGGCTATACCCACCAACCAAGCTAGTAGCACTGGTTTAAATAAAGCCAGCAATCTGACGGTGATGGACACCCGGGTGCTATATCGATTAATGACCGCGATAACAATAGCCATAGCACCCCAGGACGCGAGGTAAATCACAAGCGATGGTATTGCTACGATCATTAACATGCCAAGCCAACCAAGAGCGAACATGCTTTTCCTAACGTGGAGGTCACCGGCGCTGCGCGGCTTTATCGCGCAGCGTCCGGTGGACCGCAGGGTTAGAGAATGCGGGTGCCATAGCTGGCAAACCACGTAAGAAACGCCTCGATGTCGTGGCTCATTCGAAGGGCGTTAACAGTGATGACTTTCACTTTGGAAAACGTAACCGTTCACACCCCCG
>DIME01000139.1 GCA_002425405.1 Candidatus Accumulibacter vicinus
CCAGGGAAGAAGGTCTGCGCTTCGCGATCCGCGAAGGCGTTCGTACCGTCGGCGCCGGAGTGGTCGCGAAAATCATCGAGTAGTCGGGCACACACTTCAGGTGGAGCTGCTGTGGCTCCGCCGATCGCTCTTTGGAAAAAAAATGCATAGCCAGAAAATCCGTATCCGCCTGAAAGCCTTTGACTATCGCTTGATCGATCAGTCCGCCCAGGAAATTGTTGAAACCGCCAAGCGTACCGGCGCCGTCGTCCGCGGTCCGGTGCCGTTACCGACCCGCACCGAGCGTTTTGATATTCTGCGTTCGCCGCATGTTGACAAGACCTCGCGCGACCAGTTTGAAATCCGCACCCACCTGCGCTTGATGGATATCATCGACCCCACCGACAAGACAGTCGATGCCTTAATGAAGCTCGATCTTCCCGCTGGTGTTGACGTCGAAATTAAGTTGCAGTAAGCACCTACGAGCGGCTATAATCGCCGCCTTTCGTCGGGCAGTCACGTATAGTGGATGATGCCCGTTTTTTAGCAGCGCTCGCCGGCCAATCGTAGCCGGTCAGGGGAGAATAAACATGAGTCTAGGCCTTGTTGGGCGCAAGGTCGGCATGACGCGCATTTTTACCGAAGATGGTGTGAGTGTTCCGGTAACCGTGCTCGATGTGTCGAACAATCGCATCGCCCAAATCAAAACGCCGGAGAAAGACGGCTATTCGGTTGTGCAGGTGGCTTTCGGCAAGCGCCGCGCCTCGCGTGTGAATAAGCCCCTCGCCGGGCATCTTGCCAAAGCGGGTGTCGAGGCCGGGCACGTCTTGAAAGAGTTCCCCGTTGCCGCCGCCGACCTCGCTGCACTGCAGCCTGGTGACCAGATCAGCGTAAACATCTTCGCAGTCGGGCAAAAGGTTGATGTCACTGGTCAGACCATCGGCAAGGGCTTTTCGGGTGGAATCAAACGGCATCAATTCAGGTCTCAGGGTGCTGCTCACGGCAACTCGGTCTCGCATCAGGCGCTCGGTTCAACCGGGATGGCGCAGGATCCGGGTCGTGTTTTTCCGGGCAAGAAAATGGCGGGTCATCTGGGTGCTGTCAAACGTACTCAGCAAAACCTTGAGGTCGTTCGCGTTGATGCTGAACGCCAGTTGCTGTTGCTCAAGGGCGCGGTCCCCGGTTCCAAAGGGTCGGACGTGATCGTGCGTCCTGCAGTCAAGGCGGGGGCATAAATGGAACTCAAGTTGATCAACGAACAAGGCCTGGAAGCGAGTCGCCTTGAAGCTTCCGACACTCTGTTTGGCCGCGAATACAATGAAGCCCTGGTGCACCAGGTGTTGGTTGCTTACCAGGCAAATGGTCGGAGCGGCAACCGCGCCCAGAAAGGCCGGCAGGATGTCCGGCATACCACCAAGAAGCCGTGGCGCCAGAAAGGTACTGGTCGCGCCCGCGCTGGCATGTCTTCTTCACCGATCTGGCGAGGCGGTGGCCAAGTCTTCCCGAGCTCGCCGGACGAGAATTTTTCTCATAAGCTGAACCGCAAGATGTATCGCGCCGGGATGGCATCGATCCTCTCGCAGCTCGCTCGCGAGGATCGTCTGGCGGTGGTCGATAGGTTCACCATCGAAGCACCGAAAACGAAGATTTTTGCCTCCAAGATCAAAGGGATGGGCTACGATTCAGTGCTCCTGATCACGGATGATCTCGACGAAAACGTGTTCCTGGCAGCGCGCAATCTGCCGAACATTCTGGTTGTCGAGGTCCAGCAAGCAGACCCGGTATCGCTGGTCCAGTTCCGGAAAGTACTGATGACCAAAGGTGCACTCGCCAAGTTTGAGGAGATCCTGGGATGAATCAAGAACGTCTGATGCAAGTGTTGCTCGCTCCTCAGATCTCCGAAAAGGCCACCTTCGTTGCCGATAAACATGAGCAGGTGATCTTTCGTGTGGCATCCGATGCAACCAAGCCTGAGGTCAAGGGTGCCGTTGAGTTGCTGTTCAAGGTCTCGGTGAAGTCGGTACAGATCGCGAACGTCAAGGGCAAGCACAAGAAATTCGGCCGTAGGATGGGTCGCCGCAAGAACTGGAAAAAGGCCTACGTCTGCCTGCAGCCGGGCCAGGAGATTAATTTCGTCGATGGAGGAGGCGTCTGATGGCACTCGTCAAAGTCAAACCGACCTCGCCGGGACGCCGCGCCGTCATCCGGGTCGTAAACGCCGACCTGCACAAGGGCGAGCCTGTTGCCGCATTGCTCGAGCCACAATCAAAGAACGCTGGTCGCAATAACAACGGCCATGTCACGACACGGCACCAAGGCGGCGGGCATAAGCAGCACTATCGGCTGATTGATTTCAAGCGCAACAAGGACGGAGTTCCGGCCAAGGTCGAGCGCCTCGAGTACGATCCGAACCGGACCGCAAACATTGCCCTGCTTTGTTATGCTGATGGTGAGCGCCGCTACATCATCGCTCCGAAAGGCTTGGCCGTTGGCCAGCAGGTCTCGAGTGGTTCAGAAGCCCCGATCAAAACGGGCAATTCTTTGCCGATCCGTAATATTCCGGTTGGTACGACAATTCATTGCGTCGAAATGGTGCCGGGCAAGGGCGCGCAATTGGCACGATCCGCCGGCACCTCGGTACAGTTGTTGGCCCGTGAAGGTGTGCATGCGCAGATCCGCTTACGTTCCGGCGAGATTCGTCGAGTGCATGTCGAGTGCCGTGCAACCGTCGGCGAGGTGGGTAACGAAGAACATAGTCTACGTTCCATAGGCAAGGCCGGCGGCAACCGTTGGCGTGGTATTCGACCGACTGTCCGGGGTGTCGCGATGAATCCGATCGACCATCCGCACGGTGGCGGTGAAGGCAAGACAGCAGCAGGTATGCATCCGGTCAGTCCTTGGGGTACCAAGACCAAAGGTTATCGTACTCGTCGCAACAAGCGCACAACGTCGATGATCGTGCAGCGCCGCCAAAAACGCTAGAGGATAGATAACCATGGGACGTTCCGTTAAAAAGGGCCCGTTTGCTGATGCCCATCTGATTAAAAAAGTGAGCGTGGTGCGCGCGACAGGCGACAAGCGCCCGATCAAAACGTGGTCGCGCAGGTCCACCGTGCTGCCCGATTTCGTAGGCATCACCATTGCCGTTCATAACGGCAAGCAGCACGTGCCGGTGTACATCACCGAAAATATGGTTGGGCACAAGCTAGGCGAGTTTTCGCTGACCCGTACCTTCAAGGGCCACACCGCTGGCAAGAAGGCCAAGAAGTAAAGGAATGAATATGGAAACTCGTGCTGTTTTGCGTGGGGTTCGGCTGTCGACTCAGAAGGGTCGGCTGGTGGCCGATCAGATTCGCGGTTTACCGATCGATAAGGCGCTCAACATTCTGACATTCAGCCCAAAGAAAGGCGCCGCAATCATCAAGAAGGTGCTTGAGTCGGCTATCGCCAATGCCGAGCACAATGTCGGTGCCGATATTGACGAACTGAAGGTGAAGACTGTCTGTGTCGAAAAGGGCATGGTGCTCAAGCGCTTTACAGCGCGGGCCAAGGGGCGCGGCAACCGAATCGTCAAGCCGACCTGTCATGTGTTTCTGACCGTCGGCAACTGAGGAACAAGAATGGGACAAAAGATTCATCCTGCTGGTTTTCGTCTGGCTGTTACGCGTGATTGGTCGTCGCGGTGGTATGCCAACAGCAAGAACTTTGCCGGCATGCTCAACGAAGATGTTCGCGTTCGCGAATACTTGCGGAAAAAGCTGAAACATGCTTCGGTCGGGCGCATCCTTATCGAGCGTCCGGCTAAGAACGCACGTGTGACTGTATTTTCGGCTCGCCCAGGTGTGGTGATCGGCAAGAAGGGGGAAGAGATCGACCACTTGCGTGCGGCCCTGCAGAAGATCATGGGTGTCCCGGTGCATGTGAGTATCGAAGAAATCCGCAAGCCAGAACTGGATGCTCAGCTGATCGCCGACTCGATTACGCAGCAGCTTGAGAAGCGCATCATGTTCCGTCGAGCCATGAAACGGGCGATGCAGAATGCAATGCGGCTGGGCGCGCAGGGCATCAAGATCATGAGTTCCGGTCGCCTCAACGGAGTCGAAATTGCCCGGCGGGAATGGTATCGAGAAGGCCGCGTGCCGCTGCACACCTTGCGCGCTGATATTGACTACGCAACCTCGGAAGCGCTGACCACCTATGGCCTGATCGGCGTCAAGGTCTGGGTTTTCAAGGGCGAGATTCTCAATCGCCAGGAACCGACCGCTGTGTCTGCCGAACCGGCGCTTGATGATCGCCGGTCCCGCCGCTCCCCTCGTCTGGGTGAAGCGGCTGAGCGGCCGCGTACGGTAAGGACCAGACCCGACGGTCAGGAAGAGCTAGTGAAGGCCGAGGGCGCCGCTGCGGAAGCGAAGGCACCGGTGAAACGAGTAAGAAAGGCAGGAACCACAGATGCTGCAGCCAACTAGAAGAAAATACCGCAAAGAGCAGAAGGGCCGCAATACCGGCTTGGCGCTGCGTGGTGCCAAAGTAAGTTTTGGTGAGTACGGGCTTAAAGCGATTGGTCGCGGGCGGCTGACCGCTCGCCAGATTGAAGCGGCGCGGCGGGCCATGACTCGTCACATCAAGCGCGGTGGCCGGATATGGATCCGCATTTTCCCGGACAAACCGATATCAAAGAAACCTGCCGAAGTCCGGATGGGAAGCGGCAAGGGGAGTCCGGAGTACTACGTGGCCGAGATCAAGCCGGGCAAGGTTCTCTACGAGATGGATGGGGTTGCCGAAAGCCTGGCGCGTGAAGCGTTTGCGCTTGCTGCCGCGAAGCTGCCGATTCCAACGGTTTTCGTTACGCGTATGGTGGGTTGATCATGAAAGTCAGTGAACTCAGAGCAAAAACCGTCGACGAGTTGAACAAAGAATTGCTCGACTTGCTGAAAGCCCAGTTTGGCCTGCGCATGCAGCTTGCTACGCAGCAGTTGTCGAATAACAGTCAGATTGGCAAAGTGCGCCGCCAGATCGCGCGCGTGCGTACGCTTCTTCGTGAAAAGGCAGTTCAACAATGAGCGAGACCACCAGCAACACGCGTACCCTGGTCGGGCGCGTCGTCAGTGATCGAATGGAAAAGACCGTCACAGTGATCGTCGAACGTCGCGTCAAGCACGCCATGTATAACAAGATCATAATCCGTTCGAGCAAGTACCACGCACACAACGACAATAACCAGGCGAAAGTCGGCGATGTCGTTGAAATTCAAGAATCTCGTCCGCTTTCGAAGACCAAGACATGGATGGTCACGAAATTGCTGGAACGTGCCGTTGCGATTTAGGATTTGCTTTTGCTGGAAAATCCGCTATAATCCCTGGTTTTCTCGCGCTCGACGGCATGTTGAGCGTTCCTCCCCTCGCGGGTTCCAAGACTGACTGCTGCTACAGCGGGCCAAGTTGGAGTGACAGATGATTCAAGTGCAGAGTACTCTCGACGTGGCCGACAACACCGGCGCACGTTCGGTGATGTGTATCAAGGTGTTGGGCGGATCGAAGCGCCGCTATGCTGGTGTCGGCGACATTATCAAGGTCACTATCAAGGATGCGGCGCCGCGTGGGCGCGTCAAGAAGGGCGATGTCTATAGTGCCGTAGTGGTGCGTACCGCCAAGGGCGTTCGCCGCCCCGATGGGTCACTCGTCAGGTTTGACCACAATGCGGCTGTACTCCTGAATAACAAGATGGAGCCGATTGGCACGCGCATCTTTGGACCGGTGACACGCGAGTTGCGCGGTGACCGTTTCATGAAGATTGTGTCACTGGCGCCGGAAGTGCTGTAGGGAAGAAAGCGATGGAAAAGATTCGTAAGGGCGACGACGTCCTCGTCATTGCAGGTAAAGACAAGGGCAGGCGCGGAGCCGTGCTTCGCCGTACCGACGCCGAGCATGTTCTTGTCGAGGGTGTCAATCGCGCCAAGAAGCATGTCAAGCCGAATCCGGTCAAGGGTGTTGCCGGCGGTATTGTCGAAATGGAAATGCCGCTGCACATCTCGAATGTTGCGATCTACAACCCGGCGACCAGAAAAGCGGATCGTATCGGGTTCAAAACGCTTGAAGACAATACCAAGGTGCGTTTTTTCAAGTCGAATGGCGAAGTGTTGGGGGCCTAAGGAGTAGTCATGGCACGTTTGCTGGATTATTACAACACCACGGTGGTGGTCGAGTTGACCCGCAGGTTTGGGTACAAGTCAAGAATGGAAGTGCCGAGAATTACCAAGGTCACCCTGAACATGGGGGTGGGCGAAGCGGTCGCTGACAAGAAGGTTCTTGAGAACGCAATGAGCGACCTGGTCAAAATTGCCGGACAGAAGCCGGTGACCACCAAGGCCCGCAAGTCGATCGCCGGTTTCAAGATTCGTACGGGTTATCCGATCGGCTGCATGGTCACGCTTCGTGGTCCGCGCATGTTCGAGTTTATTGACCGCTTGGTGACTATTGCGCTGCCGCGGGTTCGCGACTTTCGCGGCATTTCCGGAAAAGGTTTCGATGGCCGTGGTAACTACAACATGGGCCTCAAGGAGCAAATCATCTTTCCTGAAATCGAGTACGACAGGATTGATGCGCTGCGAGGCATGAACATCAGTGTCACGACTACGGCCAAGACCGATGAAGAGGCGCGTGCCTTGCTTGGCGCGTTTAAATTTCCCTTCAGGAACTGAGACGAAATGGCGAAACTTGCTGTGATCAACCGTGGTGAAAAGCGGCGCAAGATGGTTGAGAAGTATGCCAAAAAGCGTGCCGAGCTGATGGCTGTCGTATCCGACCAGGGTCGTTCTGTGGAAGAGCGCTTCGAGGCTCGCTTGAAAGTGCAGGCGTTGCCACGCAATGCCAGTCCAGTCAGGCTCCGTAATCGCTGCTTGCTCACCGGTCGTCCGCGTGGCGTATTCCGGAAATTTGGTTTGGGTCGTGGCAAGCTGC
>DIME01000181.1 GCA_002425405.1 Candidatus Accumulibacter vicinus
GGTTTTCCAGGCGCTGAGCTTGCCCGCCTCGACCCAGAGCTGAACGGTTCGTAATGCGACGCCGAGCAGGCTGGCGGCCTGGCGGGTGGTCAGGAAGTCTTCATCGTGCAGCGCTGGCCTGGGTATGGAGTTCATGGAACCTCTACAGAAAATAATGATTGATCATCCATCGGGGGCGTGCCGTCCTGAACCGTGATCAGACCTTCGACGCCCTCACTGTATCGAATTTACCAATCAAGTCGCAAGACAAATTTGACATTAAACGTAAAATTGATAGCATTCTATCAATTTTCGGCGACCATCCGGTTTCAATGCGTTCTCCGACTCGCAATTGCTGGCCCCGCCACCCCGCGCCCGGTAGCCGGGCGCGCCGGAATGGCCGTCGCGACAGCGGCCCCGAGGACACCGTGCCGCCCATGAGACTTGGCCCACCGTTTCCCACCGCTCTCTCGGAGCAGGAGACTCGCATGTTTACACACCCGCCACGTGCCATTTTCGCCGCTCTTTTTGCCGGGCCGGTCGGCCTGTCGCTCCTGGCAAGCGGCCCCACTCTGGCCGCTTCGATCGATACCGGAGCAGACGATGTCCAGATCGTCTGGAACAACACGCCGCGCTACAACTGGGGAATGCGCATACAGGGGCGTGATTCGCGCATCGCCGACAATGCCGCGTTCGACCAGGGCGACGCACTGTTCGACCGCCACGACACGATCACCAACCGGATCGACTGGCTAACCGAGTTCGACCTGACCTATAGACAAAACTATGGCCTGCGCATCTCCGCCGCTGCCTGGTACGACGCCGCCTACGGCCCACGTGGGCGCAGCAACCCCTATGCGCTCGGCCTCGCCGCGGCGCCCAACAGCTACGTGAATAACGATTTTACCTCCTACGTGCGGCGCTATCACCAGGGGCTGTCCGGCGAACTCCTCGATGCCTTCGCTTTCGGCGCCTTCGATGTCGGCGGCGCGGTGGTCAACGCCAAACTCGGGCGTCATGCGGTGGTCTGGGGCGAAGCGCTATTTGGCAGCACGCACGCGATCGCGTATTCTCAGGCGCCCAGCGACGGCATCAAGGGCGTCGCCAACCCCGGCGCCTCGGCCAAGGAGACTGCGCTGCCGGTCAATCAGTTTTCGGCGCTCGCCCAGATCAATCCTCAACTGTCCGTCCTGGCGCAGGTCGGTTTCGAGTGGGAAGCGAGCCGTATTCCCGAAGGCGGCACGTACTTTGGCGTCGATGGCGTCAACCAGGGCCCGAATGTCAACCGCTTGCCGATGATCAAGGGCGACCCCGGTGATCTCGGTCTGGGCGTCAAGTGGAGCCCGTCCTGGCTCGACGGCACGCTCGGCGTCTACGCCCGTCGCTTCGACGACAAGGTGGGCTGGCTTGGCCAGGCTGCCGGTGGCGCCTATACCCGCGCCGTGTACGCCCATGACATCGATCTGATCGGCGTATCGCTGGTCAAGCGCGTCGACCCGGTGCTGGTCGGCATCGAACTGTCGCACCGTCACAAGGCGCCGCTCAGCAGCCTCGGTTCGGCGGGTCCTGCCGGCGGTTACGAAGGCGCCCGCGGCAGCACCTGGCACGCTTTGCTGAACGGCATCGTCAACCTCCGCCCCAACGCACTCTACGACGCCGCCAACCTGGCGGCCGAACTGGCGTGGTCGCGACTCGACCGGGTGACGGACAACCCGCAGCTCTTCCGGGCCAAAGGCTATGTCGCCCAATGCAACACCGACGCGACCATGCAGGGCTGTGCCGACAAGCAGTTTGTCAGTCTGACGCTGGCCTTCACGCCGACCTGGACGCAGGTCTATCCCGGGGTAGACATCGACCTGCCGATCTTCTTCACCAGGAATCTCCAGGGCAACGCGCCTACGAACGGCGGTGGAGTCGAAGGTTTAACGACGTACAAAATCGGCCTGACGGCGAGGGTTCAGGCCCGCCACCAGTTCGACCTGGCCTATACCGGCTACGAGCAGAAAATCGAGTCGCTGCCGGGTTCGTTGTTCGGCTCGCGGGTGCTTGGCGCACCGCTGGGCGACAAGGGCTGGCTGTCCTTCACCTACCAGACCACCTTCTAGAACGAGCCCACAAGGAGACACCGTGAAAAATCCTACCATTGCTGCTTTGTCCATGATCATTGTGCTGCATGCCGGCAGCGTCGTCGCCGAGGTCAGCGCCGTCGAAGCGGCGCAGCTCGGTGCCGCGCTGACCCCGTTCGGCTCGGAACAGGCCGGCAACGCTGCCGGCACCGTCCCGGCCTACACCGGCGGTCTGCCCGTCACCACTTCACCGCCCGGTTTCACTCCCGGGTCGGGGCGCTGGACCAATCCCTTCCCCGACGAAAAGCCGCTGTTTTCGATCACGGCGAAGAACCTGGACCAGTACCGCGACGCGCTGAGCGAAACCGGCAAGGAACTGTTCAAGCGCCAGGCCAGCTATCGCATGGACGTTTACCCGAGCCACCGCAGCGTCGCCTATCCCGCCTGGGTGCTCGACAACACGCGCAAGAACGCCACCCAGGCGCGGCTGGCCAAGGACGGCGTGGCCTTGGAGGGGGCCTACGGCGGGATTCCGTTCCCGATCCCGAAGAACGGCAACGAGGTGATGTGGAACCATCTGCTCGTCTACACCGGTATTGCCCTGGAGGCACGTTCGCGCAACTGGTATGTCGACCGCTCCGGCCAGATCGTCAATGGCGGCATGCCGCATTACAGCATCCAGACCACTTATTACGATCCGCAGTCCAATGCCGAGGAACACAGGAAACTCGGCAACCACTTGTCGCAGAACGCGTACAACTGGCTCGCCCCGCCGAGCTGGCTGGGCATCGCCAACCTGGATGTGCAGACGCTCGACGCCGCGGCGGGGCCGCGGCGCATGTGGAATTACTCGCCCGCCAACCGCCGCGTGCGCGAGATCGCACTACCGCCTCCCGACGCGCCGGTCGGCGCGATGGGCAATCTGGTGACCTTCGACGCCGTGAACCTGTTCGAGGGCCATCTCGATCGCTTCGACTTCAAGCTGCTCGGCAAGCGGGAGATGCTGATCCCCTACAACAACCATGCCCTGCTGTTCGAGACGACGCCGGCGCAGATTCTCACGCCCGGCCATCTCAATCCGGACTTCGTGCGCTGGGAGTGGCACCGGGTCTGGGTCCTCGAGGCGACGCTGAAGCCGGGCGAGCGCCACCTGTTCCAGCGCCGGGTGTTCTATTTCGACGAGGACTGGAGCGGCGCCGGCATGAGCGACGAGTTCGACGCCGCCGGCAAGCTCGCGCGCGGGCTGTTCCGGCCGGCGGTGCCGCTCTACGACGTCCAGGCGCAGATGACGCGGGCGTATTGGGTCTACGACCTGGACAAGGACATGTACGCCCTCGCCCAGCACATGGGCGAGGCGACGCTCTATTACCGGACGATGGCCAGCGCATTCCCGGCCTTGAGCATGACGCCCGACGCCTTGTCGAGGCGGGGAACCCAGTGAATCGCAGTTGCGGCACGCGCATCGTGCAGGGGAAAAAATGAGACAGCCAATCCGTCCGTCCATGATCCGCCTGCTCATGCTCGTCTTCGTCCTGGCATGGGCGAGGATCGCCGCGGGCGCCGCCGCGCCCGATTATCGTTTCGCGCATCTCACGTTCCAGGACGGACTGTCGAGCGGCTTGGTGTCGCGCATTTACCAGGACAAACAGGGGTTCATCTGGTTCGGCACGCTGGTCGGCCTGGATCGCTTCGACGGCTACGGCTTCAAGAGCTACCGCAACGATCCGCGCGATCCGCACAGCCTGCTGGGTACCCAGGTGCATGACATCCTGGAGGATGCCGAGGGAAGCTTGTGGGTGGCCACCAACGAGGGACTCAACCGCTACGATCGGCGCAGCGAGCGCTTCACGCGCTACGCGCACGATCCCGCCAAGCCGGACAGCCTGAGCGGCAAGTCGGTCTGGAAGCTCCTGGAGGACAAGCACGGCGATTTCTGGGTGGTGACGAATGACGCCGGCTTGAACAAGCTCGACCGGGTCACCGGGAAGTTCACCGCCTACCGCCACGACCCGGCCAATCCGACGAGTCTCGGCGGCGACAAGGGCAGAGCCATCGTCGAGGACCGCGCCGGCAATCTCTGGGTCGGCGGCGATGGCGGCTTGAACAAGTTCGATCGGACCAGCGGCCGCTTCGTCCGCTACCCGATCGTCCAAAACGGCGCCGGCCCGACCGACAACACCGTGCATGTCATTCACGAGGATAGGCAGGGCATGCTGTGGCTCGGCACTTACAAGCAGGGGCTGCTCAGTTTCGATCCGCGCAGCGGCCGCCTGGCGCGTTACGATGATACCCTCGGCCATGCCGCCGAACTCGGCGCGGCCTGGGTCACCGACATCGCCGAAACCGGGGACGGCACGCTGTGGATCGCGACCTACACGGCGGGCCTGGCCAGCCTGGACCCGGCGCGGCGACGATTCACCCGCTACCTGCCGAATCCGCTATTGGCGGACGCCATCGGCGCCGTCAATCTCAGGTCGCTCCTGCGTGACCGCCAAGGCGCGCTGTGGATCGGCACCTGGGGAAATGGCGTCGATCGGCTCGACCCCCAGGCCGAAAAATTTCCCTCGTACCGTAACCATCCGGGCAACCCTTACGGTTTGCCGGAGGGGCAGCTTGCGAGTCTGTACGAGGACCGCGACGGTGGGCTCTGGGTTGGCACGCTCGGGGCCGGCGTCACCCGCTTCGATCCCCGCGGGGACGAGTACCAGGCATTCAAGCGCGACCCGACCGATCCGCGCAGCCTGGCCCACAACGCCGTCATGGCCGTCAACCAGGATCGCCGCGGCGACCTATGGATCGGCACCCGCGATGGACTGGAACGACGCGACGGCGGCGGAAAACTGATCGCACGCTTCCGCAACGATCCAGAAAATCCCGACAGCTTGTCCTTCAACGACGTGCGCGGCATCTGCGAAGATGGCGCCGGAAAACTGTGGATCGCCACCTCCGAAGGCGGGCTCAATCGCCTCGATCCCGCCACCGGCAAGTTCAAGGCCTACCGGCACGACCCGACGAATCCCCGCAGCCTCAGCGCGGGGCTCGTCGTCACCATGACTTGCGAGGCCTCGGGGACGATCTGGCTCGGACTCTGGGGCGGCGGCCTGGCCCGCTTCGATCCGGCGACGGAGAGCTTCCAACACTACCGGCAGGACCCGAAGAATCCCGACAGCCTCAGCGGCAACGACGTCTGGTCCATCCTGCCCGGTTCGCGCGGCGAGATCTGGATCGGTACCAACAACGGTCTCAATCGCCTCGATCCGCGCAGCGGCAAGTTCATCGTCTTTCGCAGGCAGGACGGCCTGCCCAGCGATACGATCGGCACCTTGCAAGCGGACACGCATGGACGCCTCTGGCTGGGCACGGGTGACGCGGGTGTGGCGATGTTTGACCCGGTCACCCGCGGCACCAGGATATTCGACACGAGCGACGGACTAACGGGCCAGATGGTCTCGCGCAGCTTGAAGCTGCGCAGCGGCAAGCTGGTTTTCGGTGGGAACAAAGGCGTGAATGTCATTGATCCGGAGAACATCCCCATCAACGCCATCGCGCCGCCCGTCGTCCTCACCGACTTCGAGCTGTTCGGCAAGCCGGTTTCCCCCGGCGACGCGGAATCGCCGCTCGTGCAAGCGATCAACGAAACCCAGGAGATCGTCCTGCGTTACGACCAAAGCATCTTCTCCTTCGGATTCGCCGCCCTCAATTACCGCGCCGCGCACAAGAACCGCTACGCCTACAAGCTGGAAGGCTTCGAGAAGGACTGGAACCGCGTCGACAGCCGTCGTCGCTATGCCAGCTACACCAATCTCGATCCGGGAAGCTATGTGTTCCGCGTCAAGGCCGCCAACAACGACGGCGTGTGGAACGAGGAAGGCAAATCGGTTCGCCTCGTCATCCTGCCGCCCTGGTGGCAGACCGCCTGGTTCCGCGGCCTCGCGCTGCTGCTGATCGTGGGGGGCAGCTTCGCTGCCTACCGTCGCCGCATCAGCGACATCGAACGCCGCAACCGCGAGCTGGAAGTCCTGGTCGCCGAGCGCACGCGCTCCCTGGCCGAAGCCAAGGACGCCGCCGAGGCGGCGAACCGCGCCAAGAGCAGCTTCCTGGCCAACATGAGCCACGAACTGCGCACGCCGCTCAACGCCATTCTTGGCTTTTCCGAGCTGATGCGGCGCGAGGCCCGTAGTGGCCGTTCGCGGCTGTCAGACAGCCAGGGCGAGAATCTGGAGCTCATTCACCGCAGCGGTGAACACCTGCTCGGCCTGATCAACGACGTGCTCGACCTGTCCAAGATCGAGGCCGGGCGCGCCACCTACCAGCCGACGGAATGCGATCTGCACGGCCTGTTGCGCGATCTGCGCGACCTGTTGAGCGAGCGCGCCGGCAAGAAAAATCTTTCGCTCCAGGTGCAATGGGACGCCGAGACGCCACGTCACGTACACACGGATGGCACCAAGCTGCGTCAGGTGCTGATCAACCTTGTCGGCAACGCCATCAAGTTCACCGCCGAGGGTGGCGTGCTGCTCGACGTCGCGCAGCTCGGCGACTCGCCCGAGGGGCACTGCCGGCTCCGTTTCGCCGTTAGCGATACCGGGCCCGGCATCGCCGCCGAGGAGCGTAAACGCCTGTTCCAGGCCTTCTCCCAGACTCAGTCGGGGCTTCGTTCGCAGGAAGGCACCGGGCTGGGTCTGGCAATCAGCCGCCAGTACGTGCAGTTGCTCGGCGGCGACATCAGCGTGGAGAGCGAGCCCGGTCGCGGCAGCCGCTTTGCTTTCGAGCTGAGCCTCGAACGGCTGTCGGACAACGCGCCGGCTTACGCGGCGGAGCGACAGGTAATCGGTGTGGCGCCGGGCCAGCCGCGCCATCGCTTGCTGGTGGTGGACGACATCGAGGTCAATCGTCAGCTCCTGCTCCAGATCCTCGAGCCGCTGGGGTTCGAAGTCGATGTCGTGGCCAACGGGGAGGACGCACTGGCGCACTGGCAGGCGCGGCGGCCCGACTTGATCCTGCTCGACATTCGCATGCCCGGCATCGACGGCTACGAAGTCGCCCGGCGCATTCGCGTCGCGGAACCGGATTGCCGTACCAAGCTTCTGGCACTGACCGCCAGCGCTTTCGCTGACGAGCGCGAACGGGTGTTGGCGGCGGGCTGCGACGATTTTCTGCGCAAGCCTTTGCGCGAGAGCGAGTTGCTGGAAGCATTGGCCCATCACTTGAACCTGGTCTTCGACTACGGAGCAGAAGTGGGCGACGAGGCTCCGAGCCCCAACATGTGCTCGAAGACGATGGTCGCCGCCCTGCGCGCGGCGCCGCCCGACTGGTTGCGGCAACTGCATGACGCCGCGATCATGGGGCAGTTGGAGGGGGTGATCGAAGTGATCGAAAGCTACCGCGGGCGCGATCCGGTACTGGCGAGCAAATTGTCGCGGCTGGCCGAAGATTTCGAGCACGGGCGTATCGTCGAGCTCGTCGAGCGCGCGCTCGACGCCCCGTCAAACCGCGCCCCACTGACCGACGACGATGAGCACTCCACCCGGTAGTCGGTCGGCCCTTCCTGGCCATCGGTCATGGCCCATCCCTCCCGTTCGCAGTTCAGCTCGGCAGCGGCGCGAACAGTGCGGCAATGTCGTCTCGGCCGAACTTGGCATCGACCCCGCGATCTGCCGAGAGAATGCGTTCGGCAAGTTCAGCCTTGCGCTCCTGGAGGGCCAGGATCTTCTCCTCGATGCTGCCGGCGACGATCAGCTTATAGACGAAAACCGGCTTGTCCTGACCCAGACGATGCGCGCGGTCGGTAGCCTGGTTTTCCGCCGCGGGGTTCCACCAGGGATCGTAGTGGATGACGGTGTCGGCCGCCGTCAGATTCAGCCCGACACCACCGGCGCGCAGGCTGATCAGGAAGATCGGCACTTCGCCGGCCTGGAAGCGGCGCACCTGCTCCTCGCGGTCGCGGGTATCGCCGGTGAGAATCCCATAATCGATGCCCAGCAGCTTCAGTTCCTTTTCTATCAGTGCCAGCATGCTGGTGAACTGCGAGAACAGCAGGATGCGCCGTCCTTCCTCGACCTGCTCCGGCAGCATCGTCATCAACAGATCGAGCTTGGCCCGCTCCTTGATTTTCTGGGCGGCCTTGGCCTTGACCAGACGCGGGTCGCAGCACACCTGGCGCAGCTTCAGCAGGGCATCAAGAATGACGATCTGACTGCGGTTGAAGCCCTTGCTGGCAATCTCCTCGCGAACCTTCTCGTCCATCGCAACGCGCACCGTCTCGTAGAGGTCACGCTGGCTGCCGACCAGTTCGACCTTGCGCACGATGATCGTTTTCAGTGGCAACTCGCGCGCCACCTCTTCCTTCTTGCGTCGCAGGATGAACGGGCGAACCCGGCGCGCGAGCAGGTTACGGCGCTGGATGTCGCCCTGTTTTTCGATCGGTGTCCGCCAGTACTTGGTAAAGGTCTGGTTGTTGCCCAGAAACCCGGGCAACAGGAAGTCGAACTGACTCCACAGCTCACCCAGATGATTTTCCAGGGGGGTGCCGGTCAGGCACAGGCGGTGCCGGGCGATGATCTTGCGCACCACTTCGGCACCCTGGCTGCGCGCGTTCTTGACCGTCTGCGCCTCGTCGAGAATCAGCAGATGGTAGCGGTGCCGGGTCAGCTCCGCCGCATCGCGCCAGAGCAGCGGGTAAGTGGTCAGCACCACGTCGTGCCGCGTGATTTCGGCAAAACGGCTCTTGCGCTCCGGGCCGTGCAGCGACAGGATCGACAGACCCGGCGCAAAACGCGCCGCCTCGTTCTTCCAGTTGAAGATCAGCGAGGTCGGCAGGACGATCAGGGCCGGATGATCGAGCCGTCCGGCTTCCTTTTCGAGCAGCAGGTGCGCCAGTGTCTGGGCGGTCTTGCCAAGCCCCATGTCGTCGGCGAGGATGCCCGCGAGATTCTGTTCGCGCAGGAACTGCAACCAGGCCAGACCTTCGGTCTGATAGTGGCGCAGTTCCAGCCCCAATCCGGCAGGCGGATCGATGTGGCCGATTCCCTGCGCGGCCGTCAATTGCTCGGCGAGCGCCAGCACATCACCCTGCCCTTTGAACTGCCAGCGACTGCTGTCGTTGAGTTCTGCCAGGCGCGGCGCGTCGAAGCGCGACAGACGCAGGCAGTTGCCGCCGGGAAAACCGTCGAAGAGATCGATCAGGGTTGCTGCCAGCGGCTTCAGACGCCAGGCTGGCGCACGCACGCGCAGGCTGCTCGGCGTCACCAGTTCGATCATCTCCTGGTCGGCGATCTGCACCAGCAGACCGGCGTCGAGCCAGCGTGCGTCACGCCGGAACAGGGCGGCGAGCATCGGCGCCAGCGGCAGACGTTCGCCTTCGACGATGATGCCCATGTCAAGGTCGAACCAGCCGCCCTCCGCTTCGACGAGATCCGCATCCCAGGCCTCGACATCGAGCAGACGATGGCGAAAATCCTCGGCAAACTCGATCTGCCAGCCGGCAGCGCATAGACCTGGCAACTCGTCGCGCATGAAGAGGGGCCATACCCCCTCCTCAGCAAGGCCATAGGCATTATCCGGTGGCCGCCCGAAGGTGTGCAGCACGTAGCCCGCGATTTTCTCGAGACCGGCGGCGGCCAACTCATCCATCCACTGCTCTTCGAGCGCGCGCCGACGTTCGACGTGGACCGTCTCTCCACAGGCCAGAATCGAAAAATCGTGCGCGTCGTCGGGGATGATCTCGACATCGGCATAGCGAAAAACCGGCAGGGCGACATCGAAAAGTCCGCCTCCGTAGTTCGCGGGGTATTCTCGCCAGCTGCGGTTGCCATGCGTCTTCAGGGTCTGCAGGCGCAGTACCGGCAACGGCTCGGCGATGATGCTGCGCAGGTTGATGCGGGCATGTTCGGGGTTGCTCGGCAACTCCAGCGCCGATTCGGCCAAGGCTTCGCCAACCAGTGCCGCTGCCGTTGCCGACAGCGGCGGCAGCGAGAACAGGCGCGCGACGACCGCCGGATTGCCACGCACTTGCAACGGACCGAGCTGGTGCTTTTCAAGATCGACATACCATGGCGCCTGCAGGGGAACGACCAGGCTCGCTGCGGGTTCAGGCAGCAATACCGGTCGCTGGCGTCCGTCACCGCTCGCTCGCCAGCCGACGGTGGCCGGGCGCGCCGCCGCCAGCAGCAAGGGCAAGAAGTCATCCTGGCGGCACAGCCGCCCGGTTTCTGCCATCAGTTGCAGCGCCTCGCCGCCGTGCCGGGGCGTCAGACCGAAAGCCCGCAAACCCGTGTCGAAGGAACGGTCGGCCCACAACAGGCGGAGAATCGGACGGTCGTCGTCGCTAATGAAGCGTGGTGTCTTGCTGAGTGCGCGATCGATGCTCCACAATTCGTCAGCACTTTCAGGATCGCGACCCTTGCGCACGATCACCCCGAAGCCACGCGCATCGGGTGTCCAGTGCAGAACGTAGAAGAGCTGCTGGCGACTGCTGGCGGGATTGCAGTCCTTCTTGCTGACCGCCACGGCCACCCGACGCAACTCTTCGGTCCACGAAAGCACGCCGGGATCAACCTTGTCCGGCAAATCATGGCCAGGGTCATCGGCCGGCTTATGCAGCATGCGCACCCTGTCGGCAGTCAGTGCTAAGGAAACGACGCGGTGAACGGGTCAACAATGTTTTCAATGGTCTGGACTCGCATCAGGACGGTGATCGGCTGCTCGCTTTCCGAGAACATGGGCCAGGACATTCGAGACCCCGCCGGGTAACGTAGCACATGGCGGCAAACAGCGGGAGGAAAGCTGCGCGTTGGCGAGCATTCGACCTCGCTGGTCGCCGCGATCAGTCGCGAAAATTGCCGTACTTGATCGGAAAATCGCTGATTGCCTTGGTGACCATGGCGATGCAGGCCTGCAGTTCATCGCGCTTGGCGCCGCTGACACGCACTGCGTCGCCCTGGATCGAGGCCTGCACCCTGATTTTGGAATCCTTGATCAACTTGACGATCTTCTTCGCCAATTCCGACTCGATGCCAATCCTGATTTTCAGTTCCTGCTTGACCTTGTTGCCGGAGACGCGCTGCAGCGGCTGATCTTCCAGGCGCTTGGTACTTTCCTTCTCCTTCTTCTCCATCGCCGGAAAGAGCAGGTCCTTGATCTGGCCGAGCTGGAATTCCGAGTCGCCGTAAAGGGTGATGAGCTTGTCCTTCTCGTTCAGCTCCACCTTGGCACTCGTTCCCTTGAAGTCGTAACGATTGTCGATCGCTCGCATCGTCACGTCGATCGCATTGTGCAGTGCAGCCATGTCGGCTTCCGAAGAAAAATCGAATGAAGGCATGTGGCGTCCGGTTGAAGATTGGTGTGGGCAATGGGCAGGCTCGACGTCAGCGCTGCCCTTATCCGAAGTGACAAACGTAGTGATAAGGCTCGTCACAGGCGATTTCGAACGACGAATCGCCCGGCACGGCAAAGGAGTCGCCGGCCGCATGCTCTCGCCACAGGCTCTCCCCCTGGAGGCGAACACGGCATGAGCCGCCGACGCCCTCCATCACTTCCGGAGCCCCAGTGGTGAAAGTCAGGGTCGATGGCAGGATCACGCCAATGGTTTTGCGCGTCCCATCAGCGAGAAAGAGCGTGTGGCTGACACAGCGGCCTTCGAAATATACGTTGGCCCGTTTGACGACGCTGACATTGTCGAATTGCGGCATGTTCACATTCTCCACATTTTTTCGAGGATGGTCTTGGTGATGAAACCGATCATGCCGAACGACAGAACAAAGAAAAGCACGATCGTACCCATCTTTCCGGCTTTTGACTTCCAGGCGATCTCGCCGATGATGAACAGCATGAAGAGCATGAAGGCGCCAACACCGAAGGTCATGCCGAAATCCGAAATCTGCTCTTCCGTCAACCCGAACATCGACGGATCCTCCCTCGCTCAGCTCTTGTGACCCACCAGATTGGCTGCGATACGCATGCGCAACGCATTCAGTTTGATGAAACCACCGGCGTCCTTCTGGTCGTAGGCACCGGCATCGTCCTCGAAAGTGGCGATGGTTGGATCGAACAGCGAATCGGTCTTCGAATCGCGGCCGACGACGATGACGTTGCCCTTGTAGAGCTTGACCCGCACCCAGCCATTCACCGACTTCTGCGTATGATCGATCAGCGTCTGCAGCGCCAGCCGCTCCGGACTCCACCAGTAACCGTTGTAGATCAGGCTGGCGTAACGCGGCATCAGGTCATCCTTGAGATGCGCGACTTCGCGGTCGAGGGTGATCGATTCGATCGCCCGGTGCGCCGGTAGCAGGATCGTGCCGCCGGGAGTCTCGTAGCAGCCACGCGACTTCATGCCGACGTAACGGTTCTCGACCAGGTCGATGCGGCCGATGCCGTGCTTGCCGCCGAGCTGGTTAAGCAATTCGAGCAGCGCATCCGCCGGCATGCGCCGGCCGTTGATCGCCACCAGATCGCCCTTCTCGAACTCGAGATCGAGATACTCGGCAGCGTCGGGCGCCGCTTCCGGCGACACCGTCCAGCGCCACATCGATTCCTCGGCTTCGGCTGCCGGGTCTTCGAGATGGCGACCTTCATAACTGATGTGCAGCAGGTTGGCGTCCATCGAATACGGCGAACCGCCCTGCCGGTGCTTCATCTCAACCGGTATGCCATGGCGCTCGGCATACGCCAGCAGTTTCTCGCGCGACAGCAGATCCCACTCGCGCCACGGCGCAATGATCCGGATATCCGGACGCAGCGCGTAGGCGCCCAGTTCAAAACGAACCTGGTCATTGCCCTTACCGGTCGCGCCGTGTGCCACCGCTTCGGCGCCGGTCAGGTTGGCGATTTCGATCATTCGTTTGGCGATCAGCGGCCGCGCAATCGAGGTGCCGAGCAGATACTCGCCTTCATAAAGGGTGTTGGCGCGGAACATCGGAAAGACGTAGTCACGAACGAACTCCTCGCGCAGGTTCTCGATGTAGATATTCTCCGGTGCAATGCCGAACTGCAGCGCTTTCGGACGCGCCGCCTCCAGTTCGTCGCCCTGCCCGAGGTCGGCCGTGAAGGTCACGACCTCGCAGCGATAGGTGTCCTGCAACCATTTCAGGATCACTGAGGTGTCGAGTCCACCCGAATAGGCGAGGACGGCTTTCCTGATGTCGCTCATGACTGCTCCCTGCTTGAATTGATTTTCGAAGCATCGCTGCCCAGCACCAGATACTCCAGCAATGCCTTCTGCGTATGCATGCGGTTCTCGGCCTCGTCCCAGACGACGCTGCGTGGCCCATCAATGACTGCTGCAGCGACCTCTTCGCCGCGATGCACCGGCAGACAGTGCATGAACAGCGCCTCGGGACGCGCGACGCGCATCATCTCGGTATCGACCTGCCAGGCGGCGAAGGCGCGCCGACGCGCTTCGTTCTCGGCCTCGAAACCCATCGAGGTCCACACATCGGTGGTCACCAGATCGGCCAGGCGTGCGGCGTCCATCGGATCGGCGAATTGTTCGAAGTGATCGCTGCCATGCAGGCCGGCCCGGTCGGCAGCCACCTCGTAGCCCGGCGGCGTCGATACCTGTACCTTGAAATCGAGCACCTCGGCGGCCTGCAGCCAGGTGTTGCAGACATTGTTCGAATCGCCGATCCAGGCAACGGTTTTCCCCTGAATCGGACCACGATGCTCAACGAAGGTGAAAATGTCGGCCAGGATCTGGCAAGGATGATACTCGTTGGTCAAGCCATTGATCACCGGCACCCGCGAGTGGTCCGCAAAACGCTCGATTATCGCCTGCTCGAAAGTTCTGATCATCACCACGTCGCTCATGCGCGAGATCACTTGCGCCGCGTCTTCGATCGACTCGCCGCGCTGCAACTGCGAGTCGCGGCTGTTGAGGTAGATCGCCGTGCCACCGAGTTGCTGCATGCCGGCTTCGAACGACAGGCGGGTACGGGTGCTGGCCTTCTCGAAGATCATCACCAGAGTGCGGTCGCTGAGTGGCCAGTACTTGCGATAGGCCTTGAATTCGGCCTTGATCCAGCGCGCGCGCTCCAGGAGATGATCAAACTCCGCACGCGTGAAGTCCTTGAACTGAAGAAAGTGTTTGATGCGGCTCATGGAGGTCTTCTCTAGGGAATTTCGAGAAAATCGCGAATCAGCTTCGCCAGTCGCGACACCAGCTCGTGCGCCTCGTCGGTACTGAAGGTCAGCGGGGGCAACAAACGTACCACCCTGTCGGCAGTGACGTTGATCAACAACCCGGCATCGAGAGCACGCATCACCAGTTCGCCGCAGGGGCGATCGAGCTCGATACCGATCATCAGCCCCTGGCCGCGGATCTTCACCAGGCCTGGACAGCCGGCCAGCGCGTGCGTCAGACCTGCACGGATGGCCGTACCGACGGCCAGCGCGTGGTCGATCAGACCTTCCTGCTCGATGACTTCGATGGTCGTCAAGGCGGCGGTCGTCGCCAACTGGTTGCCGCCGAAGGTCGAACCATGATTACCCGGCTTGAACAGGCCGCTCGCCTGCCTGGCAACCAGACAGGCGCCGATCGGCACGCCACCGCCGAGACCTTTGGCCAGGGTCACCACATCCGGGCCAATGCCCGCATGCTGAAACGCAAACCAGCGCCCGGTACGACCCATGCCGCACTGCACCTCGTCGCAGATCAGCAGCCATTGCCGGTCGTCACAAAGCGCCCGCAGACCCCGCTGAAAATCAATGTCGGCGCTGTTGACGCCACCTTCGCCCTGGACGATTTCCAGCATCACCGCAACGATGTTCTTGTTGTATCGGGCAATTGCCCGAATCGCGTCGAGATCGTTGTAGGGAACCCGCACAAAGCCCGACACCAGCGGCTCGAAACCCGCCTGCGCCTTGCGGTTGCCGGTCGCCGAAAGGGTCGCCATGGTGCGGCCGTGGAAAGCCTTCTCCATGACGATCGTTGCCGGCGTAGCGATGCCCTGCTGGTGACCATAGAGACGCGCCAGTTTGATCGCCACTTCGTTGGCTTCACAACCCGAATTGCAGAAGAAGGCTTCGTCCATCCCCGACAGCGCGGCCAGTTTGTCGGCGAGCTGCTCCTGCTGCGGAATTCGATAGAGATTCGACGAGTGCAGCAGACGCCCGGCTTGCGCCACGATCGCCGAGACCAGCGCCGGATGGTTGTGCCCCAGGGTGTTGACGGCAATCCCCGCCAGTGCGTCGAGGTAGACCTTGCCATCGCTACCAGTCAACCAACTGCCCTGGCCATGGCTGAAGGCGACCGGCAGGCGGGAATAGGTATTCATCAGGTGCGACATGGACCACCCATTGCGGAGGCTTTTAAACTGAAACGGCGGCTTGCGCCGCCGGATAACGAGATACGCACTCGAACCCCAGATCTGTACGCTCCGGCAGATTTCGCAAAGCCTGACATGCCGGAAGACAAGCCAAGGATTCTACGGGAAAAGCATTCTCATGTATAGGACTGGCGTGCATAGAACATCCACTCCCCATCGACCGGATTGATCGACCAGCAGTCAATGCGCCTGCAGAAAGACTTCGAACTCGGCAAGCGGCAGCGGTCGGCTGAACAGGTAACCCTGGTAGGTGTGGCAACCCTGCGTCGCCAGAACGTTGCGCTGCTCGACACTCTCGACGCCCTCGGCGATCACCTCCAGGCCAAGGCTGCCGCCCAGGGCGACGATGGTCCGTGCGATGGCTTCGTCGTTGGGATCGCCCAACAGGTCCCGCACGAACGACTGGTCGATCTTCAACTGGTCGATCGGCAGCCGTTTCAGATAAGACAATGACGAATAACCCGTGCCGAAGTCGTCGAGAGAGAAGCCCACACCGTGCTCTTTTAGCTCCGTCATCTTGGCGATGATTTCATGGACATTGTCGAGCAACATGCTCTCGGTGAGTTCCAGCTTGAGGTTGCGCGGGTTGGCTGCCGTACTCGCAAGCACCCCCAGCACCTGTTCGACAAAGTTGGGCTGCCGTAGCTGACGCGCACTGACATTCACCGAAACCGTAAACTCTTCCCGTCCTGCTTGTGCCGCCCAGACTGTCGTCTGCGCACAGGCGGTCTCGAGCACCCACAGGCCGAGCGGCAGGATCAACCCGGTTTCCTCGGCGAGAGGAATGAACTCGGCGGGAAGTACCTGGCCGCGCTGCTGATGCCGCCAGCGAACCAGTGCCTCGGCACCGACAATGCGGCCAGTCTGGTCAATCTGTGGCTGGTAACAAAGGAATAGCTCCTGCCTTTGCAGCGCTTCCCGAAGATCTCTTTCAAGAGCCACCCTGGCGGTAACCAAGGCCTGCATCTGGGGGTCGAAAAAGCGCAAGGTATTGCGACCGGTCGCCTTGGCATCGTACATGGCCAGATCAGCCCGCTTCATCAGTTCTTCGATCGCATCCTGCTGGCCACCAAACAGGGTGATGCCGACACTCGGCGTGTTGTGATACTCGGAACCGGCCAGGTCGTAGGGTTGGTTGAGTGCTGCCAGGATCTTCTCCCCGACGATCCGGCTCTGGGTAGCCGCTTCCTGCGGTCGCTTATCCAGACCGGCGAGCATCACCACAAACTCGTCACCACCGAGACGGGCGACGGTATCGCGGTCGCGCACGCAGGCCAACAATCGCTTGGCGACCTGCTGCAGCAGGCAGTCCCCCATGTCGTGCCCGAGCGTGTCGTTGAGCGTCTTGAAATTGTCAAGATCGATGAACAGCAAGGCACCCTGGTGGCCACTGCGTGCGCTCGCAGCCATGGCCGTCCGCAGGCGGTCTTGCAGTAGACGGCGGTTTGGCAGGCGAGTCAGGGCATCATAAAAAGCCAGTTTCTGGATTTCTTCCTGGGCGGCCTTGCGCAGGCTGATGTCGGCCAGCGTTGAAACGTAGTGAGTGACTCGGCCCTCGTTGTCGGTCACGGCGGAAATCGTCAGCCATTCCGGGAAGATCTCGGCGTTCTTGCGCCGGTTCCAGATCTCGCCTTGCCATGAACCCTGGCGTTCGAGACTCTGGTGCATCGCGGTATAAAAAGCGGCGTCGTGGCGCCCGGAACTGAGCAGCCTGGGTGTCTGGCCGACACATTCTTCGGCGCTGTAGCCGGTAATCTCGGTGAACGCCTGGTTGACCCGCAGGATCACCCCGGCGGCGTCGGTGATGAACATGCCCTGCTGCGACTCGAAAGCGGTCGCAGCGATTCGCTCCCACTGTTCCGCCTGCTTTCGATCCGTGATGTCGTGCGCGACCACGACAATGCGGATCGCCTGGCCGTCCTTGTCCTGGATCACTTTGCCGGCCGACGCCATGTGCCGAATACTGCCATCGTGTCGCATCAGGCGGTACTCGATCTCTTGCCCAACGCCAGATTGCACCGTCTCGTTGAAAACCCGCCGTACCCGCTCGCGATCATCGGGATGGACGTCGGCAAACGAATCGGTCCCTGGCAGTTGCCGCGCATCGCCGAAGAATTGCCGATACGAAGGACTGTTGTACATGCGCCGCCCCTGCGGATCAAGGACGGCAATATGTTCGCCGATACTCTCGGCGATCAGCCGGAAAAACGCTTTCTGCTCATGCAGGGCGGCTTCCATTTCCCTTCTCTCGGTGATGTTCTGCTCGAACTCGGCTGCACGTGCCTGCAACTCCCTGCTGCGCCGGGCGAGATCGCTGCCCAGGCGACGCACCTCATCGACCCGCTTCTGATACCAGCGAATCAGGAAGACAAACAGCAGCAGCAGCACGACACCGCCAATCTGCACCCAGCCATCCATCAATGCCGGCGTGTCAGGCATGTCAGACCACGGTTGCTTCAGTGACTTCCCGAAAAAATCGGTAGCAGTTACGGCCGGCCGTCTTGGCGTGGTACATGGCAATGTCGGCATTTTTCAACAACTTGTTAACGTCTTCGCCATGCTGCGGATAGACCGCAATGCCAATGCTCCCCGAGAGGCTGATGTGATGAGGACCGATGAGGAACGGGCGATTGAGAGCAGTCAGCAGCTTTCCAGCCACGACCACGGCATCGGCAGCCTTTTCGATTTGCGCCAGGAGAATGACGAATTCATCACCACCGAGGCGTGAAACGGTGTCCGAGTCTCTGGGTACGCAAGCCTGCAGACGGAGCGCGACCTCTTTGAGCAGGAGATCGCCGATGTCATGGCCGAGGGTGTCGTTGACCGGTTTGAACCTATCGAGATCGACAAACATCAGGGCCACTGTACCGCGATCCCGCCGGGCCTGCGCCAGAGCCTGGAAGAGGCGATCGCTGAGCAGGCTGCGGTTCGGCAGGTCGGTCAACTGGTCATGGTGAGCAAGATGCTGAACGCGCTCCTCGTTGGCCTTACGTTCGGAAATATCCTGTTTGATGGCGACGAAATGCTGAATCCTGCCGTTGCTGTCGGTAACCGGGGAGATGGTCAGCGCTTCGGCATAGAGACTCCCATCCTTGCGGCGGTTGATCAGTTCGCCAGTCCACACCCGGCCGGCCAGAATGGTTTCCCACATCCGCTGGTAGAACTGCTGATCCTGCTTCCCGGAATTGAGCATTTCACCGGGGTGGCGACCAATGGCTTCCGCCAGCGAGAACCCGGTCATGCGGGTAAACGCCGGGTTGGCCCATTCGATCGTCGAATGGATATCGGTGATCAGAATGCCGTTGGCAACGGAATTGAGTGCGGCCCGGAAAAGGCTGAGGCGGGACTCGAGTCTCTGGCGGACCAGCGCATGCCGAATGGCACGACCGAGAGCATCGTGCTGGAACTGGCCCTTGACCAGATAGTCTTGCGCACCGGCCTGCAGTGCCTCTTCGGCAAGTCGATGGTTGTCCTGACCGGTGAGAACAATGATCGGCACCTCGGGGGCCACGGCTCGCATTGCCTCGACCGTCTTCAGTCCCGTGGAATCCGGTAGTGACAAATCGAGCAGGATGACATCCGGATTGCTGGCGGCGGCAGCGATGACCCCTTGCGCAAGCGTCGGCGCCCAGGCGACCGGATCCTGGTCGCCTACACGTCTGATTCCGGCCAGGCGGACATTCACCTGGATCAGGCCCAGATCACCGGGATCGTCTTCGATCACCAGAATCGAAATCCGCCTTCGAACTGACTCACTCATCCATTGTTCTCCGTCTTGCTCTGTTCAGCCATCATCGAAGCGCCATTGTGCGGCAAGCGCCATAGCTTTAACCAGACCTCCTTGCGCAGTTGAACTTGAGCACCCCCAGCACGGCTTCGGCATGACTCGTTCATCGACCATCTGGCCAGCGGGCCTGCGCAGCCCAGTAATCGCGCAAGCGCCGGATGTCGTTGATGAACACATCGACATCCGGCGATTTGGTGATGTAGCCGGCGGCACCGAGACGATAGGCAGCGAGCACATCGCGTTCAACCTGCGAGGTGCTCAGCACGACTACCGGAATGTCGCGTAGATCAGCCTCTCCCTTGACGACGGCAAGGAACTCCCGGCCGTCCATCCGCGGCATGTTGAGATCGATCAGAATCAGATCAGGGCGGCTTGCCTGGGCGAAACGCGGCCCCTGGCGCCGCAGATACTCGAGCGCCTCGCGACCATCGACGACATGCTGCACATCGGCCGCAATGCCGCTTTCGCCCAATGCCAGCTTGAGCAGATAGGCATCGGCCGGCTCGTCTTCGGCCATCAGGATCACCAAGGGCTGTACCGTTTGGCTCATGTTTGACGTTGTATCGAATTTACCGGTCGCTGCAACCATGACCGTCAGACCGCGCTGTCCGCCGGTGGAGGCGGCTGGTCGCCTGCCGGCAATTCCAGAACCAGTCGACAACCGCCACCAGGGGTCTCTTCGAGCCAGGCATGGCCACCGGCACTTTCGCTGATACGGCGCAGAATGGCCAGACCCACGCCAGTTCCTGCGCTGCTCGACGACAGTCGTTCAAAGATACGGAAAACGCGACGACGATACTCCTCTTCGACACCCGGACCGTTGTCACTGATGGCGTATCGCACCGACTTGCCGAGTCGCTCGCCGCTGATGTCGATCCGCAAGGGCCGTTCGCTGCGACCATGCTTTCTGTTCACCGGATCAAACGGCGCGATCGTCGACGCGCTGATCACCTGTTTGTCGCCACTGTCCGGATGCCGGCGCGACAGTTCATAGGCATAACCACGCTCCGGCAGCTCGTGCAACTGTGCGGGTGCCAACGCTGCGGGAAAAGTGATCAGGACGATCGCGAAACCCCAGAACGTTCCCTGGCCCTGCTCCTGGTCGAGAAACACCGGCAAACGACCGACCATCCCCCGCCCCCCCTGACGCAGATCGAAAGGGCCGGCCAGCATCAGCTGACCGCTGTCGCGGGCGAGCAGGGCTTCCTTGTCGCGCTCTGGATCGTGCAGCAGATCGTGGCCAATCGCCTGCTCGTTGCCCGCCAGCGGCACCACCTGCCGGATGACACCGCCGGGAGCCAGTTGCAGCGCCGCAGCGCCAGGGTAAAAGCGCAGCAGCCAGCCTGCCGTTCGCTCGAAATCGGGGATTACTCCCTTGCCTTGCTGCAACATGGCTGCCAGGGCATAGGTCGCAGACAGCACATGATCGATGCTGGTCTGGATCGTGTAGGCTCGCTCGTTGGCCAGAATGGCCGCCTGGTGGCGTGCCTGGTGCAGGCGGTACGACTCCAGGCGCCAGATCAGCCCCGTCGCCAGAACCACCGAAGAGACGAATACCAGGACGGCCATATGCTCCGGCCGTGAGAGCAGCTTGCCGCCGGCTTTTTCTGACCCTGGCCGACGCGGACTGCAGATAGGCCCGGGCGGTGTCATGCGTTCTCCGGCGGCAAGGGCAGCGACACACAGAAGCGACTCCCCAGCCCTTCTCCCGCCGATTCGGCCCAGATTCGCCCACCATGATGCTCGGCGATCTTTCGGCACAGGGCCAGCCCGACACCACTGCCGTCAACAACGGCGCGACTGTGCAAGCGCTGGAAAACCTGAAAAAGCCGGGAGATCTGCCCAGGATCAATGCCGATGCCGTTGTCGGCAATAGCAATGCACCAGTTCCCCGCGGATACCTTGCTGGAGACCGAGATCTCCAGTGCCCGGTCGACATTCCGGAATTTGGCCGCGTTGCCGATCAGGTTCTGCAATAGCCGCAAAATCTCGTCGGGGCTGACAAAGACACGCGGCCAGTGACCGCCAATGCGCACGGTCGCCTGTGCTTCGAGAAGTGCCGGTTGCAGGAAGAGTAGCGCGTCATCGAGGATCAACCGGCTTTCGAGCCACTCCGGCGGCTCGCCCAGGCGACCGACGCGCGAGTACTCGAGCAGGTCGACGAGCATCCGGTCAAGGCGCTTGGCGCCGTTGATGGCAAAATTGAAGTAGGCACGCTGCTCGCTGCCGAGTTGGTCGGCGAAGCTGATCCCGAGCAGTTGCATATAACTCGAAATCATTCGCAAGGGCTGGCGCAGGTCATGTGAAATGGCGTAACTGAACTGCTCCAGTTCGGCATTCGAGCGTTTGAGCTGATTCACCTTCTGCTCGAGGTTCTGCTGCAGGATCTCATGTTCGCGCATCAGCCGATAGGTGCGGATGGCGGAATAGACCTGCACGAAGATTTGGTTGGCGCTCAGTTCCGACTTGAGCCGATAGCCATCGATCTCATAGCCGCTGATCACCTCCCGCTGCGGTGCATAGCCCGGCTGACCGGTGATCAGGACGATCTGGACGCTGCGGTTGCGCAACTCATCGCGAATGTGGCGCACCAGCTCCAGGCCGGCCTGGTCGGACTCCATCACCACATCCAGCAGGATCAGGGCAATGTCCGGGTGGGCAACGATCGCCGCCCTTGCCTCGCCGACCGACAGGGCATCGAGCAGGAGCAGCCGACGGTCTTCGATCAGCACATTGTGCAGGGTCAGGTGGAGGACGGCATGCACATCTTCCTGGTCATCCACCAGCAACACCTTCCATGGATCGTCGGCCGGTGCAGCGTCGACCTGGCCGGGTTCCGGGGCAAACGAGGCGGCCAGCAGGTCATGCTCCTCGCTCCGGTGACTGTTCATGTTGGAACCTCGTTGGTCATCAATGTGGCCCGTCCGTCGATCGAAAATGGATTGGCAAGGTCCATCCGATCAAACAGGAGGCCCTGCGCTCAAGCGATGGAGTACAGGCAGCGGGCCGTTCTGCACCGCTTTCCCTGGGAAATAGTGCACTCTTCCCGAGACTCCGTCAAACCCCGGGAGCAAAGTCGCCCGGATCGGTGGCAGCCGGAGACGTTGCGGATCATGATTGGGGATGCTTAGCGCCGTGATGACCGTTAAAATGAGATGCATGAACATTTCAGGCAAAACATTGCGCGAACGGATCGACCTTTACGAGCGACTGATGCGCCTCGACAAGCCGATCGGCATCCTGCTGCTGCTCTGGCCAACCTTGTGGGCGCTGTGGCTGTCGGCACTGGGCAGGCCGAACTGGCTGGTGGTCTGGATCTTCGTTCTCGGGACGGTGCTGATGCGTTCGGCCGGTTGTGTGATCAACGATCTGGCCGACCGCAATTTCGATCCGCATGTGGCGCGTACCCGCGAACGTCCACTGGCCACCGGCAGGGTCTCGACCGGCGAGGCCTGGCTGCTGTTTCTGGTACTGGTTGCGGCCGCTTTCACCCTGGTGCTGCCGCTCTTTAGCCGGCTGCTGGCCGGCCTCTGTGTGGCAGCACTGTTTCTCGCTGCCAGCTATCCCTTCACCAAGCGCTTTCTCGCCGTGCCGCAGGCCTATCTCGGTGTCGCTTTCGGTTTCGGCATTCCGATGGCTTATGCGGCCCAACTCGGCAGGGTGCCGGTGGAAGCTTGGTGGCTGCTGCTGGCCAACGTCTTCTGGGCGATCGCCTACGATACCGAATACGCACTGGTCGACCGGGCCGATGATCTGAAAATCGGGATTCGCAGTTCGGCGATCACCTTTGGGCGCGGCGATGTAGCGGCAGTGATGATCTGTTACGCACTCGCTCTCGGGCTGATCGCTGCACTTGGTTACCGAATCGGCCTCGGAGCACTGTTTTACGGTGGATTGGTGGTCGCAGCGGCGCTCGCCGCTTATCACTACACGCTGATCCGCGAGCGCGATCCGCAGCGCTGCTTCACGGCTTTCCGGCACAACAACTGGCTGGGTGCCAGCGTCTTCGCCGGGATTGCCCTCGATTTTCTGGCCAGCAAAGGAATCCACGGATGAAGACCCCCCTGTTCTTCGCACTCCTGCTACTGACAGGCACCTTGCAGGCGGCCGAAGACACTCGCCAGCTGGCACCGATGCCGGGACCGGCAGAAGCCAATCTGCGTGCCGAAATGCGTGCCAGCCTGCTCGCCCTGAACGAAATTCTTGGCCTGGTCGCGACCGGTAAACTGAAGGAGGCTGGCGAACTTGCCGAAAAGGAACTCGGCGTCTCGGCCATGGGAAAACATCGCAGCCAGCCTTTCGACGCGCGTCCTGGGCCGCACATGCCCCCGGCGATGCACCGCATCGGCATCGACGGGCATCAGGCAGCCAGCGAATTTGCCCGCATCGCTGCCAGCGCTGACCGCGACAAAACCATTGCCGCACTGCCATCGCTGACCACGGCCTGTGTCGGCTGCCACGCCTCCTATCGCCTCAGATAGCCCTCCGGACGATGAAATATCACGACCTGCGCGAATTCATCGCGCAACTGGAAAGCCTTGGCGAACTCAGGCGCATCGGCGTCGCAGTAGACACGCATCTGGAGATCACCGAGATTTGCGATCGCGTGCTGCGTGCCGGCGGACCGGCGCTACTCTTCGAGAATCCCCGGGGACATGCCATGCCGGTACTGGCCAATCTCTTCGGCACCCCGCGGCGAGTCGCGCTGGGCATGGGGCAGGACTCGGTACGGGCCTTACGCGAGGTCGGCAAGCTGCTCGCCTACCTCAAGGAGCCGGAACCGCCGAAGGGGCTCAAGGATGCCTGGGACAAGCTGCCGGTTCTCCGGCAGGTGCTCAACATGGCGCCGCGCGTGCGCTCTTCGGCGCCTTGTCAGGAACTCGTCTGGGAAGGTAGAGACGTCGATCTGTCGCGTCTGCCGATCCAGTTCTGCTGGCCGGGTGACGCAGCGCCGTTGATCACCTGGGGGCTGACCGTGACGCGCGGGCCGCACAAGAGTCGCCAGAACCTGGGCATCTATCGCCAGCAGGTGATCGGGAGCAACCGGGTGATCATGCGCTGGCTGGCGCATCGCGGCGGCGCACTCGATTTTCGCGAGCACTGCCTGCAGCAACCGGGCCAGCCTTTCCCGGTCGCAGTGGTGCTGGGCGCCGATCCGGCAACGATTCTCGCAGCCGTGACACCGGTGCCGGACAGTCTCTCCGAATACCAGTTTGCCGGTCTGCTGCGCGGGGCCAGGACTGACGTGGTGAAGTGCCTGGGCTCCGATCTGCAGGTGCCGGCGACCGCCGAGATCGTTCTCGAAGGATTCATCGATCCGGCCGAAAGCGCGCTCGAAGGACCCTATGGCGACCATACCGGCTATTACAACGAGCAGGCGCGCTTCCCGGTGTTCACCATCGAGCGCATCACGATGCGCCGGCAAGCGATCTACCACAGCACCTATACCGGCAAGCCACCGGACGAACCGGCGATGCTCGGCGTGGCGCTCAACGAAGTGTTCGTACCGCTGTTGCAGAAGCAGTTTCCCGAGATCGTCGATTTCTACCTGCCACCGGAAGGCTGCTCGTATCGCCTGGCGACGGTCAGCATCCGGAAGCAATATCCGGGGCACGCCAAACGCGTGATGTTCGGAATCTGGAGTTTCCTGCGCCAGTTCATGTATACCAAGTTCATCATCGTGGTGGACGACGATGTCGATATCCGCGACTGGAAGGAAGTGATCTGGGCGATGACCACACGCGTCGATGCGGCGCGCGACACCCTGATCGCCGAAAATACGCCCATCGACTATCTCGACTTTGCCAGCCCGGTCGCCGGTCTTGGCAGCAAGATGGGAATCGACGCCACCCACAAGTGGCCTGGCGAAACCACTCGCGAGTGGGGAACACCGATCGTCATGGATGCTGCCGTGAAACGGCGCGTCGACGCGTTGTGGAACGAGCTAGATCTGTAAGTGCCCGTGCTCCGCTCGGCCGGGGCAGCCAAAACTGGAGAGCAAAGTGAACAATGACCTGATTCCCGAAAAGAATATCGATGGTGCGCGCGCCTGGTGCCATGTCATCTACGGCCTGCACGCACTGGCCGTAGTGGTTGGAGTCACCGGCGCGGCGACGGTCGCCGGTGCTTTTGTCTTCGGGCTGCCATCGCTGATTGCCGTCGTTCTCAATTACCTCAAGCGCGCCGAGGTCTCGGGCACCTGGCTCTACAGCCACTATCGCTGGCAAATCCGGACCTTCTGGTTCACGCTGCTCTGGCTGCTGGTCTACGGCCTGCTGATCATCACCCTCATCGGTATTCCGATCGCCTGGATATTGATCGTGATCCTCGGTCTGTGGGTCGCCTATCGTGTCATTCGCGGCTGGCTCGCGCTGGCAGACCGGCGACCGATCGGGGACAGTTGAGCTTGCCGGATTGTCGGCGCTGCGCAGTTTGGTCGAGTTTGGTGCGTAGCGGTCACCTCCTGTTCCTCACGCTGGCGACGCTGTGGCCAATTTGCGGCGCTGCCGGCAGCGCCGCTGCGCTGGCCGTGGTCATCGACGACAACTATCCGCCCTATGTGTTTCGCGATGCCGGCGGCACTCTCACGGGTTACCTGGTCGATCGCTGGAGGCTATGGGAAAAGAAGACCGAGGTGCCTGTCGACCTGCAGGGAAGCGACTGGGCGACCGCACAGCAACGCATGAGCCGGCAGCAGGCGGCCGTCATCGATACCGTCTTCCGGACTCCGGAACGCGAGCGCACACTCGATTTTTCGCCGCCTTACGAAACGATCCCGGTGTCGATCTTCACCCATGCCAGCATCGGCGGTATCGTCGATGCCATGACCCTGCAGGGTTTTCTGGTCGGCGTGAAGGCTGGAGACGCCTGTGCCACGAAGCTGACCAGCCTTGGCATCAGCACGCTGCAGACGTTCGCCAGTTACGAGGCGCTGGTGCGCGGGGCCGTGGAAGGAAAAGTCCGGGTGTTCTGTCTCGACGAGCCGCCCGCCAACTACCTGCTTTACCTGAATCACGCCGAACATCTGTTCAACAAGGCTTTCATCTTGTATACGGGGGAGTTCCACCGGGCCGTGCAGAAAGGCGATAGCGCCACTCTGGCACTGCTGCAGAAGGGTTTTGCCAGCATTTCTCCCGACGAAGAGCGGGCACTGCGTCAGAAATGGATGGGAACCCCGCTGATCCTGTCCCCCTTTGCGCGCTATCTTGGCTACGCCCTGCTGGTCGGCTCGTTGATCGGTGGTCTGCTGTTGATCTGGGTGCTGACCCTGCGGCGCGTCGTCCGACAGCGCACCGCCCAGCTCCAAGCCACCCTCAATGCCGTTCCCGATCTGATGTTCGAAGTGGGACTCGATGGTCGCTACCATGACTACCATTCTCCGCGTACCGATCTGTTGGCTGCCCCCCCTGATCGCCTGATCGGCAGGCTGGTGTCGGAGGTGCTGCCGCCCGCTGCCGCGGCCATTTGCCTGTCGGCCTTGCGCGAGGCGGAGGAGACCGGTCGCTCGCTGGGCCACCAGTTCGAGTTGCAGTTGGCGCAGGGAAGCTGCTGGTTCGAACTGTCGGTCGCCCGCAAGGTTGCCGCGACCGCCAAAGAGCCGCGCTTCATCGTCCTCTCTCGGGACATCAGCGGGCGCAAGCAGGCGGAGGCCGCGCTGCTGCGGCGCAGCGAGCAACTGGCGCTGATGTCGGCCGCCAGTCAGGAAATCAACAGCGAGCTGGAAATCCCGCTCGTGCTGCGCCAACTCGTGGCCGCTGCCCTGAAAATCACCGCCGCGACGACAGGAGCAGCGGCGCGCTTTTGCGACGGACAGATGGTTTTCAGCGAGTACCACCACGCAGGTCGGTGGATGCCCATGGACTACCGTTTCCCGAGCGGTTATGGCGTACCGGGCCGGGTCATACAGAGCAGAACGTTTTATCTCAGCAACGATGCCGAGGACGATCCTTATATAACCCCGGAGATTCAACAGGCACTGGCTTCCCACAACCTGCTCGACATGCCGATCATCAGCCGCCACGGCGAGCTGCTCGGTTGTTTCGAGATCCACAACAAGCCCGGCGGTTTCGACGAGACCGATGTGCAGTTGTTACAAGGTCTGGCGGCGAGCGCAGCGGTCGCGCTGGAAAACACGGCCTTGCTCGCCGAACGCCGGCAGGCGGAGCAGGCGTTGCGGGAAAGCGAGGCGCTGAAGGCGTCGGTGCTCGCCCATGCCGCCTGCGGCATCGTTGCCACCGATCCTGATGGACTGATCACGGTATTCAATCCGGGCGCTGAAACGATCCTCGGCTACCGGGCCGACGAGGTGATCGGCCAGGTGACCCCTCTCCTTTTTCACGACAGCGACGAGATCGCGGCGTTGGCTGCGGTGTTGAGCGAGACCCTGGGATATCGGGTTGAAGCCGGTTTCGACGCGCTGGTCGCCAGGGCGTGCAGCAACCGCGAAGTCGATGAGCGGGAAATGGCCGTGATACGCAAGGACGGCTGCCGCCGCAGCGTGCGCCTGTCGGTGACGGTGATGGACAATCTGCAGGGAGAGATTGCCGGCTACCTCGGCACCCTGGTCGACATCACCGAGCAAAAGGAAGCCGAGGCCAGCATCAAGCGTCTGGCGCACTTCGACCCGCTGACCGGTCTGCCCAACCGCAGCCTGCTCGCCGAGCGGGTCAGGCATGATCTGAGTCGCGCCCAGCGAGGTCGCGAGTCTCTGGCACTGATGTTCCTCGACCTCGACCGCTTCAAGAACGTCAATGATTCGCTCGGACACCGGATTGGCGACGAGATCCTGGTTCAGCTCGCCAGGCGTCTGATCGGCGCCGTCCGCGCGGAAGATACCATTTCCCGTCTGGGTGGCGACGAATTCATCCTCGTCTTGCCGAATACCGACGCCACCGGCGCCGCGCACGTGGCAAGCAAACTGCTCGAAGTCACCGCACCCTCTTATCGCATCGAACAGCATGAACTGAGCTGCACGGTGTCGCTGGGGATTGCCATGTATCCGGCCGATGGCGAATGCTTCGAAACCCTGTCGATGTGCGCGGATACGGCAATGTATCGCGCCAAGCAGCACGGCCGCAATGCCTATTGCTTCTTTACCCCCGAGATGCAGGAACGATCGACACGCACCCTGCAAATCGAAAACGACCTGCGGCGCGCGCTCGAACATGGAGAGCTGAGCCTGCATTTCCAGCCGCAGTTCATGATCGCCGCGCGTCGTCTGGTCGGGGCCGAAGCGCTGCTGCGCTGGCAGCATCCCGAACTGGGGAGGGTCCCGCCGGCCGAGTTCATTCCGATTGCCGAAGAGTCCGGGCTGATTCTGCCGATTGGCGAATGGGTCCTGCGCGATGCAGTTCGCCAGATGCGTCTCTGGCGACAAGCCGGCCTGCCGCTGCTGACCGTTGCCGTCAACCTCTCGGCAGTGCAGTTTCGACAGGCGAATCTGGCCGAGGTGGTGTCACGAATCCTCGACGAGGAAGGTCTGTCGGCGCAGTTTCTCGAGCTGGAGTTGACCGAGAGCGTGGCCATGGACAACCCGCTGGCGGCGGTCAAGCTGATGGACAAGCTGCGCGCGCGCGGGGTGCGCATCTCGATCGACGACTTCGGTACCGACTATTCCTCAATGAGCTACCTCAAGCGTTTTCAGGCCCACAAGCTCAAGATCGATCGCTCGTTTGTCGCCGATCTGGCTGCCGATCCGGATGATGAGGCAATCATTGTGGCGATTATCAGCCTGGCGCACAGCCTCGGCCTGCAGGCCATCGCTGAAGGGGTCGAAAGCGAGGAGCAACTGTCCTTCCTGCATGCCAAGGGCTGCGATCAGGCACAGGGCCATCTGTTCAGCGAACCGCTGCCGGCGACGCAGTTCGAAGCCTTTGCACGTCACGCCTGCCGGTGCTGAGGAGGAGGTGCTCAGCGCTTCGCCACCCAGAGCAGCAGGGCATCGATTGCCGGCTTGCCGAGTCTGGCTTGCGGGTCGTTGATCAGACAGACGACGATCCAGCGCTTGCCGCTGTGGTCGAGCAGGAAACCGGCCAGTGCCCGAACCCCTTCGAGATAACCGGTCTTCAGGTGCGCGCGCCCGGACGCCAATCCCTCATTGAAACGCTTGCGCAAAGTGCCGTCGACGCCGGCGATCGGCAATGAGGCGATAAGCTCGGGCATCACCGGACTGTGCCAGGCAGCGCGCAGCAAGGCGGCCAGGCTGGCGGCCGAGATGCGCTCGCTGCGCGACAGGCCGGAGCCGTTGTCGAGCACCAGTTCGGGCAGGTGCAGCCCCTTCGCCTGCAGCCAGCCGACGATCTGACGGCGCGCGCCCACGGCCGTCGCCGGGCGCTCGCTGTCGAGGGTCAGGAACAGTTGGCGCGCCATCACGTTGTTACTGAACTTGTTGATGTCGCGAATCACCTCGCCGAGCGCCGGTGACTCCTGCACCGCCAGCATGCGCGCACTGGCCGGCACATGGCCTTCGCGGACACGGCCGCTGAAACTGCCGCCGAGTTCGCGCCACAGAGCCCGGAACAGACCCTCGACCTGCAGGTCGGCAGCCCAGGGTGCCAGGTGTAGCGCCTTTTCGCCGCAGGCGGCCGGAAAACGACCCCCCAGTTCGATGCTCTGGCCATTGACCACTGGCCTGATCTGTTCGCGCCAGTCGCCGCAGGCCTCGTTGCCGAGGCTCAGGCGATTGTCGATGCGCAGGCCTTCGCTCGGCGTTTCGGCGATCACCTTGACCGCCTGGCGCGCCGGCTCCGGCAACAGCGTCAGGCGGACGCTCTTGAGGTTCACCAGCAGCGCGTCCGGACCGGCGTTGTACGGTCGCAGCGGCTCCTTGTCGAATTCGCCCGGATCGTGTGGCGGAACTGCGAAAGCGCTGCGATCCAGAACCAGGTCGCCAGCGATTTCGGTCACGCCACGCGCGCGCAGTTGCCGAAGCAGCAGCCAGAACTGTTCGAGACCGAGTTTGGGATCGCCGCTGCCGCGCAGATAGAGGTGGCCATCGAGTCGGCCGTTGGCCGGGGCAGATTCGGCGAGCACCTCGGTGCGCCAGGTATGCGCCGGCCCGAGCAGTTCGAGGGCGGCGTAAGTGGTCAGCAGCTTCATGGCCGAGGCCGGGTTCATGGCCTGCCGCGGGTGATGAGCAAGCAGCGGCGGGCCACCATCGACCGCCTGCACGACAATGGCGACCGAGCGCGCGGGGATGCCGGCTTCCTGCAGCGCCTGACTGACGGCCGGCGGCAAGTCTGCCGCCTGGGCTGCCGACAGGCCGAGCACGATCAGCACGAGGACGACGATTCTGCGGAGGGTTGCCCTCCCTGACTTCAGCCGTGCTCCCAAGGTGGCGGGTGGCTGAGAAACTTGGTCAGCAGCGAGTCGAGTTGACTGAGCATCAGGTCGTTGCGTCCAGCCAGCCAAGCGCGGACCAGGTCGCTGTGGTGACCGGGCAGAGCCTGCACGGCAAGCTGTTCGGCGACGGTGGTGTCGTTCATCCGGCCGAGCAGGTCGAGCAGTCCGGTGGCATTCTGCTGATAGCGCTGAATGCGCCGTGCCGGAAACAGCGGGGCGAAGAACTCGAGCGCGTAACGCAGCCGCTTCAAGGCGACACGCAGGGCATGCCGGGCTTCGGGATCCGCATCCTTGGTTTCAGTCGCCAGTTCGGCGACGCGTTTGGCGCGCTTGTTCAAGGAGCGCGGTGCAAAGGCGGTGATTGGCGGCTTCTTGCTTTCCGGAAGGGCAACGGTGGCGGCAGTGAATTCGAGCAGCAACTGCGAATAGGTGGGCGCGGTCATGGCCGCCCGCGCCGTCTTGCGACAGGCAGTCAGGTGGCTGTTGGCCTGGCTGGTAAGCCGGTGCAGGTCGGCATGATCGGGAAATGCCTGGTTGATCGGCGGCAGGATTTCGGTGATGAAGACATCCCAGTTGCGGGTGTCGCCCAGTTGATTGGCCAGGGTCCGCCAACGGGGGTCGAAGTTGCTGACGTATTCTTCCGGCAACAAAGGCCGCCAGAGCCGGATCGCCGAACGCAGGCGGCGCATGGCGACGCGTGCCTGGTGGACGAATTCGGGCGCGTTGGTCTCGCGCAACCCACGCTCGTTGCCCTGGAGTTGTGCCAGACACGAGAAGAGGGTACTGCGGAAAACGGCGATGCTGGTCATCCCCATGGTCAGCGCCGCGTCGGCAGCCTTGGCCGGTGTCAGCGAGGTTTCGTCGGCCAGCCGATAGCCGCGCTCGGCCTTGCTGGCACTCTCGGGATGCAGCGGCAGATCCTTCTGCAAGGAAAGGGCGGTGTCGAAAAGGTCGGCAACCTTCCCTGCGAGCAGTTCAAGCTCGACTTCGCAGATCGCTTCCTGACGGTCGCCGGCGACGATCTTGCCGCGGTCGAGGGCGACCTCGATGCGAGTCCCCTCCTGCGGCGTCAGCAGCCAGAAGCTGCGGGTGAAATCGGTGCTGAAAACCGGCGCCAGTTCAGGGATCGCCGCTTCGAGAAAGCGGCGAAGCTTGGGGTTGTCCACATGGGAAAAATCGAATTCGCCAGGTTGACCGGGCGCCTCCCATTCGCGGCGTTGCGCCAGTCCACCGGGCGAGGCCGCGTCACTCTTGACGGTCAGCAGCCATGTCGAGTCCTTGCAGCGGTAACGCACGGCGAGACGTTTGCGCTGCAAACGCCGGTCAGGCGTGTCATAGTAGGTATTGACCAGCTTCTGTCGGAGCGGCTGGCTGTTGGCCAGCAGCGCGTGTGCAGGTACTCGCCGGGCAGCGCTTGCCGGCAGGCTCAGCTTGATCTCGGTTTCGATTGCCATTTCTTTTTCTCTCCTCGTAGGGGGATGTAGGTGCTAGGTGCCGCAGTTTTCAGGAATCATGCATACGCAGTTTCTCGACATCGGGAATGTGGATCCTTCGCCCATCAACGACAATCAGCCCTTTCTCCGAGAGCTCGTGCAGGATACGCGAGAAGTGCTCCTGCGTCAGGTTGAGGCGCGAGGCAATGACGCCCTTGTTGGGCGGCAAGGTCACGGTGATTCCCTTGCCTCCTCCGCCGGAAATGTCCAGCAGCAGATAAGCGATGATGCGCTGACGGCCCGAACACAGCGAATACGATTCCACGTCTCTGACCAGGTGGTGCAGACGCATCGAGAGTCCGGCAATCATCTTGCGGCCAAACTTCGGGTCCGCGTCGAGTTCGTCGAGAATCGCCGTCTTCGAGATGTGCAGCAGCAGCGAGTCGGCCAGTGCCTGCGCATAGACCACGAACGATCTGTCCGCGAACATCACGGCCTCACCGAAGGTCTGACCCTGCCCGATGATGTCGATGACTTTTTCCCCGCCTTGCGGCGAGGTGAATGCCAGTTTCACCTGGCCATAAACCAGCAGGTAGAACCCGGTCGGGGTATCTCCCTTGTGAAACAGGATGTCCCCGCGCGAAGCGGTGATTTCACGTGTGCCGCGCGCAAGGCGTGCGATTTCTTCTTTATCCAGCCCGTTGAACAGCGGCACATGCGCCAGCAGCGCTTCAATGTTGATGCCGTGTTGGATTGAGTGCATGAGCAGTTTTTCGAAGGAATCAGCGAGCGCCGAAATTGGCAGTCGGCAATATTCGCATTTGTGACCTTCAGGGGCAAGAGTATTGCACGAGAAGCGAGAGCGATATGGCGATCAAAAATGGCCGGTCTGATCGGGAGAATACCGGGGCCCGATCTGGCGCGAGTAGGGCGGGGAGATTCGTGCGTCGCCGACCACTTTTACTACGGCTACGGTGCTTGCCGCGGTTTGCGCGGCGCGACGGCGAACAGGCGATCGTAAAGAGCGTTGGGCAGCAGGCGCAGAACCTTGGCCACCAGGCCCATTTGCCAGGGAATGACATGATAGCTGCCGCCTCGTTCGATCGCTCGCGCAAAGCGCCGCGCGGCTTCGTCGGCCGACATCAGGAAAGGCATCGGGAAAGGATTGGCGGCGGTCATCGGGGTATTGATGTAACCGGGGCAAAGGGTGAGCACCTTCACCCCCGTGTCGCACAATTCGACACGCAGGCTTTCGAGATAGCTGATCGCTGCGGCTTTCGACGCGCAGTAGGCCTCTGCACCAGGCAGGCCGCGGATTCCTGCGACCGAGGCGATGCCGACCAGCCGCCCGTATCCCGCTTGCCGCATGGCACCGATGAACGGTGAAAAGGTGGCGGCCATGCCGAAGAAATTGACGTCCATGACCCGCCGGATGACTTCAAGATCGACGGCGAATTCACTCAGGGTGCCGGCCGAAATGCCCGCGTTGGCGATCACGAGGTCGGGAACACCGAGTGCCGCGATGAAATCTTCGCCAGCGGCACGCAATGCCGCAGCGTCGGTGACGTCGAGCGGGTAGCAGCGGACCTGGCCGGGCCAGCGTGCGGAAAGGCGCAGCAAAGGCTCGGCCCGGCGCGCAGACAGCCCGAGTCGTGCGCCCTGCGCTGCGTAGTATTCGGCCAGTGCCCAACCGATTCCGGACGAGGCGCCGGTGATGAAAACCCTGAGCATGCGGGAAGCCAGACTGGAAACGAGTCGCCGGCAGTGTTCCGTTGCCGGCAGCGCAAGGGCTTGTCGGAGAATGGCGCCGCGGGGGTTGTGAGACTAAAGCCGCTACTTTTTCTTGCGATCGCTGCGCGCCATGCCGATCACCTGTTCGGTAAGCGCCGGCAGTTCAGCCAGCCCCTTGAGTTCCTTGCCGGTCACCAGGTACTTGCCGTCGACGGTCATGGCCGGAACGCCCTGGATCTTGTAGGTCTGCACCAGCTGATCGGCGCGCTTGGCCTTGCTGACGACGGCGAAGGAGTTGTAGGCTTCGGTGAACCTTTTGGCGTCAATACCCTGCGTGGTCACCCAGGCGATAATGCTCTTGTCGTCGTAGAGCTTGCTGCCCGCCTTGTGCAGGGCATCGAAAACCGCGCTGTCCAGCCTGGCCAGGTCGCCAGTGGTCTCCAGCGCATAAAAAAGTCGCGCCAGACTGGCCCACGGAGGACGTCCAAAGGTGACCGGCACGCGTTTGAAGGTCACGTCGCTCGGCAATGTGGCCGCCCATTTGCCGACAATCGGATGGAAATCGCTACAGTGCGGACAACCGTATGAGAAGAACTCGATCACTTCGATCTTTGCCGGCGTATCGGTCATCTGTGCCGGGATGATCGGTACGTAGTCGCGACCGACCACAAGTTCGGCCCGCACCGGCAGGACCACTGCCAGCATGGCCAGGGTAATGGCAAGCAACCATCCGCTACGACCTTGATGCATGGGTTTTGTCTCCTCTCTCAGTCTTTCCTGACCACATTGGCGTCGATGCCCTGCCTGGCGAGGTCGGCACGCAAATGGTTCACATCGTCGATTTTATGGTACGGCCCAATGCGAACGCGATACCACACTTTGTCTTGCAGCATCACCTGCTGAATCTGCGCCTCGGTTCCAATCAACGCCAGACGTGCCTTCTGGTTGTCAGCCTCATGCGCGCTCTGGAACGAGCCAGCCTGCAGATAGAGCGGTTCCTTGAGGGCATTCTCGGTCCTGCTCCTGGCACTGTCAGTCGCCTTGCTCTCGGCCTTGCTCTCGGCCTTGCTGGTAGCGGCTTTGCTCTCGGTCGGTTTTGCTTCAACCGGTTTGGTTTCGACCGGTTTGGTTTCGACCGGTTTGGTCTCGATCGGTTTGGTCTCGATCGGTTTGGTCTCAGTCGGTCTGGCGACCACCGGCTTGGCTTCCGCTGGTTTGGCTTCCTCGGGTTTGGGATCGGGGATCGCCTCTGCCTTGCCGGGCAGGATCTTGTAGAAATCGAAACGCGGTTTGTCGGTGACCGGGTCACCCGGCTTGCCGGGCAATGCCACCGGCGCCGAGGCGACCGGCGGCACTTCGGGCGTGATGGCTGCCGGTGGCTTGCCGGCAACGGGTGGCGGCAGCTTGGGTTGCTGACCGGTGGTGGTGAAAGGCAGCGGCGCCTTGTTGATATACCAGACCACGCTGGCCACGCCGATGACGCCGATGACCAGGCCAATGAACAGGCCGAGCAGGGTGCCTCCTCCCGATTTCCTGGCAGGCGGCGCTTTGCGGGGTTTCATGTCAAGACTCATGGAAGTTCTCGGTTCTCCGATTACATCGACTCGGGGCAACTGACACCCAGAATCGCCATCCCATTATGGATCACCTGTCTGACGGCAGCCGCCAGTGCCACACGTGCATCCCGTAACGCCGGATCGTCAACCAAAATCCGCTCGGCATTGTAGTAGCTGTGAAACTCGGCGGCCAGCTCCTTGAGGTAAAAAGCGACCAGATGCGGTGCCAGCTCGCTTGCGGCCGTTTCAACGACCTCCGGGAACTCGCCCAGTCTGGCCGCCAGGGCAAGTTCGTACGGGTTTTCCAGGCGGACGAGGTCGGCGGCGGTGAGTCCTTCCTGTTCGCCCCCCCACAGGGCCAGCACCGAACAGACGCGGGCGTGCGCATACTGAATGTAATAGACCGGGTTGTCGTTCGACTGGCTCTTGGCCAGATCGAGGTCGAAATCAAGGTGCTGGTCCGATTTGCGCAGGACATAAAAGAAGCGGCAGGCATCGTTGCCGACATCCCCGCGCAGCGTGCGCAGGGTGACGAAATCCCCCGAACGCGTCGACATCTGGGCTTTCCAGCCAGAGCGATAGAGTACGGCGAACTGCACCAGTGCCACTTCGAGCACATCGGGATCAAGCCCCAGGGCGCTGATTGCGCCTCTGACTCGTGGAATATAGCCGTGATGGTCGGCTCCCCAGACGTTGATGATGCGCTGGAAGCCGCGTTCGTATTTGTTGAGATGGTAGGCAATATCCGACGCGAAGTAGGTGTAAAGACCATTGTCGCGCTGCACCACGCGATCCTTCTCGTCGCCAAAAGCGGTCGACCGGAACCAGCGGGCGCCATCCTGAACATAGAGATGACCGCTTTTGTCGAGTCGCTCGACACAACGCGCGACCAGGCCGATATCAAACAGCGACTGTTCGGAAAACCACACGTCGAAATGCACACCGGACTCCTCGAGATCCCTGCGGCAATCTGCCAGTTGCTCGGTGAGCACGAAGTCGTGCAGGATTTTCCATTCCTCGCCGAGCAACTGCTTGGCCCTGGCAATCAGTGCATCGAGCTGGGTCTCACGCTGTTGCCCGGCGGCGGCGTCGGTGCGTTCGGGATCGGGCAGGCCGGGCAGGCCTTCGCTGATGCTGGCGAGCGGTCGCAAGTAACGGCCAGGATGCGCCGTGAGCAACTGCCTGGCCATGTCGCGAACATATTCACCCTGGTAGGCGCTCGGGGGAAATGGCACGCTGTCCGGCCTGCTCAGTTCCAGGTAGCGCAGCCAGGTCGACAGGGCGAGGATATCCATCTGGCGGCCAGCGTCGTTGACGTAGTATTCGCTGGTCACGTCCCAGCCGGCATAATCGAGCAGCTTGCACAGGCTGCCGCCATAGGCGGCGCCACGACCGTGCCCGACATGCAGCGGTCCGGTCGGGTTGGCCGAAACGAACTCGACCAGCACGCGACGCTTGCCGCCAGTCGTCGAGCGACCGAACGCTGTGCCCTGCTCGAGAATCCTGCGCAGCACTTCGAGCTTGGCCGCAGGCGACAGGTGAAAATTGATGAAACCGGCGCCAGCGACTTCGCTCCGATCGACCAGGGGCGAATACGGCAACTCCGAGATCAGCAATTGCGCCAGTTGCCGTGGATTGCGTCTGATCGATCGCGCCAGTTGCATCGCCAGATTGCAGGAAAAATCCCCATGCGTGACCTGTTTCGGTCGCTCGATATGGATGGCAGCGTCGGACTCGCTCGGTGCAACGCTGAGCAGTGCGGCCCGCATCAGTCCGGCGAGGTGGCTCTTGAGATCGTGGCTCATCGGATGCTTCTGGCAAAAATTGGGTCAAGCCGATGATTATACGACGCACAACGCGCGACCGAGCGAATGATTAGCGGGAAGGGCGCGATCGAAAGTCGAGGAAGCGTGCTTTTTCACATTAAAACCGAAGCGCCCCGCCCAACACTTTCGTTCGCACCCCGAGTGTCCAAACTTCAGTACTTTCTAACCAGGGGATGCTATATTCCAGGGCTCGAATGGTGGCTGGTCGTCGCCAGCTTGGGCACCCGCCACCAGCGGGATGGCATTTCTCCGGAAAGGGATGATGGTTTCAAGTTTGTGCCCTGCGCGTCAGTACAAATCTCTTCGACACGAACGGCCGCGCATCAGTTGTGTTGTCCCGGCCCTGAACGAGCATGACAGCTTGGTCTTGCTGCTCCCGGAACTGACCGAATTGCTGGAACAAATCAGCGCCGCCTGGGAAATCATCGTCGTCGATGATGGCAGCACCGATTGTACACCGCAACTCATGACGACCTTTGTCACCAGTAACCCGGGCGTCTACTACTTGCAGTTGTCGCGTAACTTCGGGAAGGAAGCAGCACTCAGCGCCGGGCTCGAAGCCGCCAGCGGAGAAGTGGTGATCTGCCTCGATGCCGATCTGCAACACCCGCTCGCCCTGATTCCGGAGATGCTCGAACGCTGGCAAGCTGGCGTCGACACCATCTATGCGGTGAAAAGGAATCGCGACGACGAATCCTGGCTCAAACGCGTCGGTACCTCGGTTTTCTACGGCATTCTGGGGCAGGGGCAGCGGGTCCGTATTCCCCCCGATGCCGGTGATTTCCGTCTGATGGACCAGCAGGTCGTAGACGCGCTGATTCGGCTACCCGAACGCACCCGCTTCATGAAGGGTCTCTATGCCTGGGTTGGCTTCAAGGCCGAGCCGATGCTCTATGTTCCTGCCGAACGGCTGCATGGGCAAAGCCATTTCAATCTGCTGCAACTGATTCGCTTCGCGGTCGATGGCATCACCGCTTTCTCGACCTGGCCACTGCGCACTTTCAACCTGGTCGGCAGCCTGATTGCCATGCTTTCTTTTGCCTATGGCGCTTACCTGGTGATCGATTATCTGATCAATGGGCACGACATCTCGGGTTGGACAACCATCGTCACCGGCATGTTTTTCTTCTCCGGAATCAACCTGATGGCACTCGGTACCATGGGCGCCTATATCGCGCGGATTTTCGACGAGGTCAAGCAGCGCCCGCTCTACGTGGTCAAGCAGAACATCGGGCAAAAACTACCCAAAAACAAATCCTGAGCAGGCTTTGATGAGCAGATTTGTCGATACCCGATCAACGTGGCTGGTGATGCTGGCCGCGGCCGTGTGGCTGGCAGCTACGGCCGGAATCCGGCCCTTGATGCTTCCCGATGAAGGGCGTTATGTCGGCGTTGCCTGGGAAATGCTGACCGCTGCTGACTGGCTGGTTCCCCGGCTCGACGGCATGCCGTTCTTCCACAAGCCTCCACTTTTTTATTGGCTGACGACTTTGAGCCTGAGTCTATTCGGAGCGTATGAGTTACCAGCGCGAGCGGCATCACTGGTCGCCGGCCTCTTTGCCGCCGTCGGCCTCTACTGGTTCATCCGTCGTTACCGGGACAGCCAGGTCGCCACCCTGTCGATCGTCATCCTGATCACCCAGCCGATCTTCTTCGCAGGGAGTCAATTTGCAAACCTCGACATGCTGGTCGCCGGCCTGATCACCCTGACGATTCTGACCGGCGCAGATGCCCTCCTTCGTCTCGAAGAGAAACTTCCCTATCGCGCGGTCCTGGCCATGAGCTACGCCTTTGCTGCCCTCGGCGTTCTGGCCAAGGGACTGATCGGCATCGTCTTGCCGGGTGGCGTTCTGTTGCTCTGGCTGCTCTGGCGTCGAGCGTGGCGGTATTTACCAGCGATCTTCTGGCTGCCAGGCGTTCTGCTCCTGCTGCTGATCGCGCTCCCATGGTTTTTCTGGATGCAGCATTCCTACCCCGGATTTTTCGATTATTTTGTGGTTTATCATCACTTCCGGCGCTTTTCCGAAACCGGCTTCAATAATCAGGCGGCTTTCTGGTTTTACATTCCGGTCATTTTCCTGGCCGCTTTGCCATGGTCGCCCTGGTTTGCATGCGTATTCGTCGGAGCCAGCAGGAGGGATGCCCGGCAGGACGGCTTGCGCAGCCTGATGATGATCTGGCTGTTGTTCATCGTCGTTTTCTTTTCCCTGCCGAGCTCCAAGCTGGTGGGATACATCCTGCCGGCGATTCCGCCGTTTGCCTTTCTGATTGCCGAATCCTTTTCGCACTGGCTCGATCATGAGCGGACGCGCGCCCTGCGCTGGTATGCCGGCAGCCTTGGCCTGGCCATGATCGCTTGTGTCGCCATGGTGGTTGGTGTCTCGCTTGCCGACAAAGCCTCCGCCAGCTTCCTGGCGAGCACGGCCAGACCTCTGCTGCAACCACAAGACCAAGTGGTGATGATCGATCACTATTCATACGATCTGCCGTTCTACCTGCAGGCCCGCAAGCCCGCCTGGGTGGTCAGCGATTGGCAGGCTCCGGAAATCCCTAAGCATGACAATTGGCGCAAGGAACTCGTCGATGCCGGAGAGTTTGACGATGCCAGCCGACAGGCGGTACTGCTCACGCCCTCACGGTTCGCGGCAAGGCTCTGCAGCTCTGCTGCAGGCGTCCTGTGGATCTGGGGAAAACCGACGGCACCCGAGTTGGTGCCGTGGCTGCAGCAGCAGCCGGTTTTTGCCGCCGACCAAACGCACGCGCTGTGGCGACTGCAGCCGGCAACCCTCAGGATGCTCTGCGGCGAAAAGCCCAGCCACGACTGAGGATGAAGGTCAGCACCGCGACCGCCACCAGAATCGCTCCGAGCAGCAGGTCATAAGCGATATCGGTCATATGCAACAAGCAGGCGTAGCTCAGTTCGTTGATCATGAAACCGGTCGCTGAAACGAGAAAGAAGCGACCGCAGGCGACTGCCAGGGAGTTCGGCTGATGACGAAAGGTCAGGCAATAATGTCCACCGAACGAAACCAGAAAAGCGACCAGCCATCCGATGACGTTGGCTACCAGCGGAGGCTGTTGCCAAAGGGTGACACAGCCCACCGCAATCAGCCAATGCGTTGCCGCCGCTGCACAGCCGACGAGCACAAACCAGGCGAGTTGCGTGAACATCGGAACCATGCCAGGGGCCTCTAGAAAGGTGACGACTTCAATCGACGTGACCCGCAAGCGGATCGCCATCTGCGCCGACGACTTCGGGATGTCTGCCGGAATCGATGAAGGCATTCTCGAACTGGGCCGATTGGGCCGCCTCAGTGCGGTCAGTTGCCTGGTGCAGGGGCCAGCGCTGAGTGACCATTCCTCTGTGCTGGCGCTGCTGCCGGTGGACATCGGACTGCACCTCAATTTTACCGAGGCTTTTGCCAGTGGCCAATTCTGTCTGTCGCTGCCGCGCCTGATCAGCGCCTGTTATCTGCGACGTTTGCCGGCGTCTCTGGTCGCCGCGACCATTGCCTCCCAACTGGATGCTTTCGAGACCCGCTTCCAGCGTCCTCCGGATTTCATCGACGGTCACCAGCATGTCCATCAATTGCCCCTGATTCGCGAACAGTTGCTGGAGAGCATTGGCCGGCGTTATCCAGCGCGTGCCCTCTGGCTACGTTCGACGCAAACGGGGCGCCACACGATGGTCGTGAAGGCCCGGATCATTGCCTGCCTGGGTGCGCTGACGATGCGCCGACTGGCAAAGGCACAGGGTTTGCCGATGAACCGTCACCTGCTGGGAGTCTACGGCTTTTCGGCAAGTCCCGAGAAATACCTGCAACTGCTGATGTCCTGGTTCGCCGATGCTGCAGACGGGGATCTGTTGATGTGCCATCCCGCGAGCGCGGCAGAGGCCGGAGACCCGATCGGGCAGCAAAGGATGAGAGAATTCTCGATTCTTGCCGACAGACGTTTCCCGGCCTGGATCGAGCAGCATCGATTGACCATTGCGCGCCTGTCGAGCCCCCCCTGACTGATCTGTGTCTCAGGGCGGAGCGATGACGCCCGTTTCTGTGTAAACTCGCTGCTTTACCGACCTCAAGCCCTTTCGTCAACCGTGCGACTCTTCCGCCTCGCCAAAATCCTGAGTATTGCGAGCCGCTACGGCCTCGACGAGATGATTCTCGAGCACGAACCCAGCGGTCGCCTGGCAGCGTTGTCGCGCACCCTGCATTTCTGGCGACGCTTCGATACCCCGCCGGCGGTTCGCCTGCGCCAGGCACTCGAGTCGCTGGGGCCGATCTTCGTCAAGTTTGGACAGGTGCTGTCCACCCGTCGCGACCTGCTGCGTACCGACATCGCCGATGAACTGGCCAGGCTGCAGGATCGAGTCCCCCCGTTCTCGCCCGAACTGGCACTGATGCAGATCGAGAAAGCCTATGGTCGGCCGGCCAGTGCCGTGTTTGCCGAGTTCGATTCGACGCCGATCGCCAGCGCCTCGATCGCGCAGGTCCATTTTGCCCGTCTGCGGCCGGAAGACGGTGGCCAGGAAGTTGCTGTCAAGATCCTTCGTCCGGACATGCACGGCGTGATTGCCAATGATCTCGCGCTACTCGAAACCCTGGCCAGCCTGCTCGAAAAGGTATGGTCGGACGGCAAACGGCTGAAGCCACGAGAAGTGGTCGGCGAGTTTGCCAAATACCTCTACGACGAACTCGATCTGATGCGCGAAGCCGCCAACTGCTCACAGCTGCGGCGCAACTTCAGCGGCTCGCGGCTGCTGCAGGTCCCTGAAGTGTACTGGGACCAATGCACGACGACGGTGATGGTCATGGAGCGCATGCGCGGCATCCCGATCAGTCAGACCGAGGCCCTGATTGCTGCCGGCATCGATCTGTCGGCGCTGTCACGGGCCGGCGTCGAGATCTTCTTCACGCAGGTGTTTCGCGACGGCTTCTTCCACGCCGACATGCACCCCGGCAACATATTCATCGCCACCGATCCGGACCATCACGGCAGCTATATCGCACTCGATTTCGGCATCGTCGGAACGCTGACCGACAACGACAAGAATTACCTGGCGCAGAACTTCCTTGCCTTTTTCCAGCGCGACTACAAGCGGGTGGCGATGGCCCATATCGAAGCTGGATGGGCGCCGCCCGAGACGCGCGCCGACGAGTTCGAGGCCGCCATCCGCGCCGTCTGCGAACCGATTTTCGACCGCCCACTGCACGAAATCTCGTTCGGCCGCGTTTTGCTGCGTCTGTTTCAGACTTCGCGCCGTTTCAATGTCGAAATCCAGCCGCAACTGGTGATGCTGCAGAAGACCCTGCTCAACATCGAGGGTCTGGGCCGGCAACTCGACCCCAATCTCGACCTGTGGAAGACCGCCAAACCATTCCTGGAACGCTGGATGAGCGAGCAACTCGGCAGCCGTGCATTTCATCGCGGCGTCCAGCAGGAAGCTCCCTACTGGGCACGCATCCTGCCGCAACTGCCTCGTCTGGTACACCAGGCGCTGGCACAGACGAAAGCGCCGGACCTGGCGCCGTTGCTGGCCGATCTGGCACGCACCCAGCGCCAGCAGAGGCGCTTGCTGGGGATCATCGCCGTATTGCTGACGGCGATACTGCTTGGTCAGTTATTGATGAATCATCTCTGAAAATCTGCAAGTCCATCGAAAGGGATTTTCGATGCTGCCATAAACGATTATCCGAGGCCAACATGACCGGATAATCAGATAATCCTGGCTCTGTTTACTGTCGGGCCATGCCGGCGATGGCGAGCGAGCCAGTCAACAAGCAAACCAATGCTTGGCGATGAAAAACATAAGACCATGAATAAAATGGTAAAGCCTGCGCCCAGGACGGGAATGCTCTCGCCCATTTCGTTTCTCCTCGATTAACCTCATAATGACTGCAGCCAGATTGCGTTTGGCTGTAGCGCGTGCGATTCCCGGTATTCGGGATTGCCTGAGTACAATAATTGGTCCATGGCAACGCGGCAAACGATAAAATCTCACTCGACGCATGAGTTTTTTTCATTCATGGAAAGCCATTTCACCAGCACGGCTGCCGCGTTCGCGGCGATGAGCACCAACGCCGCCCAAGCTGGCCGAAAAACCGGAGGCTTCAACTCAGTTCGTTTCGTCTAAAATCCCGGAAGGTCAACACCCACCGCACCACCGGTTAGTTGGATTAAACTGGCAGGGCGCCACTGATCGAAGGTAATCGTTCACTCCCCCT
>DIME01000185.1 GCA_002425405.1 Candidatus Accumulibacter vicinus
GCGGTGCTGCTCGACCCCCCAGGCGGCCGCTGGAACAGCTCAGCGACCGCATCCGTGTCAAGCACTATAGCATACGGACCGAGCAGGCTTATAGCGATTGGGTGTGACGGTCCAGCAACACGTCTTCAGCGCGTCGCCACCTGCTGCTGCAGGATGCGATCCAGCTCGCTCTCGGATAAGGGACCGAGCCGGCGCAGCAGAACCTCACGCTGCGCACTGATCACCAGTGTATAGGGCAGACTCAGCACGGTGTTCCCGAGCTGCCCGGCAAGGTCGACGCCAGCTGCGTCACCGATCAGCAGCGGGTAGCCAACAGGATAGGTTTCGGCAAAAGCGCGTATATTGTCTTTGCTGTCGAGAGCAATGCCGACAAACTGCACACCTTGTGGCCGATAGCGACCCTGCAGTCGCGAAAACGCCGGCATTTCGTCCCGGCAAGGCGGGCACCAGGTAGCCCAGAAATTGACGACCAGCGTTTTTCCTTGCCAACGCGAAAACGGATAAGACTGCCCATGCACGTCTTCGAGACTGCTGGCAAACAGGCGTGCCAGCGCCTCGGTCGTCGCCGCTGGCCAGGCCTGCAGCGGCGGACCGGAACGTTGCGACGCGGTGTAGATTCCAGCCAGCAGGGCAGCGGCAAACAGGCCGATCAGCACCGCGTTTCTCATCTGTCGGGCATGCAGTTGGCCGCCAACAGCCTATTGACGGCGTCCAGTCGAGCGCGTTCCCGAATTCTTCCGTCATGCGTTTTGCAGCTGACGCGCTCCTCGTCACGCGGGTAGATGACGAGGTTGACCACTTCATCATGACCGAGAATCGTCAGCACGGCCTCAGCACGATCGGTGCGTGGCAGACGATGGCGAAATGCCATTCCCTCATTGAGCAGAAAGATTTCGACGTCCTTGGCACTGTCCGGGAACAACTGAATGTCGATCTCGGCATAACGGCCGGCGCTGCCATCGAGCACCGATCCGGTCAGATAGGGATTGAAGCGTTGCAAGATCGCCATCAGCGACGCCGCAGTGCGCAGCAAATGCAGACTTCTAGCCTGCTGTTCCTGGTTCTGGAACAGGCGCTGGTAGATCCGCAGCTCGGCCTCGACTTCGCTGTCGTCAGGCATGCCCACGCTCTCCGGCAAGCCCAGGTTGCGTGCCGCCTTGCGTTTCGCCAGAGTGAGATCACTGATACCGTCCTGGGCCATCAGACGGGCGGCGAGCGCAGCCACACGGCTGCGTTGCTGTGAATTGCGCTGGCGATCCTGTCGGCCGCTCATGGATGAATCCCGCAGTGGTCTGGCGATGGCAGGGGTCTGGTCAGGGCGCGCGAAATCTCGGGCAAGGGTACAATCGCGTCTCCTCAGCCTGATTTTAACTTGGATTCGGGACATGCATATTCATATCCTCGGCATTGGTGGCACTTTCATGGCAGGCCTTGCGCAGTTGGCGCGTGCCGCGGGGCATCACGTCACGGGCTGTGACAGCGGGGTTTACCCGCCAATGAGCACACAGCTTGAGGCTGCAGAAATCGAGATCATTGAAGGCTATGATAGCGCGCAAACGGCTTTCGAACCCGATTGTTACGTGGTCGGCAATGCCATTACGCGCGGCAACACCCTGCTCGAGGAAATTCTTGACCGTGGCCTGCCTTACCTTTCAGGCCCGCAGTGGCTGGCCGAGAATATTCTCAAGGGGCGCTGGGTGATGGCGGTGGCTGGAACGCACGGCAAGACGACGACTTCCGCGATGCTGGCGTGGGTCCTTGAGGACGCGGGACTGAGTCCAGGCTTCCTGGTCGGGGGGGTGCCGGTAAATTTCGGGGTTTCAGCGCGACTATCCGGCAGTAATACGGACGCGCCGTTTTTCGTGATCGAAGCCGACGAGTACGATACCGCTTTCTGCGACAAGCGCTCCAAATTCGTTCACTACCGCCCACGGACCGCCATCCTGAACAATCTCGAATTCGACCATGCCGACATCTTTGCTGATCTGGTGGCGATCGAGACGCAATTTCACCATTTCGTTCGTACTCTACCGCGCCATGGACTGCTGGTGTCAAACGCCGCCGACGACAACCTTGCGCGTGTCCTGGCCAAAGGCTGCTGGACGCCGGTCGAGCGCTTCAACGACACCACCGGCTGGCGCGCAGAAGGGAGCGATGTCGACGGGTCGCTGCGGCTGTTGCACGGCGACGAACTGGTGGGCAGTACGTATTGGAGCCTGACCGGAACGCACAACCGCAGCAACGCAGTCGCCGTCCTGCTTGCGGCCAGGCATGCCGGGGTACCTTTTGTCAGAAGCCTGGCGGCGCTGTCACGCTTCAAGAATGTCAAGCGTCGTCTGGAACTGCGGGGGGCGGCTGGAGGTGTCCACGTTTACGACGATTTTGCCCATCACCCGACGGCAATTGCGACGACGCTGGCAGGCCTGCGCAGCAAGATCGGCAGCGACCGCATTCTGGCGGTCCTGGAGCCACGCTCGAATACCATGAAGCTCGGGGTGATGAAGGCCTTGCTGCCTGCCAGCCTTGGCGACGCCGACCTGGTCTTCTGCTACGCCGCGAATCTCGGATGGAGCGCTGCCGAAGCACTCGCTCCGCTGGGCGATAGAGTAATCATCGACGATGATCTCGACCGCCTGGTGACACGCATTGCCAGCGCCGCATGCGCTGGCGACCAGGTGCTGGTGATGAGCAACGGCGACTTTGGCGGCATCCACGACAAACTGCTGGCAGCACTCGCCGCCGGGCCTCTCAACGCAGGAAATGGTCCGCCAGAAGGGCCGCGAACAGCAGAGTCAAGTAGATGATTGAATAGCGAAAAGTCAGCCTCGCCAGCTTGTCGCTGTAATCACGCCACAAGGTGACGCTGTAGACCAGGAAAATCACATCGAGGATCAGTGCGCTGGCCAGATACCAGGGGCCGCTCATTCCCAGGGTGTAGGGCAACACCGTTGCAGCGGTGAGCATGACCACGTACAGCAGGCTGTGCAGGCAAGTGAAGCGGATGCCATGGGTTACCGGCAGCATCGGCAGGCCCGACTTGGCGTAGTCGGCACAACGGTAACACGCGAGCGCCCAGAAATGGGGCGGCGTCCAGATGAAAATGATCAGGAAGAGGATCAGCGCCTCCGGACCCACCTGACCGGTGATCGCCGTCCAGCCCAGGAGCGGCGGCATGGCACCGGAAGCCCCCCCGATGACGATGTTCATCGGTGTTGCCGGCTTCAGCAGCACCGTATAAACCAGAGCGTAGCCGAGGAAGGTGGCCAGCGTCAGCCACATCGTCAGGGGATTGACAAAGCTGTGCAGGATCCACAATCCGAGGCCGCCGACGAGGGTCGCCAGGGTCAGGGTTTCCGTGGACGAGACTTCTCCACGCGCCGTCGGGCGCGCGCGCGTGCGCGCCATCAATGAATCAATATGCTTTTCGATCAGACAGTTGATCGCTGCCGCAGCACCGGCGACCAGCGCGATCCCCACTGACGCCGAGACAAAAAGCGCGAATGGCGGAAATGATGGCGTGGCGAGAAACATCCCGATCATGGCCGTAAATACGATCAGGCTGTTGACCCGCGGCTTGCACAACTCGAAGAAAGCCCCCAGGCGTTGTCCGGCCGAACGACGGGTGCTTGTGCTGATAGCGGCCATATCTTACTGTTTTCTCCGACCCCTGGTCTTTCGGCAGATCCCGCGATCCTTGGCGGGTCCCCCCTTGCATGTCCGGTCTGCCCGGCTAGGCTTTGTGATATCAGTTGAAAAAGTGGATGCCGATCAGGATGTAGTCGATGAACAGCAGAATGGCAAATGGTACCATTGCCCACAGCCACTGCACCGTTCCGGTCGGCCCTGCAAACTTTGCCGGCTGCTGGCCGGCACTCCTGCGGTGCTCGAACATCGAGTAGATCGTGATGCCAAGCACAACGACAAACAGCACGGTGATGATGATCATGAAATAGCTGTGTATCTGGAGCGTATGACGGCTGATCGCGCCCACAGGCATTGGGAAGTCCACGCCGTACTGGGCATGGGCAAGCGATGGAAGCAGCGCCACCGATAGTGGAACGCTCGCTCGTTGACAAAAACGATGAAGTGCCTTCAATTTGTCTCCTTATGATTCTTGTCGGGCCAGGCAGCCCCGAGGATTTGTCTCAGCTCTGCGGCAAGCACCCTTTTCTGCTCTTCCGTCAACATACGACCGAGTTCGACCTCCCGGCCATGCGAGCGGATCAGCAAGCGATGACTTCGTTGTCCCGGAGGCTTCAAATACTGCAGTTGCGCCCAGTATGGCCGAAACTCGTGACGCTCTGCCAGCGCGCCACGGCGGGTCTCGATCGTCAGTTGCCCTGACGCCAGCGCAATTCTCTCGAAATCTTCTGCCGTTTTCTCGCTACATCGCAACGCCCACCACAGCAGCGCAAGCTCGAAGCCGGTAAACGGCAGAATCGGCCAAGCGCCAAAATACGAAAAAACCAACGCGATCGTGCCCGAAACCACGGCCATGGCGACAAACACCCGCTTGCGCTCAGCCACCGAAAGTGAGTGGTTCGGGCGAACCACCCACGTCCGCCCTGCCCCTGTCCGGGTTGCAATCAGGCTCATCAATCCCCTCCTCAATGGCCAGCCTCCCCGAACAACCTGGCTGGACTTGATACAAATCAAGGTATCGGCCGCGAAATTCTAGCACGGGGCCACACTTTGTTGGCAACAGGTCGCCCAACATCATGTTCGCGGCTGCTCATGGCACATCGCAGCCAATGCGTCCTTTGACACTGCTCCCTAGCGCAGGCGCTCCCGCCAAACTGCGAAATCTGCGCCGTGGCTTCTGAAGAACGACATCCCTTCGGCACGAGAGCACGCTTTCGCTCACCGTGTCGTCGTTGATCACAATGTCATTGTTGTCTTCCTTGATTTTTTTAGCGGCCAATTGATCCATATCAATTATATTGTGATAGCCTTCGCGGCTGGTGAAAAACTGGAACGGGGCTCGCACGAGCCCTTTTTGGTCGATTTTTGAATGCGTCAATGCATTCGCCGATGCGGTTCCGCGTGGCAAATGCACTTGATGGGGAGAGGGAAAAGATGTCACGAGACTCAAACAAGAACCGCCACCTGAATCGTTTGCGACTGGCTAACGCCGGGCTGCTTGCTGGAATGTTCGGCATGCTCAGTGGCGCCGCGAACGCTGCCTGGCAACTCAATCTGCAAGAACCCGTGACCGCTGCAGCCAAGCGCGTCTACGACCTCCATACCCTGCTGACCTGGATAATCTTCATCATCTTTGCCGGAGTCTTTGCGGTTGTTGCCTATTCGCTGGTCTTTCACCGCAAGTCCAAGGGCCACCAGGCGGCTGACTTCCATGACAACACCACTGTGGAACTGGCCTGGACCATTGTTCCGGCGCTGATTCTGATCGCGATAGCCTTCCCGGCCACTTCTGCCCTGGTCAACATGCGTGACACCTCGCAGCCCGATCTGACAGTCAAGGTTACGGGGTACCAGTGGAAGTGGGGCTACGAATACCTCACCGGTGACGCTGCCGGAGTCAAATTCATGAGTGTGCTTTCCACTCCGCGCGACCAGATCGAAAACAAGGCCCCCAAGGGCGAGCACTATCTGCTGGAAGTCGATCGCCCACTGGTGGTACCGGTCGGAAAAAAGGTGCGCATTCTCACGACGGCGACCGACGTGATTCACAACTGGTCGGTTCCAGCCTTCGCCGTGAAGACCGACGCGGTTCCTGGTTTCCTGCGCGATACCTGGTTTCGTGCTGACAAGGAAGGCACTTACCGCGGCCAGTGTTCCGAACTCTGTGGCAAGGACCACGGCTTCATGCCGGTCGTGGTGGAAGTGGTCTCCGATGAAAAGTACGCCGCCTGGGTTGCCGATCAGAAGCAACAGATGGCTGCGGCAACGGACGATCCGAACAAGATCTGGAAGCTCGATGAACTGGTTGCCCGTGGCGAGAAGGTCTATACGGCCAACTGTGCTTCCTGCCACCAGGCGAACGGGCAGGGATTGCCGCCCGTGTTCCCCGCCCTGGACGGATCGAAGATTGTCAAGGGCCCGAAAGAAGGTCATCTCGACATCGTCATCAACGGCAAACCGGGCACTGCAATGGCGGCCTACGGCCCACAGTTGAGTGATACGGATATCGCGGCCGTTGTCGCCTACGAGCGGAACGCATGGACCAACAAACTCGGCGAAGTCATTCAACCCGCCGAAGTCAAGGCGCGTCGCGGTAAGTGATCGCGCTACCGGCCCTCAGGAGAAACTGATTATGCAAGCCACGCACACTGCCGGACATGCCGGCGATCATCATCATGACGACCACGCCCACTATCCGAGCGGCTGGAAGCGCTGGGTGACCACGACCAACCATAAGGACATCGGTTCGATGTACCTGTGGTTCAGCTTCGTGATGTTCCTTGTTGGCGGAGCGATGTCACTCATCATTCGCGCCGAACTGTTCTCCCCGGGACTGCAGTACGTGTCCCCGGAGTTCTACAATCAGATGCTGACTCTGCACGCCCTGATCATGGTCTTCGGCGCGATCATGCCGGCTTTCGTCGGCTTCGCCAACTGGATGATCCCGATGATGATTGGGGCCTCCGACATGGCATTCGCGCGGATGAACAACTGGAGTTTCTGGTTGCTGCCACCAGCCGCCATCCTTCTGACGGTGTCGATCTTCGTGCCCGGCGGCGCTGCCGGAACGGGTTGGACCCTCTACCCTCCACTGTCGGTACAGATGGGGATCGGGATGGACATGACCATCTTTGCCGTCCACATCCTTGGCATGTCGTCGATCATGGGTTCGATCAACATCGTCACTACCATTCTCAACCTGCGTGCACCCGGCATGACCCTGATGAAAATGCCGCTGTTCTGCTGGACGTGGCTGGTCACGGGTTTCCTGCTGATCGCGTCCATGCCGATCCTGGCTGGTGCGGTGACCATGCTCCTGACCGATCGTCATTTCGGGACCACTTTCTTCAATGCGGCCGGCGGTGGTGATCCGGTACTGTTCCAGCACATTTTCTGGTTTTTCGGCCACCCTGAAGTCTATATCATCGCCTTGCCCGCCTTCGGCGTCGTTTCCCATGTGATCCCGGCGTTCTCGCGCAAGCATCTGTTCGGCTATGCCTCGATGGTCTATGCAATTGCCGCGATTGGCCTGATCTCCTTCTTTGTCTGGGCGCACCACATGTATGTAACAGGCATCCCGCTCACGGGGCAACTCTACTTCATGTATGCGACGATGCTCATCGCCGTGCCAACAGGGGTGAAGGTCTTCAATTGGGTTACCACCATGTGGCGAGGGTCGTTGACCTTTGAAACCCCGATGTTGTTTGCGCTCGGCTTCCTCGTGCTGTTCACCATTGGCGGACTGACGGGCCTGGTACTGGCGATCACGGCGGTGGACATCCAGTTGCAAGATACCTATTACGTCGTAGCCCACTTCCACTATGTCATGGTCGCCGGAGCGCTTTTCTCCGCCTATGCCGGCCTCTATTTCTGGTTACCAAAGTGGACCGGTCACATGTACAACGAAGGTTTGGGGAAACTGCACTTCTGGCTGTCGATCATCTTCTTCAACATCGCCTTTTTCCCGCAACACTTCCTTGGTCTGGCGGGCATGCCGCGGCGGATTCCCGACTATTCGCAGCAGTTCGCGGACTTCAACGTAGTGTCCAGCGTTGGCGCCTTCGGCTTCGGTTTGAGCCAGTTGCTGGTCTTGATCGTCGTCTTCCAGGCCTTGAAGGGCGGCGCCAAGGCAGGAAGCCGGCCCTGGGATGGCGCACACGGACTGGAGTGGACGGTGCCCTCGCCTGCTCCGTACCATACGTTTGAAGATCCTCCGGCGTTCAATGTGGCTGAGGCACATACATGACCCGCGACCCGTCATCGCGAGAACAGGGCAGCCGCCGCATTGCAATCGGCCTCGCCCTGTTCGCAACCGCCGTCTTTCTTAGCTTCATCATCCGCCAATGGATCGCCAGCAGTTGAACCCTGAACCCGGCCCACTTGCAGCCACCGCTGCCAACACACGACCACAGGCAATCAGTAACGCCCGCATCGCTGCGGTCATGCTGACTGTAGTGGCCGGCAGCCTGCTGTTTGTCGCCGCGCAGCCGCGGCTATACCGGGCCTTTTGCGAATGGACCGGTCTGTACGACATTGACCGTGCGGAACAGGTTGCAATGCCATCGCTCCCGGGACGACCCGTGACGTTGGAGTTTGATGCCAACAGTCATGAGAGTGGGCTGCTCTTTCGTCCCCAAATGAACAGCCTCACGACCAAGACTGGCGAGATCGTACACGTGGTCTATCGGGTCGAAAATACGCGCAACAGCACGGTGATCGGACAGGCGGTTCCTAGCTATGGCCCGCAGCATGCAGGAAGCTATGTGAAGAAGCTGGAGTGCTTTTGCTTCAAGCAGCAAACGTTTGCTCCGCACGAGGTCCGCGAAATGAACGTCGTCTTCCTGCTTGATTCAAAACTGCCAGATGACGTTGGTACGGTCACACTTTCATATACTTTCTTCGAAGTACCCGTACCGTCGGGTGGCAGCGCGAATTCATCGCCAACACGCAAGGAAAACCGGACGTGAATGATGTGGTCGTGAATCCACAACAACAACCGAAGGGCGGGTTGTTTCGTACCATTCGTACGGTTGCTTGGGGGCTGTTGGGGATACGTGGGCACAAGCCGTACGCGCACGATGCGCCACCGCTGTCGCCGTTGAAGTTGTTGATCACAGCGCTCGCTTTCATGCTGGTATTTGTGCTTGCACTGGTCAGCGTGGCAATTTACATCAGTCGTCATTGATCGGACGCATGAGAAAAAAGTAACAGGACCATAACGACAAATATGATTTGGAGGGAATCAAGATGAGTTACCCCGCATCAGCTAGCCGCTATTTCGTTCCCGAGCCTTCGCACTGGCCGGTAGTTGGGTCGCTTGCGTTGCTCTTGCTGGCAACCGGCGCCATTCTGACGTTTAACTCGATTGCCTACGGCGGTTACTTTTTGCTCGGTGGGTCTGCCGTTCTGACGGTCATGCTGTTTGGCTGGTTTGGACGCGTGATTGGTGAATCGGAAGGCCAGCGCTATAACCTGCAGGTGGATCGTTCCTTCCGTTGGTCGATGGCCTGGTTTATCTTCTCAGAGGTGATGTTTTTCGCAGCCTTCTTTGGCGCGCTCTTCTATGTTCGCGTTCTGTCCATTCCTGACCTGGCCAGTGCCGAGCAGGCAGCGCTTTGGGAAGGCTTCAAGAATCAATGGCCAACAGCTGGTCCTGCGGCCAAGGATGCCTTCACACCGATGCATGCATGGGGCATCCCAGCGATCAATACCCTGCTGCTGCTGAGTTCGGGGGCAACGGTGACCTGGGCGCACTGGGGATTGGTTGCCAACAAGCGGCAGCAATTGATCATCGGCCTGTTCCTGACCGTGCTGCTTGGCCTGCTCTTCCTGGGCCTGCAGGTTTACGAATACCGTGAAGCCTATAGCCACTTCAACCTCAAGATGACCACAGGTGTGTACGGTTCAACCTTTTACATGTTGACCGGTTTCCACGGTTTTCATGTGACGCTCGGTGCGACAATGTTGATCGTGATCCTTTTGCGGGCAATGAAGGGACATTTCACTCCCGAGCGACACTTTGCCTTTGAAGCCGTTGCCTGGTACTGGCACTTTGTGGACGTCGTCTGGCTCGGCTTGTTCGTCGTCGTCTATTGGCTCTAACTCTTTCCAACTGACCCCGTGGCGCACCAAGCGGTGCGCCACGCTCGCTGCAATTACAGGCGGTCAACAATCCAGCCGAACCAGTGCGCGGCCATCAATAGTAGAAACAGTCCGAACGAAAGACCGACACGCAAGGATAGTGCCTTGACCGCTCTGTTCTTGTCTGGGCCGTGATCGCGATAGATATAGACCAGAGCGCTGCCGAGACTGGCGATGATCCCGACCAGCATCAGCATGACAAAGATGCGCATGGATTCTCCTTCTGAAATGCCACAGTCTACCCTAGTCTAGGACGCATGGTCCGCATACGACAACAACCTGAGCACAGCCGTTCTGCCGATGTCGATCTTCCCCTCCTCAAGCGCGCGCCTCTGCGCCTGCTGCTGATCATTTTGGTCGTTCTGACGTGCCTCGCCATGTCCCGCCTGCAACTCTGGCGTGCGGAGACTCGGGGCGAACGCTTCGCGCGCGAGCAGACCGCCCTCATCTCAACACCCATTATTTTGTCGGCTCAGCAGCGCGACCTCGAGAGTCTGATCGACAGGGCGGTGACCGCACGCGGTCACTGGCTTACAGAGAAAACGATTTTTCTGGATAACAAGATCTATCGCAGTCGCCCCGGCTATCATGTGCTCACGCCTTTACAATTGTCGGGTAGCCACTCCGTCGTATTGGTCAATCGCGGCTGGATCCCTGCACCGCGACTACGCTCCGAGGTTCCATCCATTGCCTCGCCGACAGGTGAAATCGAGATTACCGGAGTGGCTCACAACTTTGAAACCAGAATATTCGAATTGCAGAATACCTCGCCGGAAGGACCCGTCTGGCAACATGTACGGGAAGCAGATTATCGCCAGCTTAGTGGCTTGGACGCATTACCGGTGATTCTGATGCAAACGGCTGCGAACGGCGATGGTCTGGTCCGTGATTGGGCCACGCCCGACAATCCCGCGATCAAACACTATGGCTATGCGGCAATGTGGCTGGTATTCGCGCTCATGGCTGCAGTTTACGGCGTCCTTGCAAGGACAGTACAATGACCTCCGAGAAACAGGCGGGAGAGGATGTCCCTGTGAGCCAATCACTCGCCTCTGTTACCACAGCTTCGAACCCGACCAAGGGTCGATTGATACTGCTAGCGATCGTTGCGATAGGCGCGTTGCCGCTTCTTGCCGCGCTGTATTTTCGCTATGTCTCACCACCGGAGGTCAAGGCAACGGTTGGTCTGCCACTTGAGCCCGTAGCGCTCCCGTTTGAATTCCTGCGACGCTCCGATGGGAAGCAGCTGGAGCATCGAGAAGTCAGCGGCAAGTGGCTGGTGATTTTTGCGGCGCCCGGCGACTGCGATGCACGGTGCCAGCACACACTTTATCTGACGCGGCAGGCGCGCACCGCACAGGGACGCAATATGGAACGGATCGACCGCCTTTGGCTGATCACCGATGCCACGCCACCCGCCGCAACCCTGTTGGCGGCTCACCCTGACCTGGTTCTGGTTTACGCGACAGACGCCAAGCTGATGGACCTTCTTGGGGGACATCAAAGCCGCCATATCAATCTGGTAGACCGACGTGGCCTGGTGGTCTTTCGCTACCCTGACAATCCTGACCCCACGGCCTTCATCCGCGAACTCGGGAAACTGGTCAAGCTTTGACGACAGGAATGGCTTACCACTCCCTGCGCCTCGGGAGGCTCAGAACCAGATTCTCAGGTCAATCTTTTTCCACTAGGGAAGTCAAATTCGCCCGCATCTTCTGCATCGCCTTGACTTCGATCTGGCGAATTCGCTCGGCAGAGACGCCGAATTCCGCCGCAAGTTCGTGCAAGGTTGCCGAGTGGTCATCAGTCAGCCAACGCGCCTCGACAATGCGACGGCTACGCGGATCGAGAACGGCCAGCGCACTTTGCAGTCCATCATTCTGCAAGTACATACGCGCACGGGATTCAAGCACATGGAGTGGTTCACTCGAATGGTCGGAGAGATAGGCAATCGGAGCAAACGCGTCCTCATCGTCATTGTTGCCTTCCAGCGCCAGATCATGACCTGATAGTCGAGTGTCCATCTCGATCACCTCGTCCGGTTTGACGGACAAGCGATGCGCAATATCCGCCACCTGCAACGAACTAAGGCCCTCGCTATTCGCTTTCATGCCGCGCAGATTGAAGAACAGCTTGCGCTGCGCCTTGGTCGTTGCCACTTTGACCATCCGCCAGTTCTTCAAGACGTACTCATGAATCTCCGCCTTGATCCAGTGGATGGCGAACGAAACCAAGCGCACTCCGCGCTTAGGGTCGAAACGCTTCACCGCTTTCATCAGGCCGATATTACCTTCCTGAATCAGATCGGCGTGTGACAGGCCGTATCCGAGGTACCCGCGCGCGATGGCAATGACTAAACGGAGATGCGAAAGGATCAACTGCCGTGCCGCATCGAGATCTTCCTCCTCGCGAAAGCGGGTAGCCAGACGAAACTCTTCTTCCTCGCTGAGTAGCGGAAATTGCCTGACCGCCTGGATATAAGCATCAATGCTGCCGACTGCAGCAGCCGTCGGAAAAGCCAAGGCTTGCGTCATAGGATAATTCCTCCTTCACGTTACTGGTTATGGATTCTATTTTAGCACTCAATGCCTGAGAGTGCTAATTGACAGGATAGTTCGTCTGGCCCAATCCCTACACCAGAACTGCGGCGAAAAATTTTCCCCCTTTGCTGTAAGTAATTCCGCAGTGAAAACGTCTAAGCAATGTCAGAGAACTGGTTAAAGAACGGCCAGCTTTGACCCAATCCATCCAATGAAAGGAAAATCAAATGTCAAATCAACTGTCTGGTGTCGCTATCGCTGCTACTGCGGCAGCCCTTCTTGCCACTGGCAGCATCATGATGCCCAGCGTTCACGCCGCGGAAGGAGGCTCGGTACACTGTGCCGGCATCAATTCGTGCAAGGGTCATTCCGAATGCAAAACAGCCAAGAGCGAGTGCAAAGGAACGAATGCCTGCAAGGGCCAAGGCTGGGTAACCAAGGCCAGCGCCAAGGAATGCACCGATGCGGGCGGCAAGGTAGTCAAGTAAGCTGCTGCAATGCGGCGTGACCGGGCTGTGACCGGGCTGCCACCGGCCAACGGTCACGCCCCCGGTGCCAACCTGAAGGAGGGGCAATGCGCAAGACCCTTAACGGCTTCGGCCTAGGCCTTCGTACTGAACATTATCGGGATTTTGTCGAGTCTCCATGGCATGTGGACTGGCTTGAGATCATTTCCGAGAACTATCTCGTCGCGGGGGGTAAACCCCTTTACTATCTCGATCGCATCCGCCGCGACTATCCGATGGTGATGCACGGTGTTTCGCTCTCGATTGGCAGCTGCGATGCCCTTGATTCTGCGTACTTGCGGCAGTTGCGAGCGCTGGTCGACCGCGTTGAGCCTGCCTGGGTTTCGGACCATCTGTGCTGGACCGGAACCGGATCGTTGAACCTCCACGATCTGTTGCCACTGCCTTACACCGAGGCCACCCTGCGGCAACTCGAGCCACGCGTGGCACAGGTACAGGAGGCTCTCGGCCAACCACTATTGCTGGAGAACGTTTCCAGCTATGTACGCTACCGCGCCGACGAGATGAGCGAATGGGAGTTCATCCGCGAATTGGTCAGGCGTACTGGCTGTGAGTTGCTGCTCGACGTGAATAATGTTTACGTGAGCAGCGTCAATCACCATTTCAATCCGCACACCTTCATTGATGCCATGCCGCTTACTGCAGTTCGCCAGATCCATCTTGCCGGACACGAGGAGCATGGCAGTTACCTCATCGATACCCATGATCAACCGATTTGCGAGGCAGTCTTTGATTTGTACCTATATACAGTTAAACGACTTGGTTCGATACCAACGATGATCGAACGCGACGACAACATTCCACCACTCGCGGAACTCATCGCTGAACTCGACTGCGTTCGTGCGCTGGCACAGCGCATCCAGACCGAACAGGCAGCATGAGCACCCTGGCCGATTTGCAGCAGCGCTTCCAGCAGAGCATTCTGCGTGACCATTCCACTCCGGGCCTATTTGCTGCGGAGGGAGCGCTGCTGGCGGGAGGGGGAATGGGCGTTTACCTGCAGGCTTACCGTGCCCGCCTGACGGCGGCTCTGGGAGACAATTTCCTGGTTCTGCAGCGGGCACTCGGCGATGACGCCTTTGCTGTTCTGGCGCACGCGTATATCGATGCGCATCCATCGCATTTCCGTTCGATTCGCTGGTTCGGCCACAGGCTGGTGGAGTTTCTTGCTGCTGCCCCGGAACGTTTACCACATCCGGCGGTGCTTGACCTGGCACGGATGGACTGGGCAATGCGTACGGCCTTCGATGCTGCAGATGCCGCCGCCCTGACCGCCGACGATCTTGCTGCGTTGCAGCTTGAAGACTGGCCCCAACGGCGATTCACCCCCCTTCCCTCCTTGCAGATGATCGATCTGGCGTGGTGTGTCGAGCCGATCTGGAAAGCGCTCGATGCGGATGCCGCAACCACTAGCGAGGAACCGAAACCATTGGCACATGTACTGCTGATCTGGCGGCCGACGCTCGATTGCTGCTGGCGGTCTTCCGATACCTGCGAAGCAGCGGCCCTGCGGGCCTTGACCCAGGGGGCCAGTTTCGCCGACTGTTGTACGGTGATTGCCGAATCCGGAGTACCGGAACCGGCGCAGACGGCTGCCGCTTTTCTCCAGCGCTGGATCGCCGAGGGCCTTCTGGGTAAGGAATGAGCGGAACATGCCCATACTCCCGGGAAACCCCATGACGACGAGGTGTACGGACTGCGGCACCGCCTTTGTCTGCGGTGCGGTAGCCGGTCTCCCCAGTTGCTGGTGTATGAAAAAACCGACGCTCTCCCTCGAAGCGAGCGCGGCTGCCGCCGGCTGTTACTGCCCGGCCTGTCTGGAGCAACGGCTCAGCGCTCAGGCATCCGCTCCGGAAGCATGAGAATCGCGTCGCGGTTGCTCCACGAAAAACACTTCCCAGCCGCTTCGCGCCACGGCAACCAGCAGTAACGCAAGTGCTCTTCGACAGCAAGGGTGACCGGCTGTGCTGCCGGAAGCAGCAGAGAGAAGACATGCTCGGTATTGTGCAGGATACCCGGAGCATAACGATGGCGCCATTCGGCAAAAATCTCGTAGCGATTGCTGAGCTGCCAATCCACAAGGCCCTCGGCAAGTACCCTGATCCCGGTTTCCTCTCCGACTTCACGGACGGCAGTGGTCAACAATGGCTCGCCCTCTTCCTGGCTGCCAGTCACGGACTGCCAGTAGCCTGCATGGGCAGCGCGTTCGAGCAGCAGTACCTGCAAGTCCCGCGTATGGATCACCACCAGCACCGACACCGGCTGCTTGTATTGCTTCATGCCAGAATCGGGAGAGCCGCCAGTCCGTCAACACGAAGATCGTAAAATACCCACATTGGTAAATCCTGCAAGCGCCATTCGGCAATGGCCGCGGCAAACACCTCGTTTACCGCATGAAAAGACGCCGGATCCTGGGCTTGCAGGATTTCAGCCCGGGTGATGATCAGGACATAACCGGCGGCCTCAAACCACGAAAAATCGGTCAGACAATCCTTGAGGGCATCCAGGTTATGTCCGTACCACTCGGGCAAATCGAGATCTCGTCCGAGTGTCGAAAGTACGATGTCGATGCGGTCAGAGTCGTCAAAACTGATGTCAAAACAGGCGAAGCCGGCCGCTTCCGCAGCAGCTTTGACGACCCTGTGACCAGTCAAAGGCAGATGGTAAATACCGGCCTGTGTTGCATCCTCAAGCAGGTTCTGCAAGTCGTTCTGGCTCATGGCTATTCGCGTATGCGGCGGAAACTACGGTAATGATCATCAGTGTAATAGTACTCGCCGGAGAGGGACGCGACATCGCCGTCGCGTCCCTCTCCGGCAATGATTCGTCGCGCTCCACGGTCGCGACTACCCGGCGTCGGCACCGTGTACTCTCGATAGTAGCCGCGTGGCTGCAAGGGCAAGTGTTTCTCGAAATTGCCAAATATGCTTCCATCCTTGCGCGGGTAGGGAAAGGGTCCGCCCTGCCGAATCAGACGCAGAGTCTGTACGGCCTCGGGTGGCAAATCGGCGAACGCAATGCTCGCCAGGGACCTGGGTTCACGTGCCTGGGCTACGCCAGGCAGACCACCGAACAGCGCGGCCAGCAGCAACAGCCGCAGAAGGGTCACGACTTTCAGCACCTGCAATTACCCTTTGCCAATCTCGACCTGCGTTTCGACTCTCTGGCGCAGACGGATGTGCAGTTCCCGGAGTTGTTTTTCGTCCACACCGCTCGGTGCGTCGGTGAGCAGGCACTGCGCACGCTGGGTTTTCGGGAAGGCGATCACGTCACGGATCGACTCGGCTCCGGCCATCAGCGTCACGATGCGATCCAGGCCAAAAGCCAGACCACCGTGGGGAGGAGCACCGTACTTGAGGGCATCGAGCAGGAAACCGAACTTGAGCTGCGCCTCTTCCTTACCGATACCGAGCGCCCTGAAAACCTGTTCCTGGATTGCCGCACGGTGAATCCGCACCGATCCACCACCGAGCTCGGAACCGTTGAGTGCCAGGTCGTAGGCTTTGGCCAGGCAGCGTCCCGGATCGCTTTCGAGCAATGACAGATGCTCGTCCTTCGGACTGGTGAAAGGGTGGTGGCAAGCCGTCCAACGCTTCTCTTCTGGGTCATAGTCGAACATCGGAAAGTCGACAACCCATACCGGCTCCCAGGCATGGCCATTGACGAAGCCTTTTTCATGTCCGATTCTGGTGCGCAGGGCACCGAGCGCGTCGTTGACCACCTTGCATCTGTCGGCACCAAAAAAAATCAGATCTCCCGACTGCGCGCTGGTCCGCTCGACGATCGTCTGCAATGCGCGCACGTGCAGGTTCTTGACGATCGGTGATTGCAGGCCCGCCTCGTTGAGCTGCGTGACATCGTTGACCTTGATGTAGGCCAGCCCTCTGGCGCCATAGATGCCGACAAACTGGGTGTAGGCATCGATCTCGCCACGAGTCAGGCTGGCCCCACCGGGAATGCGCAAGGCAGCGATACGACCTCCCTCGCTGTTGGCGACACTGGCAAAGACCTTGAAAGGGACATCCTTCAGCGCGTCGGCGACTTCGACGAGTTCGAGAGTCACGCGCAGATCGGGCTTGTCTGAACCATAGCGATGCATCGCTTCAGCATGGCTCAGGCGCGGGAAGGGATTGGGCAGATCGGCAGCGATCGCCTCCTTGAACACCGCCCTGATCAGTGCTTCCATCAGTTCGATGATTTCGCCCTCGCTCATGAACGAGGTCTCGATATCGATCTGGGTGAATTCCGGTTGACGGTCGGCGCGCAGATCCTCATCGCGGAAGCACTTGGTAATCTGATAGTAACGGTCAAACCCGGCAATCATCAGTAACTGCTTGAAAAGTTGCGGTGACTGGGGAAGGGCGAAGAACTGGCCGGGATGCACTCGCGAGGGAACCAGATAGTCGCGTGCGCCCTCAGGAGTGCTCTTGGTGAGCATCGGGGTTTCGATGTCGATGAAACCGGCATCGTCCAGAAAGCGGCGGAAGGCCCGCGCCGTGCGGTAACGAAGTTGCATGTTGTTCTGCATCTGCGGACGCCGCAGGTCAAGCACCCGGTGCAGCAGACGAATGTTCTCCGACAGGTTCTCTTCGTCGAGCTGAAACGGTGGTGTCACCGACGGATTAAGGATTTCCATCTCGTGGCAAAGAATCTCGATCGCACCGCTGGCGATGTTGGGATTGACCGTGCCCTCAGGTCGGGCGCGGACTTTGCCGGTAATCCGCAGGCAGAACTCGTTGCGGACCGACTCGGCGGCCTTGAACATCAGCGGACGATCGGGGTCGCATACGATCTGTGCCAGACCCTCGCGGTCGCGGAGATCGACGAAGATCACGCCGCCATGGTCGCGGCGCCGATGCGCCCAGCCGCAAAGCGTGACCTCCTGGCCAATAAGCTGTGAATCGACTTGCCCACAATAATGAGTACGCATGCTGTTTTCCGAGTGACTTGTTTGAGGTTATGGCCGGCTGGAAGCGTTCGCGGTCTGCGGTCGTAAAGGTGGAGCCACAACGCCCATCGAGATCACGTACTTCAGTGCGGTGTCCACGCTCATGTCGAGTTCGATGACTTCCGTTCTCGGCAGCATCAGAAAGAAGCCCGAAGTCGGATTCGGTGTCGTCGGCACGTAGACGCTGACATGCTCGCCATCGAGATGCCGAAGCACTTCACCGCCCGGTTGACCGGTGAGAAAAGCAATTGTCCAGGAGCCACGCCGCGGATATTCGATCAGCAATGCTTTGCGAAAAGCGTTTCCGGATGATGAAAAAAGCGTGTCTGAAACCTGCTTGACACTATGATAGATCGAATTGACGACCGGAATGCGTGCCAGCAACAACTCCCACCAGGCGACCAGCCGCTGCCCGATGAAATTGGCAGCGAGGAGCCCGGTGAGAAAGATGATCAGCAAGGTCAGGACCGCCCCGACACCCGGAATGTCGAAACCCAGCACCGTGCGCGGATGTATCGCTTCCGGCAACAAGCGCAAGGACTGATCCATGGCCCCAACGATCAGCACCAGTACCCAGGCGGTGATTGCCAGAGGAACCCAGATCAGCAAGCCGGTGATGAAATAGCGCTTGATCAGTGGTCGGCGCACGCCGTCGCTCCGGTCACGCAGGTAGGCCCTTTTTCCTGGGATGTCTGGGTGCTTGTTTCGCTTGGTTTTTCGTTTTCTTCCGGTTTTTCGGTCGACGCAGGCGATTTACCCCCCTTGAAGTCGGTTGCGTACCAGCCACTGCCTTTCAACTGGAAACCGGCAGCGGTCAGCTGCTTGGTATAGGTGGCCTGACCGCATTGGGGACAGATGTGCAATGCCGCGTCGCTCAGTTTTTGCAAATGATCTTTCTCGAAGCCACAGGAACCGCAACGATAGGCGTAGATCGGCATGAGTAACCCTCAGAAAACGCTTGAAAACCTGTGATTATACGCGAACTGCGGCAGGTCAGGCTGCTGCGTGCGCCAACGGCGTACTTCGGCGCAGCTTCAAGATGACATGCCCTGTGTGCACATGCCGAGTTCCCTGGTCAGCGGCCGCTTACGATGAGCAAGGTACTGCTGGCCGTGGATTTCCTGGCCAGCACGCCGCAACGAGGTTGCGATTGTCCGGCCGGACAGTACTGCGACAGCGGTCGCACCCTTGCCCGCCATACTGCGTGTCAGCTCGTTTCCTCTTCCAGCGAGGCATTCGACATCGGCTGCCAGGGGCGAAAGTTCAGCAGTTCCTCCCAGACATCGCCGTCTTCGTCATACATGGGCCATTTCAACGGGTCGGTCGTGGCTGGGAACGGGTGCTCGTCGAGCAGCGTCACCAGAACCCTGGTCGGTTCGGTGATCTGCACCGATTCATCGAAGGAAACAACGCCCGAGGGGAAAAGAGTTGCGCGCAGGGTGTTCAGCATGGTGTGCTCTCCAGAAACGAAGAAAGTATTGGTCGAAGAACGGCAATTCGTCAAATCCCTCGACAGCACAGGGGGCGTAAAGAACAGAGGGAAGCTCATCCAGACCGACATCCTGGACGCCGATGCCTCGCAGATCGTGGCCGATTTGTGGAAGCCACGCAATGCTTTGCAAGAGCAACAAAATGTGGAAAAATGCGGTAACTAATCGATTTGCAGGTTCTAGAAATGCTTGACCGTGAAGGCTATCGCCCGAACGTCGGCATCATTCTTTGTAACGCCAGAAACGAGGTCTTCTGGGGCAAGCGTATCCGAGAACATTCATGGCAGTTTCCGCAGGGTGGTATCAAGCGGGGAGAAACGCCCGAACAGGCGATGTACCGGGAGTTGCATGAAGAAATCGGCTTGCTGCCCGAGCACGTGTACATTCTCGGTCGGACCAAAGACTGGTTGCGTTACGAAGTGCCGACGCACTGGGTAAGACGCGAATGGCGTGGCAGTTACCGAGGGCAAAAACAGATCTGGTTTTTGCTGCGTCTGATTGGGCGAGACTGCGACGTCTCCTTGCGTTCATGCGACCATCCCGAATTTGATGCTTGGCGGTGGAACACCTACTGGGTTTCACTTGACGCGGTAATCGAGTTCAAGCGCCGGGTCTATGAGCAGGCCCTGAATGAACTCGCTCGTTTTCTCAATTCGGATCACCGTCGTGGACGCCCTGCTTCCCCGCATGGCCAAAGTCCTGCGCCTGCTGAAATTGTCGGCAAGGAATGAATCGCTCCCGGCAGGTACAGCGTAATCGCAGGCGAACCCGCCGGCACATGTCGGGCGGAACATTGGTCGGCTGGCTTTGGCTGGCAATGGCGGTACTTCCTTCGGCAGGCTGGTCGGCCACTGCCAACCGCGAAGTCGAAGAAAAGCGCGAGATGCAGGGTGAGGTGCCGTTGCCCGCATTTCCGCAACCCGACAAGCTGATCCCTTTTGTGGTCAGTGCGATGACCGACAACAAATTCATGATTGACAGCGAGTCGCTGAGCATCGGCAGCGACGGTATATTCCGCTATACCCTGGTGATCGTCAGCCCTTCCGGCGCACAGAATGTGAGTTATGAGGCAATGGACTGTTCGACCGCCGAACGTCGGATTTACGCTCTTGGCCGCGCAGACAAGACCTGGTCGAAAGCGCGCAGCGATCAGTGGGTCAAAATTGTAGACAACTCGCTCAATCGACACCACGCCGAACTTTATACCGATTATTTCTGCCCCATTGGCATCTCGATACGCAACGCCGACGAAGTTCGTGAAGCGTTGCGGCGTGGTGGCCACCCTTCGATGATGCGCCGCTAGTATCGATCATTGATGCACTTGAACCGCGACAGCAAAGGCAACGGATGATTTCAGACCGATTAGTCATCGAATTTGACAAAGCCCTGCGCACGCTTTTCGCACCGGCACAGACCATTCGTGAAGTGCCGGGAAGCAAGGAGCCGGAAGCGGAATTGTCTGACCGGGAGCGTGCGCATGCCAGTGCCCTGATGCGCATTAATCACGTTGGTGAGGTCTGCGCACAGGCGCTTTACCAGGGGCAGGCACTGATCTGTCGTGATCAGACCCTTCGGCAAGCACTGGTGAAGGCCGCGAACGAGGAAACCGAACATCTGGCCTGGACCGAGCACCGTCTTGTTGAACTCGGTGGACGCCCGAGCCTGTTAAACCCGGTCTGGTACCTTGGTGCGCTGAGCATCGGGATTGCCGCAGGTAAGCTGGGCGACCCCTGGAGCCTGGGATTTCTCGCCGAAACCGAGAGGCAGGTCGAGGCACACCTTGACCATCATCTGAGCGAGTTGCCGAACCAGGATACCAAATCACGAGCGATCGTGGCGCAGATGCGGCTCGACGAGATAGCGCACGCCGAAACCGCCGTCCGTCTTGGCGCACGTGAATTGCCGTCGCCGGCTAGCATGCTCATGAAACTTGCGGCGCGAACGATGACTCGTACTGCTTATTACATTTAATGAGAGTCTCGCGTCAGCGACTTACGTAGGAGAGGTCTGGGAAGCGGGCAACGATCATGGCCTCCATGATCGGAGGTGTCTGAAAAAAATCATGACCGTCAGGCATCGACGATCTCGAAGTCGTGCGTAATCTCGGCAGTTTTGCCAAGCATGATCGAGGCAGAGCAGTACTTGTCCTTCGATAACTCGATGGCACGCGCAACCGCTTCCGGTTTGAGTTGCTTCCCGCTCACGCGAAAGTGAAAATGGATGTGGGTAAAGACTCTTGGCTCGGTCTCGGCACGCTCGGCCTGCAGGCTGACTTCACATCCGGTCACGGCATGGCGCCCCTTCCTCAGAATCAGGACAACGTCGAACGCGGTACACCCTCCCGTCCCGGCAAGCAGTAATTCCATCGGCCGCGGCGCCAGATTCCGTCCGCCGGCCTCGGGAGCGCCATCCATCACCACGGCGTGATTGCTCCCCGTTTCAGCGACAAAAGACATCCCGTTGCCCGTCCACTTTACCTTGCATTCCATGCGCTACTCCTTTTTCAGACGGTCATGAGACTCAGGCCTCGATACACATGACCTGTAGTCGTCGGTGACGAATAGACGAACTTCGCGCAGCGTGTGCCGAACCAGCACTGCAACGAACCCCGAACCTTTGCCCGGACATTGATTGTAGCCGGAAGCGTTGCCCAGATCCTGCGAAGCACGATGCTGCATTGCAGCATATCTGCAAGGTTTGGCGCTTAAATAGCGGTTTTAAACATTATGTATTATAAAATACATGTGATAGTTTTACACTAACATATTGAACATAAATTATTTCTATTCATAGATACGCCAATCAGGCCATCCTTGCAAAAAAATGGCGCAACGCACAAAAAATACTTGAATTCCAGCCTAGGATGATCCATAATTCTTTCAACGCAATGACTTTGCAGTCAAGTTGGTCAAGCACCTCCAGGCTGCTTCCCATGTCTCCTCCACCCTCCTCCTTTGGTGTGGATTTAGCGCGGCTCCCTTGAGCCGCGCTTTTTTTGCCACATGAACATGGCTTCACGGGGCCGGGCAAGCATATGCCCGCAGCGGGGACGAGCAGTCCGGCGCTGAACCGTGCGAAACAGCGATTGACACCGGTCACCGACTTACCATACCATGTCGGGCTTTCCGTTATCAGGCAAATAAGGACGGCGTTCTTGATGAAGACTTTCTCTGCCAAACCGCACGAAGTGTCACGCGAATGGCTTCTGGTTGATGCCACCGACAAGGTGCTGGGTCGCCTTGCCACCGAAATTGCTCGCCGCCTGCGCGGCAAGCACAAACCCGAATTCACTCCGCACGTGGATACGGGCGACTACATTGTCGTCACCAATGTCGAGAAGTTGCGCGTCACCGGCAATAAGGCTGAGGACAAGAAATACTATCGCCACTCGGGCTATCCCGGAGGCATCTACGAAACGAATTTCACCAAGATGCAGCAGCGCTTCCCGGGCCGTGTCCTTGAACAGGCCGTGAAGGGCATGCTCCCCAAGGGACCGCTCGGTTACGCCATGCTCAAGAAAATGAAGTGCTACGCTGGCGCCACCCATCCGCATGCTGCCCAGCAGCCGAAAGTTCTGGAACTCTAAGGGGTCGTCACAATGGCTGAAAATTACTTCTATGGCACGGGACGTCGGAAATGCGCCGTCGCGCGCGTCTTCATGAAGCCCGGCAGCGGCAAGTTTATTGTCAATGGCAAACCGGTCGATGAATTCTTCTCGCGAGTTACGGGACGAATGATTGTTCGACAGCCGCTGCAGCTGGTCGAGCAGACGGCTGGCTTCGACATTCTCGTCAATGTTGCTGGCGGCGGCGAGTCCGGTCAGGCAGGCGCGGTTCGGCATGGCATTACGCGGGCACTGATTGCCTACGACATGTCGCTCAAGCCAGCGCTTTCGAAAGCGGGCTTTGTCACTCGTGACGCTCGTGAAGTTGAACGCAAGAAAGTCGGTTTCCACAAGGCACGCCGGCGCAAGCAGTTCTCGAAGCGCTGACCGCATCCGGTTGGACCGCGGAGCCGCCTGTGGGCGGCTTTTGTGTTCTCGTGGGCCGGACACTTTCATTGCCAGTTATCGCGGAGACTGTTTATGATCAAGGTTGGAATCGTCGGCGGCACCGGCTACACCGGCGTCGAATTGCTGCGGCTTCTGGCGCAGCATCCAGCAGTGCAGCTCGTTGCCATCACCTCCCGAGGAGATGCCGGTACCGCGGTCTCAAGCATGTTTCCGAGTTTGCGCCGACGACTGAATCTGCAGTTCGAAGATCCGGCAAGCGCCAATCTGCAAGCCTGTGATGTGGTTTTCTTTGCCACGCCGAACGGCGTCGCGATGCAACAGGCTCCGACTCTGCTCGACGTCGGCGTGCGCGTGATTGACCTCGCCGCTGATTTTCGCCTCAGCAATGTGGCCGAGTGGAACCAGTGGTACGGGATGCAGCACTGCAGTCCGGAATGGGTCGCCCAGGCAGTCTATGGTCTGCCGGAATACCATCGAGCCGACATCCGCAACGCTCGCCTGGTCGCCAATCCGGGCTGTTACCCGACGGCAGTGCAACTGGGCTTCATGCCGCTCCTCGAGGCCGGTGTGGTAGAACTGGATCATCTGGTCGCGGACGCGAAATCGGGCGTCTCCGGGGCTGGGCGCAAGGCCGAGATCCCCGCCCTGTTCTCGGAAGCCGCCGACAATTTCAAGGCCTATGGCGTCCCCGGACACCGCCATCTGCCGGAGATTCGGCAGGGCCTGTCGAGAATGGCTGGCAGCCCGGTCGGACTGACCTTTGTTCCCCACCTGACCCCTTTGATCCGTGGCATTCATGCCACTCTCTACGCCCGCATCAAGAGTACAGCGGACTTTCAGGCGATCTTTGAAAAGCGCTACCAGAACGAGCCTTTTGTCGATGTCCTGCCGTCCGGTTCACATCCTGATACGCGCTCGGTACGAGCCGCCAACACCTGCCGTATCGCGGTGCATCGCCCCCAGGAGGGCAACATTCTGGTTGTGCTCTCGGTCATCGACAACCTGGTCAAAGGCGCCGCAGGCCAAGCCGTGCAAAACATGAACATCATGTTCGACCTGCCCGAAACCGAAGGTCTCCGGCAACTGGCGGTGTTTCCCTGAGACTGAACCGATCCGCAAGGCCCAACGACAAAAATGTTATGATCAGCGGCATCGGCATTGCTGCGATCAGAGTCCTGAAACCGCTGGAACTCCTCGAAAGCAGACATGTCTGATCTGACGTTGCAAAGCGTCATGCTGCTTGACAAGCGCCTGTCCAAACGCGCAGGCATCAGAACCGTAGTACGCAAACTGGCCGCAACTGACCGATCCTGGCCCGAATCGGCGCAGATATCAGATTTTGGAGAATGATGTAATGAATGTAGCGACTGAAATGCCGATGCCCTTTGTGTTTACCGACAGCGCGGCGGGCAAGGTGAAAGAATTGATCGAAGAAGAAGGCAACCCGGAACTGAAGCTTCGGGTATTCGTCACCGGCGGCGGGTGTTCAGGTTTCCAGTATGGGTTCACCTTCGACGAGGTGGCCAACGACGACGATACCGCGTTGCAGAAGAACGGCGTCACCTTGCTGATCGACCCGATGAGCTACCAGTATCTGGTCGGCGCCGAAATCGACTACACGGAAGGGCTGGAAGGTTCGCAGTTCGTGATCAAGAACCCGAACGCCTCTTCGACCTGCGGTTGCGGCTCCTCGTTTTCGGTTTAGGCTGGTCCGGCAGCGAGAGGACTGCCAGCCACGGCGCGGCCGCCTTTCCTCAAACCAGGCCCGGTTCAGCGTCAAACCGAATCGCCCGGCGCGCGCGCCACACGAAGTTCGTGATTCAACCATAGCAGCAAGCCCAGGACGACCATCGCTCCGCCTTGATGCGCAGCCCCCAGGCCCACTGGAACCGCCAGCAGCAGGGTGGCAATGCCCAGCGCGATCTGGATGAGCACCCCCGCCAGCAACAGCGTTGCCACCAGGCGCGCCGTAGAAGACACGACCGCGTTCCTGATCTTCCACCAGAACCACGGCACCAGAAAGGCCAGCAGCCAGGCGCCCAGACGATGGTCAAACTGGACCAGCGCCATATTGTTGAAGAAATTCAGATACCAGGGATCGATGACGAAGCTTTCCGGCGGCAACACATGCCCGTTCATCAGGGGAAAGCTGTTGTAGGCCTTGCCGGCACGAATGCCAGCGACAAAGCCGCCGGTAATGACCATGTAGCCAACCAGGACCGTCAACCAGAAGCCGGTCCGCTGCAGCCCCTGCAGCGCAACGTCGCGGCTGCCCCGGCTGCGCTCGCTGAGCAGGCCCAGCGCCACCCAGAACATCGCCAGGAAAATCAGGAAGGCCAGCGACAGATGCGCGGTCAGCCGATAGTGACTGACGCGCGGGTCGTCGACCAGGCCGCTCTTGACCATGTACCAGCCCATCGCTCCCTGTAACCCCCCGAGCACGAACATCCCCAGCAGCCTCGGGACCAGCGACGGCGCGATCCGGCGCCGCAACAAAAAGTAGATGAATGGCAGCAGGAAAACCAACCCGATCAGGCGTCCGAGAACGCGGTGCCAGTATTCCCAATAGAAAATGCTCTTGAACTCTGCGAGCGTCATCTGGTGGTTGACCTTCTGATATTCAGGGGTTTTCTTGTATTTCTCGAAGGTCTCGTCCCATTCCGCCGGATTGAGCGGCGGGATGACACCGACAATCGGCTGCCACTCGACGATCGACAGGCCCGAATGGGTCAGACGTGTGACGCCACCGACCACCAGAATGGCGAAGACCATGGCACTGCAAATCAGCAGCCAGAGTGCAACTTGTCGGCGAGCAACCTTATCCATGACAGATCACCGGGGTAAAAAGCGAAGCCACGGATTATATGCTCTTTGCGACGCTCCCCAAGCCTTGCGGCGATTGCGACGATTGCGACCATTGGTCGCCGCCCAAACCATGCAATGCTGATGGCTGCTGGCTTTGCCGACCATCATCGGGTTTCCCCGGTTCTTGACGTGTATCAAATCAATGGCCGCCCGGCTGCAGGTATCCTGCGGTCAATTGTGCCCGGAAGGCCCAAGAAATTCGACCTTATCCGCAACTTACCAGCCGCTACAAGCGCAAATCATTGATGGAGGATATAAATATGGCCGTCAACAACGATGATGACGTTCCGTTCATGCAGAAGCTGCTGGACAACCACTTCCTGCTGCTGTTTCTCGGCGTGGCCTCACCCGGTTTGCTCTATATCCTGTGGGGCATCATCGACATCATGAACACACCGGTTGCCCGGTAGGTCGGCCATTCACATCAGGGAGAAACAAATATGAGTGCAATTCTGCCGCCGTCGGAACGGCTCTGGTGGAAGCAACCCATCGACAAGGTCGAATGGGCGTGGATCGCGATCGCCTTCGTCTGGGGGATGGTCATGTTCGTGATGATGATCTACTGGCACGTCTACGGGAAGCAGAACCTCTCCAACGAGGCCTACAAGACCAGCCCCGAAATGTTTGCTGCCAAGGCCGAAAAGTTCATCGCCGAAAACACCATCCGTACCGAGACCGACCAGAACATTCCTGTGGTCAAGGTGCCGGCTGGCGGTGACGGTTACCTGATCGCCCGCCTGTGGGCATGGTATCCGATTCTCGAACTGGAAAAGGGGCAGACCTACAAGATCCACCTCTCGTCGATGGATTACAACCATGGCTTTTCGCTGCAGCCCGTCAATATCAACATCCAGGTCATTCCGGGTTACGAGCACGTCGTCAAGATGACGCCGACCAAGGAAGGCACTTACGCCATCGTCTGCAATGAATACTGCGGCATCGGTCACCACGCGATGCTCGGCCGTATCTACGTGAAATAAGGGGGAAAGAATAGATGGCAACGACCTACCGTACCTGTCCCATTTCCGGACTCCAGTTCGAGGACCAGGCCGAGAAGCTGATGCGCTGGAACGCCGTCGTCGGCGTTCTCTGGCTGCTCGTCGGCGGCATCACGGCGCTGCTGGTGATCCTCACCCGCTGGCCGGCGATCAAGCTGCTGCCGGCCGACCAGTTCTACCTGATCCTCACTGCGCACGGCATCGACATGCTGATCCTGTGGATCCTGTTCTTCGAAATGGCGGTTCTGTACTTCGCCTCATCGACACTGCTGAGATGTCGACTGGCCACGCCGCAGATCGCCTGGCTCGGTTTCTGGCTGATGGTCATCGGCGGCATCATGACCAATGTCGCGATCTTCGAGGGCGAATCGAGCGTGATGTTCACCTCCTATGTGCCGATGCAGGCTGCTCCCCACTTCTACCTGGGGATCATCCTGGTCGCCGTCGGCGCACTGCTCGGCGTCGCCGTCTTCTTCGGCACGCTGGTCGTCGCCAAGAAGGACAAGACCTATCAGGGCTCGCTGCCGCTGGTGACTTTTGGCGCGCTGACCGCAGCGATCATCGCCACCTTCACGATCCTCGCCGGCGCCGGCATCCTGCTGCCGACCTTCTTGTGGTCGGTCGGACTGATCAAGGAAATCGACGCGCAGTTGTACCGCATGGTGTGGTGGGGTCTGGGGCACTCTTCGCAGCAGATCAACGTTGCCGCGCACGTCTCCGTCTGGTACCTGACCGCCGCCGTGATCTTCGGCGCCAAGCCCTTGTCCGAGAAAGTATCGCGCTTTGCCTTCCTGCTCTACATCCTTTTCCTGCAACTCGCCAGTGCGCACCACCTGCTCTCCGATCCCGGCATGAGCGCCGAGTGGAAAGTGTTGAACACTTCCTACTTCATGTACTTCGCGGTGATGGCCTCGATGATCCACGGCTTCACGGTTCCTGGTGCGATCGAAGCGGCACAGCGGCGCAAGGGTTACACCAACGGCCTGTTCGAATGGCTGCGCAAGGCGCCCTGGGGAAATCCGGTGTTCTCCGGCATGTTCATCTCGCTGGTCAGCTTCGGTTTCCTCGGCGGCATCTCGGGGGTGGTGCTTGGTACCGAGCAGATCAACATGCTGATGCACAATACCTTCTATGTCCCGGGCCACTTCCACACCACGGTCGTCACCGGCACGACACTGGCCTTCATGGCGATCACCTACCTGCTGGTACCGGTCCTCTTCCGGCGCGAAATGATTCTCCCCAAACTGTGCCAGATCCAGCCCTACCTGTTCGGCATCAGCATGTCGGTGCTCGGCCTGGTGATGATGGGTGCCGGTACGCTCGGCGTCTCCCGCCGGCACTGGGACATGGCCTTCTCCGGCGCACCGTTCCAGTACGAATGGCCAGGTGCCGCCTACCTGATGATGGGTCTGACCGGGATCTTCGGCGTCATCGCCGTGATTGGCGGCGGGCTGTGGATTCTGCTCGTCGTCGGTTCGCTGCTGTTCGGCAAGAAACTCGACGGCGGCAAGGTTTCCGACCGGCCAACGCCGATCCCGTCGAGCACTCAGGCAGCTTCCGCTGTTGCACATGGTAGCGACCACGTCCCGGTTCCCGGAACCGTCGTCCTGGCCCTGTTGCTGTTTGTCTGCTTCGTCCTTTACTACTTCGTCAACTGGAAGTACCTTTCCGAAGTCTGGCTGCTCAGCTGATCTGGCACCTCCCCCCACGCCCTCGGCGTGGGGGCCTGCCTCAATCGGTCCTGGCTACGACAGGTCCGATTCAAGCCGGTCCGCACACCTCCCAGGCCACCCGATCATTACCTTGACTGCTACCGCTATCGACCACCCATGCCATCCGCCCGCGCATCGAAAAGCACCTCTCCCCTCCGTGCCATTCTCGGCGTGTTCAAGCTGCGCATCGGCGTCGTCATCACCTTTACCGCCCTCGCTGGTCTGGCGGTCAGCTCCGGACCCAGCCTGAGCCTGCTGCAGTTACTCGTGCTGACCTTGTCGGTGCTGATTTCCTCAGCCAGCGCCGGAGCCTTCAACCAGTATTACGAACATGACAGCGACCTGCTGATGTCGCGAACCTGCAAGCGGCCCTTCGTCACTGGCGAACTTCGGCACGGACCGGTCTGGCTACTGGTCATTGCCGCCCTGATGACGCTCTCGGTCGGTGCCGCCTGGGTCGCCTTGAATGCCTGGTCAGCACTGTTTGTCTTCCTCGGCGCTTTCTTCTACGCCGTCGTTTACACTGTGTGGCTGAAGCGGCGCACCTGGCTGAACATCGTCTTCGGCGGGCTGGCCGGGAGCTGGGCGGTGCTCGCTGGCGCGACCGCAGCCGACCCACAGCCCGGCGCCATCCCGCTAACGCTGGCACTGGTTCTCTTTCTATGGACACCGCCGCATTTCTGGAGTCTGGCGATCGCATTCCGTGACGACTACGCCGCCGCCGGAGTGCCGATGCTGCCAGTCGTCGTCGGCGACCAGCAAGCAGCAAACACAATCTTCTTCAGTACCCTGGCGCTGGTCGCAGCCAGCCTGTTGCCCCTGGCCTTCGGGCTTGGCATGATCTACTTCGTCGGCGCCTTTGCCGGTGGCTTCCTGTTCATTCAGAAAGCCTGGCGCCTGACTCGCGACCCCTGCCGCAAGTCGGCGATGATCTGCTTTCATGCATCACTGATCCAGCTGACCCTGGTCCTGTTCGGTGCCATCCTTGACACGCAATCCGGTTTCTGATTTTGTACGGCCCACCCCGGTGAATGGCCAGTTTGCGCGCGCACTGCTACTCGTGTTTCTCCTCCTGCTCGCAGCACCACCGCTGCTCGCCGACGACGCAACACCCGAAAAGCCCAAGCTCACCGCTCGCCCACAAGGGATCAACAGCAGCCTGGTGCTCACCGCCCTGGACGAAAAAGCGGCTTTCGAACTCTCGCAAAGCGCAATCGGCAAAGCGGTCGGAGACTTCGTACTCCTCGATCGCCAAGGGCGACCGGTTGAACTGTCGCGCTATCGAGGCAAGCCGCTGCTGGTCAACTTCATCTACACCGCCTGCTTCCAGGTCTGTCCGACGACCACCCGCAACCTGCAGAAAGCCGTCGAGAATACGGTCAGCGTGATGGGCGCCGACCGCTTCAACATGATCAGCATCGGTTTCAATCAGCCCTTCGACTCGCCGGCCGCTTTGCGGGACTTCGCCAGACAATACGGCATCCGTCTGCCCAACTGGGAATTCCTGAGCCCTGCCCCGGCGATCGTCGGCGAGTTGACACGCAATTTCGGCTTCAGCTTTGTGGCCACCGCGGCCGGCTTCGACCACCTCAACCAGGTGACCCTGGTCGATTCCGACGGCAAGATCGTTCGCCAGGTCTATGGCGAGACGTTCACCGCCGAGGACATCGCCGAACCGCTCAAGCTTCTGATCGCGCACTCGGCGATCCCGCCCGAGGTCGGCACACTCAATGAAATCATGCAGCGCGTCAGAATCCTCTGCTCGATCTACGATCCCGTGACCGGCAGATACCGGACCAACTACTCGATGTATTTCCAGATCGCCGGCTTCCTCACCTTTGTCGGCTTCATGATCCATCTGTCGATCAATTTCTGGAAGAACCGGCGTCGCAACCCGATAAAAACGCCCTGAACTTCAGCCTGAACCGGTCCAGGCGCCTCACCGACTGTCCCTCGCTCGCCAATCAAAGAACGTAAAACAGGACCGCAAAGTAATGGGCCGCGCTGCCGGCCATCACGAACAGGTGCCAGACACCATGCGCATGCCGGAGGCGGGTGTCGAGTACATAGAAGGCGATCCCGCTGGTGTAGAACACGCCACCCGCCGCCACCCAAGTGAAGCCGGCCACCCCCAGCGCCTGCAACAGCGGCACCAGCGCCACCACTACCGCCCAGCCCATCACGATGTAGATCACCAGTGACAGGATGCGGGCTTCGCTGCGCATGCGCAGTTCCTGTACACCACCGAGCAGCGCCAGCCCCCAGACGACGGCCAGCAGAGACCAGCCCCAGGGACCGCGCAAGGTGACCAGGCAGAACGGGGTGTAACTGCCGGCAATGAGCAAATAGATACTCTGGTGGTCCAGCTTGCGCAAGATGTCCTTGGCACGTCCACGAAAGCTGTGGTAGAGCGCCGAAAAGCTGTAGAGCAACACCAGCGTCGCGCCGTAAATCGAGATGCTGACAATCTTCCACGCATCGCCGCTCTGTGCTGCCAGGACCACTAGCACGGCCGTCCCAGCGACCGCCAGAATGGCCCCGACCAGATGTGTCCAGGCGTTGAATTTTTCCCCGTAGTACATATGGAATTCCCCCGCAGGATTTGTCTCTATTGCGCGAATGATTCTGAGCTGTTGAAAGCGGCTGGAAAATCGATGCAGCGGCAGATGAGGTTCCCTCGGTTTTTCGTCTTCGAAAGGGTGGGGTTCATGCTACCTGTTTTTCCTGATCCTGCCTGCTGAGCCACTCTTCCATGAACTGAACAGGCGACACATAGCCCAGACTCGCATGCTGGTTTCCGATTGTAGAAAACCTCGATGTACTCAAAGCTGGTGGCCTTCAGGGCGGCATGGCTGGCATGACGTACGCCATGCACCCGCTCATTCTTGAAGCTGTTGAACCAGCTCGCAGCCGCGACAGTTCCATCTCTTCTGGCGTCACCGTCCGGCTGCCCGCTTCGTTTGGGTTGCCCCTCGCCGCTGCCTTCACCCAGTTGCGCAAGGTCTGCTCGACCAGCCCCAATTCCTTGGCAACCACACCAGCGGTCTCGCCTGCCTTCACCCGCTTTACCGCCCGGTCCCTGAACTCCGGCGTGAATACCGGTTTCGGTATCTTCATTTCTTCGCTTCCAAAGTGACTAAATTTTACGTCACCCTGGGAAGACGAAATTTCGGGGGAAGCTCACTTTTCGAGCAGATGGGGGGGCGCCCATGAAAACCGAAGATCTGATCACCGCCGTCAAGGAAGCTTTCGGCCAACACCCTGAGGATGTTCTTGGTCCCGCCAAGATGGCTGCGGAGGGCCTCAGCTGGCTGAATGAGATTCTGGTCAGTATCCGGCGCGAAGCCGAAGGCGAGAACTGCGCGCCACGCATCGTCAAGCTTGCTGCTGCTGGGGCTTACCTCGCCGTCGACCTGGAGAACTATTGCGGCAGCGAGCACGAAAGCATGTTGCAGAGGTTGCAGGAAGTTGGGGGCTCTTCCGTCAGATCGAAGGGCGCTTGAGCTTGATTGAGGCCAGACCAGAGCCGGCCGTGCACCGGGTTTTTCTTTGGCGACGTTGAACCGGATTGCCCGGATTTGGCCACATGGTGGCTACATGAATGCCGGACAACAAAAAGGCCACCTTTGAAACTGGTCTAACTGATTGATTTGGTGGTGATGGGTGGAATTGAACCACCGACCTATGGGTTATGAATCACAAAGTCCAGTGTTTCACGTGGGTTACTAAACCTTAACGAACATTGACAAAACAAGACGTTACTGACATACTTGCCTTAACGGGGTTACACCAAATTGCATGGTTTTGGACCGCAAATGTAACCCCGGTGTAACCCCGGTACAGAACGAACGCATAAGTTGATGTCATGGACGATTCGACAAGATTCCAATTCAACAAGGAGCGAATCCTTGCGCTGCCTACACCGGCGACCGGCACGCGCGCAACGTATTACGACACCAAGACAACGGGCCTGCAGTTACGTGTAACCCCGGCGGGCGTGAAAACCTTTTCCATGTACCGGCGCACCAAGGGCGGCGGGCCGGAGCGCGTGACCCTGGGGCGTTTCCCTGCCATGACCGTAGAGCAAGCGCGCAAGGCTGCCTCTACGGTGAATGCCGAAATCGAGAACGGCGCGAACCCTGCTGAGGTGAAACGCGCACTCAAGGCAGAACCGACCTTTGCCGAAATGTTCAAGGAATATGGCGAGCGGCACGGCATCAAAAAACGATCTTGGACCACCGACCAAAGCCTGTACGCCAATCATCTGCAGAGTCTCTCCCCGCGAAAGCTGACCACCATTTCACGCGCCATGATTTCGCGCATCCTGTCCGACCTTGAACGGGAGGGAAAAGCCGGTGCAACCATCAACAACGTGCGGGCGCTGGTTTCGAGCATCTATGGCCGCGCGATCGAATGGGGCTATGCCACAGCGAACCCGGTAACGGGAATCAGGATGCGCACCAAGGTCAAGCGCGACCGCTTCCTACAAGCCGACGAACTGCCTCGCTTCTTTCAATCGGTGGCGGAAGAGCCGAACGAAACACTACGGGATTACATCCTCTTGGCACTGCTGACCGGCGCGCGGCGGGCCAACCTGCTGGCGATGCGCTGGGCAGAAATCAACCTGGCCGATTCCGTCTGGCGCATTCCAGACACCAAGAACGGCACCCCGCAGAACGTGACCCTATCGCCTGAAGCGGTGACCATCCTGCAGGCACGAAAGGAAGCTGCCAAGCCCGACGCTGTGTTCGTCTTTCCTGGCACCGGCGCAAGCGGGCATATCGAGGAACCGAAGAAGGCGGTCATTCGCATCATGGAGCGGGCTGGTATCCCCTACGGGCGCAACGACCCGGACGGCGTGACGCTGCACGACCTGCGGCGCACCCTCGGAAGCTGGCAAGCCAAGACCGGCGCATCGCTCGCCATCATCGGCAAGAGCCTGAACCACAAGAGCCAACAGGCGACGGCGATCTACGCGCGACTCGACCTTGACCCGGTGCGAGCGTCCGTCAACACGGCAACCGCGGCGATGCTGGAGGCTGGCGGCCTGA
>DIME01000195.1:0-561 GCA_002425405.1 Candidatus Accumulibacter vicinus
GCCAGCACGCCGCGGTACTGTGCTTCCTCAAACAGCGAAAAGCCGCTGACGTCGGCGTGTGCGAAGCGCAGGCGTTCGCCGTCGATGGCGAATTGCTGGCGCGCCGCACCGGTGATCAGACCGGGCAAGGGGCGGGCCATGGCATGACCATTGCGAAAGACATCCAGGCGAGTCGTCAGTTGCCGGATGTCGGGGTGCGGCTGTTCGAGTTCGGCGAGGATCTGTTCGGCCCAGATCTCGCGTGGCGTGTCGCGCAGCGCTTCGCGGCCCTGTTGCGGGCTCATGTCGTCGAAGGCCCGGTAGCAGGTGAACACCGTTGCCCCCGGTCGCAGGCGCATCTGCTGGTGCGTCGCCACCACATAACCCAGGCTGGCACCGCCGTAGAGGACGTTGTCCCAGGCCGGTGCCGCGCCGGCACGGTCGTCGGGGAAGCGCGACAAGGTCAGGTTGGCGACCAGCCAGGGCGCGTAGCTGTAGCTGCGAGCGGCGGCCTGCAAAGCGGGCTGTCCGGCGAAAACCAGGGGAACGAGAAACAAGGGCGCGGCCCAGATCAGTTGTTCG
>DIME01000195.1:921-6475 GCA_002425405.1 Candidatus Accumulibacter vicinus
AGCGACATGGAAGACCAGCGCACGCGTCAGCAAGCGTTCGCCAACGCGCGCCTGGATCGAGCGCAGCATGCCGGCCACCAGCCAGGCGTTGCCTGTCGGTGCGGTGAGCACGGTTTCGCTGCCTGCGTTCTGCGCCTCGCCGTCGCGACACGCAAAATAGTGGATGCCGGCCCAGGCCGAGACCGCCGCGCTGCCGGTTCCATAATCATCGCGGCAGGCGTAGTTGACGTACCAGTGCAGATGCGGTGAATCGAAACCCTGCGCGAACAGCCAGTCGCGCATGCTGATCCGGTCAAGCGCCAGCAGCTCGGGAGCGCGGCTCGACAGCGCCATCGGCAAGGCGAAGGCACGTCGCCCGAGGCCATCGCGGCGGAGCCTGAAATCCTCCATCAAGTCGCTGAACTGCTGATACTGGTGGCGCTCGGCGGCACTGACCCCGGTCTGCGGCAGCAGGCCCTCCTGCCAGCGGCCGTGACGATAGAGTCGCTCCTGCGGCGTCGCACACAGGTAGCGCTCGTCATAGACCGGCTGCACGGCGCGCGGATCGCCCTGCAGCACGCCCAGCTCGGCAAGCAACTCGCGCACCGCCGTCGCCTCGCGCGTCGGCAGTGGCAGGTAATGCGCGCCCCAGGGATAGGCGCTGACGGCGTTGCTCCCGGCGCGCGAATTGCCGCCAGCTGCGCTTTCGAGTTCAACGATCAGGAAATCGGCGAAGCCCGATTGGGCAAGTTTCCAGCCGGCGGCGAGTCCGCCGATGCCGGCGCCGACGATCAGCACCGGGACCTGCCTGGTCTCGCCGGGCGGAGCGAAGTTCCCCTCACGCAGCCGATGGCCGAGGTTGAGCGAAGCCCCGAGCAGATCGCCAGGCGGCAAGGGGACTGGTGCGCAGCCGCAACCGGCGAGTGAAGCTGCACCCGCTGCAGCAACTGCGGTGAGGAAATCACGTCGATCCATCAGCGGATCACCTGCCGCCACTCGTGCTCGAAGTAGCGGACCAGCACCTGGTTGTTGAGCCGGTTCACCTCGGCCTCGACGCGCGCCATGTCCTTGGGAAAGAGAAACAGGGCCGGTGTCGTCTCGGGGCTCAGGAAGCGGGTGTCGACGGCGTAGGACTGCGGCGGCCGATAGTCGCGGCGACCGGCGAGCACGAAACCCCATTCCCCGAACGATGGCACCAGAGCGTGGTAGGGGGTGGCGACCAGGCCGACGCTCTCCAGCGTCGTGACGATGCACCAGAAGGATTGTCGGGCGTAGAGTGGCGAAGTGGCCTGGACGACCATCAAGCCCCCTCCTGCCAGGTGCTTTTCGAGCAGGCGGTAGAAAGCGGCGCTGTAGAGTTTGCCGATCGCAAAGTTCGATGGATCGGGAAAATCGACGACGACGAAATCGAAGAGATCGTCGTTTTCCTCGAGCCACTGCAGCCCGTCGGCATTGACCACCCGTACCTTCTGCGAGTGCAGCGCGTCTTGATTGAGTTTGCGCAAGGGCGGCGCACTGGCGAAGAGGCGCGTCATCGCCGGGTCGAGGTCGACCAGCGTCACCGACTCGATCTGCGGATACTTGAGGATTTCGCGCAGGGCCAGCCCGTCACCGCCGCCCAGCACCAGCACGCGGCCTGCTGCCGGCAGCGTGGCCAGCCCCGGATGGACCAGTGCCTCGTGATAGCGGTACTCGTCGCGCGAACTGAACTGCAGGTTGTTGTTGAGATGGAGGCGCAAATCATCCTTCCAGCGGGTGACGACGATGCGCTGATACGGCGTGTTCTCGGCATGCACGATTTCATCGGTGTAGAGATGCGCTTCAGCCAGTGAGGTCAGTTCGCCCGCCGCGGCAAATGCCGCGAGCAGCGCCAGCAGCGAGACACCGCCCTGGACACGCAGCCAGCCGGCGTTCTGCAGTTGCTGGCGAAACAGCCAGCACGCCCAGAGCGCCACCGCGACGTTGAGCAGACCGAACAACAGACCGCTGCGCATCAGCCCGAGATGCGGCACCAGCAGCACCGGAAAGAGAATCGAAACGGCAAGCGCGCCGAGGTAATCGAAGGTCAGCACCTGCGAGACGAGATCCTTGAATACCAGGTCGTGTTTGAGGATGCGCATGATCAGCGGAATTTCCAGCCCGACCAGCACGCCGATGGCGACCACCGCCAGATACAGCGCCAGCTTGAACGGCGCCGGCGACCAGGCGAAAATGAAGAACAGCGCCGCCGCCGAGAAGCCGCCGAGAACGCCGACCAGCAACTCGACCTGAATGAAACGTGCCACCAGATGTTTTTCGATGTAGCGCGACAGCCACGAACCGATTCCCATGGCGAACAGGTAGGTCCCGATGACCGTCGAGAACTGGGTGATCGAGTCGCCGAGCAGATAACTCGCCAACGCCCCGGCGATCAGCTCGTAAGCCAGCCCACAGGAAGCGACGATGAAAACGGAAAAGAGCAGCGCGTGGTTGATCATCGGGAGGGTTCAGCGATTCACAGGCCATCGGGCAAGGCGCCCGCGGGCCATTTTATTCCGAAAAGCGAAATCTGCCGCCAGGCGCAGGAGGTCGGCCGACTGGCGGAGCCGTGCCGCGTAGCTCGCCAGCCCCGAATTGCGTTACCATGCGCTCGACAAACAAGCTGGAGAAGTCCTTGCCGGGCAAATCGTTGTTCACGCTCGTGCCCCCCGGAAACCCTGGATTCGGATGACCCTATTGATGAACCCCAACGAGCCCGAAATGGCCCGCCCTGTACTGGCAGTGCTTTTCCTCTGTGCGCTGATCGCCGCTTCGGTCTGGATCCTGCGCCCGTTTCTGCCGGCACTGATCTGGGCAACGATGGTCGTCATCGCCACCTGGCCCCTGCTGCTGCGGGTGCAGCGACGCCTTGGCAATCACCGCACTCCGGCAGTGATCGTCATGACCCTCCTGGTCCTGCTGGTTCTGGTCGTTCCCCTGTCGCTGGCGATTGCCACCCTCGTCGACAATGCCGATCGGATCGTCGAATGGGGAAAAGACCTGACCGAATTCAAACTTCCGTTGCCACCCGCATGGGTCGGTGAGCTGCCGCTGGTCGGCGCACGTGCCGAGGAGGCCTGGGCGCAGCTTGCGGCCGTCAGAACGGCAGAACTCGCCGCCAAGGCGGCACCCTACGCGGGCAACCTGACCAAGTGGTTCGTCAGCGAGGTCGGCAGCTTCGGACTGGTTTTCGTACAGTTTCTGCTCACCGTCGCGCTGTCTGCAATCCTCTATGCCTCTGGCGAGCGCTTCGCTGCCGGCGTACGGCGTTTCGGCCATCGTCTCGGCGGCGCGCGCGGCGAGAGCGCGGTGGTGCTGGCCGGTCAGGCGATTCGCGCCGTGGCCCTCGGGGTCGGCATTACCGCATTCGTGCAGTCGATCCTTGGCGGCATCGGCCTGGCCATCGCCGGCCTGCCGTTCGTCCCCGTCCTGACCGCGCTGATGTTCATGTGCTGCATCGCGCAGCTTGGACCAGCGCTGATTCTCGCACCCGCCGTTTTCTGGTTGTACTGGAGTGACAGCAGCGGCTGGGGAACCTTTCTTCTGGTCTGGGCGATTTTTGTCGGCACCATGGACAACTTCCTGCGTCCGCTCCTGATCAGGCAGGGCGCCGACCTCCCCTTGCTGCTGATCCTCGCCGGCGTCATCGGCGGCATGCTGGCCTTTGGACTGGTCGGCATCTTCGTCGGCCCGGTCGTTCTGGCTGTTGCCTATACCCTGCTCGACGCGTGGATCAACGAGCGTCCGTCCGCTGCAGAGGAAGCGGAAACGGCAGCAGGCGTGGCCGCCGTCATCGAGTCACCAGACCACAGCCAACCACCGGCCTCATGACGATCCGAAAGCCGGCGCAGGACCGGGGGGTCAGTGCGAAATGTTAAGATCTTCGCTCTCTTTTCCGTCCGATCGGTGTTGCCATGTTTTCAGGAATCATTGCCGCTGTTGGCCAGATCACCCACATCACCCCACGTGATGACGGGGCCGCAACCGTCCGTCTGACGGTCGACGCCGGCCGGCTCGGACTTGATGATGTCGGCATCGGCGATTCGATCGCCTGCAGCGGCGTCTGCCTGACGGTGGTCGACAAACAGGACAATTGCTTTTTCGTCGATGTCTCGCCCGAATCGCTGGCGTGCACCGTTGGCCTCGCGGCGCCTGGTCCGGTCAACCTGGAAAAGGCGCTGCGCCTGGCCGACCGCCTCGGCGGACATCTCGTCTCCGGCCACGTCGACGGTATTGGCGAAGTGCTGCGTTTCGATCCGGTCGGCGACAATCGTCTGCTTGAAATCCGTGCGCCGGAAAATCTCGCCAGATACATCGCACGCAAGGGCTCGATCAGCGTCGATGGGGTCAGCCTGACGACCAACTCGGTCGACGGAGCAGCGTTCAGCATCAACCTGATCCCGCACACGCTTGCCTCCACCACTCTTGGATGCCTGCAAACCGGCAGCCGGGTCAATCTCGAAGTCGACCTGATCGCGCGCTATTGCGAAAGGCTTCTGGACCCCCCAAAATAGACCTTTACAAGCCGTTGATTTTGCGTAGAAGAACTATTGTCTGAGTTGTTTCAGGACCATCATGTTGCTGCCGAAACATGCGGGTCGCCAACCTGAAAAGCGACCTCCAGACTAGCACTCCCCCATGTGCTACACTTATTTATGTGTTATTCACCAAGGGACAAAAATGGCTACCGTAAACTTCACAGGTTCCGTTGATCGCGATCTGCTCAAGCGTGCCAAGGTGATCGCGGCCAAGACTGACACGTCGGTCAACGCACTGTTCAATGCTGAACTGCGCCATCTCGTCGAGACCTTTGAGGCCTCGGAATCGACCGGCAACCAAAACTTCAAGGTACTGCTCGACTTTTCGCTGGGGCGCATCGGTGACGATAAAGTCATGCAGGCGCTGGGCATCGACAGCGAGGAAGACCTATTCCTGCTGATGGCGCAGGCGCATTTGCCCATGCCACGACTACCGGATGCCACTACACAGGGGATGGTCGACCAACTGAACGCCTTGCCGACCGCTTGAGTCAGGCCGCAATGTCATCGGCCAAAGATATTGCGCTGCTGCCCGATGCTGGGCCGCTGATCACGCTAGCCTACGCCGATGCGCTCGACGTGCTGTTCAATCCGGGCTGGACAGTCATGCTGGTGGATATGGTCCGGCACGAAGTCACGCGCAACCAGACACCGACCAGCAGCCAGTTAGCGGCTTGGGCCGCATCGGCACAGATTCCTGTCCTGCCCACCAAGACCTTCGAGCACTTCAGGCAAACCGCCACTGAGTCACCACCGCTGCGAAGCCGCAACCTCGGCGAACTGGCGATTCAGGAAACGATGAACCAGTTCGCCCTCAACGTGCCGCCGAAGACCGGCATATTCCTGTTTGAAGACCACAAGATTGCACGCGTCAGTTTCTTGGTGCCGGACAACTGCCGGAAAGTAAGCACCCGCGCATTTCTGATTTTTCTTGAGCAAAAGGGCTTGATTGACTCGGCGACGGACATCGAGCGCCGCGCCGTTCAGGCTGGTCGAGCGTTTTCCACCCTGCGATTTCC
>DIME01000109.1 GCA_002425405.1 Candidatus Accumulibacter vicinus
GGGAGACGGCGATTCATAGGGTGGTCAATGCCTTCGCGACGGAGTTGGGCCTCGTGCTGGGCCAGGAAAAGGTCGCCAGCAAGAGCAATGAGATCACGGCGATCCCGGAACTGCTCAAAGCGCCGTATATCAACGGGTTGCTGGTCTCCATCGAGGCCATGGGGGGGCACGACGATTACAGCCTGAACGTCGAGAATCTGCCGATGGCGTCTCCGCCCGAACCGGCTGTCACTGCGGCTGCGCCAGCGTCGAACGGGCGCAAGAGTGCAAAGGCCGTCGACGCCGGTCAAGCAGGCCTCTTTGACGGGGGCGGCGAATGAGCAAGAAGATCATCATCATCGCCGGCCCGAATGGTGCGGGGAAAACCACCTTCGCCCGTGCCTTTTTGCCTGAAGAGGCGCAGTGCCCGCACTTCATCAACGCTGATCTGATTGCCGCTGGTTTGTCGCCGTTTGCGCCGGAGTCGGCAGCCGTGAAGGCGGGGCGCCTGATGTTGCAGGAGATCGCGGCTTGTGCGGCCAAGGGCGAGAGCTTCGCCTTTGAAACCACGCTTTCGGGCGTGGCGTACCTGCGCCATATCCGCGAATGGCAGCAGGTCGGTTATCACGTCAGCTTGTTTTTCCTTGGTCTGTCCTCCGCCGAAGTGGCAATTGCCCGCGTGGCCGAGCGGGTGCAGCAGGGCGGGCACAACATCCCGGAACCGGTGATTCGGCGGCGCTTTGCTGCCGGCAAGGCCAACTTCGAGCGCCACTACCGTGCGGCGGTGGATGCCTGGGCGCTGTACGACAACTCGGGCGACGAACCGGTAATGACTGAATGGGGAGAACGATGATGACCCGGCATGAACTCGGCAAGGCAAAGGACAAAGACCTCGTGACCTCGATGGCGGCGATGAAACGGGCGGCAGCGATGGCACGCAAGGCGGCAGTGCAAACCGACACGGCGATTGTGGTCGTGCATGGGGAGAAGATCGTCCGGGTCACTGCCGACGACCTCCGCAAAAAGGCGGGCTCATGAGTCTGGAAAACATCGTTCGTTCGGTCAGTGGCCGCTTGAGTCTGCGCGAACCACAAGCCGAAAGCCTCCGCCGCCTGCATTGGGCCGTCGATCAGGTGCCCGCGTTGCGTGACGCCAAAGCGCGGTCGCCGGAAGAATTGAAGGCGATGCAGGACGCGCTTGCAGGCCAGTTTCCGACGCTGGCCGACTTCGAGCGCGACTTCCCGTCCCTGTGTTTCGCGCTGGCCACCGGCGTCGGCAAGACGCGATTAATGGGCGCGTTCATCAGCTACCTGCATGCGGCCTACGGCTACAAGCATTTCTTCGTGCTGGCACCGAAGCCCTTCATGCTGGTGATTGCCCGCGACACCACGCACGCCGCCCAACTGATGGCAACGATTGAATCCAGCGACTTCTTCGCCGGGCGCTACAAGGGCAAGGTCATTCAGGTCGATTCGAGCCGTTCCGGTGCCGAGGAAGAGGAAATGATCCGGCGCTTGCTGGCGGTGGAAAGCTACGACGAGCCGACCGAGATCGTGATCCACGTGAACATGCTGAAAGAAGGCTGGGACGTGACCAACCTCTACACCATCGTTCCGCTGCGGGCCGCCAATGCCCGCACGCTGATCGAGCAGTCCATCGGTCGCGGCCTGCGTCTGCCGTATGGCCGCAAGACCGGCGTCGACGTGGTGGATCGGCTGAACATCATCGCCCACGACAAGTTTCAGGAAGTCATCGACGAGGCGGGACGCGGCGATTCGCCGATCCGCATGCAGGCCCTGGTGCTGACACCGGAGTCTGGTAGTGACAGCCGCCTGAAGAGCATTCTGGTGCAGCCGACGGCCAATGCGATATTGGGAACCGTGACGGCGGGCACGCTACAGGGGTCCGGTGCGAATTTGGGTCATACGGCAGGTGGTGCGCAGTATGGAACCTCCGCGCCGACAACCGTGTTCAAAACCGATGAGCAGCGGCAGATTGCCCAAGTTGCCATGGACGTGATTGCCGAAATCAGCCGCGAGCGCCAGGACGGCCAACCGCTCGTTGCCAGCACCCGAGCGCTGACGCAGGCCAGCATCCGGCAGCAGATTACCCAGCGCGTGCAGGAACGCATGTTGCCAAAGCAGGGTGATTTGTTGGTGACGGAAGCATTGCCGGTCGCCGACATTGTTCAGCAGACAGTGGCGGTGTTGGTCGAACACACTATCGACATTCCACGCATCCTGGTCAAGCCCAAGGGCCCGGTGAAGAGCGGCTACAAGGCGTTCAAGCTGGACCTGTCGAAGATGAACTTCCAGCCGCAGGACATGGCCCTGGTCGGCCAAGGCCTGAAAACCGGCAAGCAGGTGCTGTACGGACAATCGTCGACGGTGTTGGAATCGCAACTGGAAAACTACATCGTCCGCGAACTCATCAACTACGACGACGTTTCCTACGACGAGCACGCCGAGTTGATCTACGAGCTGGCCGGGCAAGCCGTTGCACACTTCAAGACCTACCTGAAATCCGACGACGAGCTGCACAACATCCTCGGCAACTACGGCAAGACCATCGCCGAGAACATCCATCTGCAAATGGCGCTACACTACTACGAGGATATTTCGGAATCCGAGGTCGTCGTCAGCCAGGGCTTCACGCCGCTCAAGCACTGCGCCTTTACGGCCGAGGGTGACATCCTGCCGCTGCATCAGGCACCCGACGAGAAGGGCAAGATCGCGCAGTACGTCTATGGCGGGTTCAGCAAGTGCGCTTACCCTTTGCAGAAGTTTCATTCAGACACCGAGCGCGTTCCCACCTGCGTGCTGGAGCGCGACACGCTGCGCTGGTTCCGGCCAGTGGCCGGGCAATTCAATATTTACTATCGATCCGGCGCCAACCAACCCGAGTACGTGCCGGACTTCGTGGCTGCGACCGCCGATCACAATCTGATTATCGAGACCAAAGCGGCCAAGGATATGGTGGCCAGCGACGTGAAGGCCAAAGCCGACGCAGCGGCAACCTGGTGCAGGAACGCCAGCGATTATTCGCAGGCACAGGGCGGCAAGCCGTGGAAATATCTGCTGGTGCCGCATGATGCAGTGGCCCATAACGCGACGGTGTCCGCACTGACTGGCCGGTTTGTGGTCGCTTCGTCGTAATCCGCTACAGGTTCGAATCCATGTTAATCAAAGCTCCTGACGACAAGTCCAAAGACATCGAGACCCTGCAACTGCTGGCGGCGCGTCCCGACGCCAGCGCTGATACTCGCAAGAGAATCGGGCAGGAAATCCGCAACATCCAGTCGGGCATCAAGGGTGAAGCAGAAGCCGCCTACGAAATCGAGTTCTACTACGGGGCCTCGAAAAACTGGATGGTGCTGCACGATCTACGCCTCGAATGCGATGGTCGAGTGGCCCAGATCGACCACTTGCTGATAAATCGCTTCCTTGAAATCTACGTGTGCGAGAGCAAGCGCTTTGCCGAAGGCATCGCGGTCAACGAGCAGGGCGAGTTCGCCGCCTTTTACGGCAGCCAGCCCTATGGTGTTCCGTCGCCGATTGAACAGAATAAGCGGCACATGGTCGTGCTGGAATCGGTCTTCAAGTCCGGACAGGTGCCGCCACCGAAGCGGCTGGGCATGACCCTGTCGCCGACCTTAAAGGGTCTGGTGCTGGTCTCAAGAAATGCCCGGATCGGCCGGCCCAAAGCAAAAATCGACGGCCTTGATTGGATTATCAGGAACGATCAGCTGCAAACCCGTATCGACAAAGAAATCGACGCGAACAACAACCCGCTGTTGGCGGTGCGATTGATCGGGTCAGAGACCTTGGAAGATTTTGCACGGCGGCTCGCAGCTGCGCACAAGCCCGCATCGTTTGATTGGTTTGGCCGATTCGGCATGCCGGTGAATGCCCCTGAAATCATCAAGCCAGCTCCGCGAGTCGAACCCGAACCAGCCGGGCCGCTGAATCAACCTGATTTGGGCAACACCAAGGAAGCGGGTGCTGAAGCGTCGGACGACAAGAAGTCGAAACTCGCCTGCGCGACGTGCGGGACTATCGTCGCATACAACGTCGCCAAGTTCTGCTGGTTCAACAAGCCCCGCTTTGGCGGCAACGTTTATTGCATGGATTGCCAGAAGGCGGTTCCGAAGTCAGCTTGATGGAAACTCGGGTGGTCGAGAGCATGAGTACTCTCGACCACCCGATTCGAGAAGTTTGAGTTCGACTTGCATTGCGTATTTCATGGATTTCTCCTGATTTGATGGTCCGCATCAAAGCGATGCCGAAGGCGTTTACAGGAGATGCGGCAACTGACGGAAAGCCCGCGAACCGTAGCAGCGGCGAGCCGCGGGAGCGAGGCCGCCCGGGAACGGGTTTCTTCTGGTTTTGCGCCATTGCCAATAGCGCTGGTGAAAAGTAACTACTCAGGTCAGCTGGCACGCTTGATGCTTTTACTTCGGCATGGACGAACTTCCCGACCTTGAAAAGCTGAGCGTTGCCGAGCAGGATCAGTTGATTCGCGAACTGTGGCCGTTGCGGGCGCTGGTTCGCGATCTGGCGGCGCAAGTGACAGCCCTTCAGTTGAAGGTCACGGAACTGGAAGCGCGGCTGGCGAGCAACAGTCGAAATTCGAGCAAGCCACCGTCTTCGGACGGTCTGAACAAGCCGCAGCCCAAATCTCTGCGCAAATGCGGGGGAACGCCCGACGGGTGGGCAGAAAGGGCACCAGGGGCATGGCCTCAAGAAGGTTGCCGAACCGGATCGCCCGAGTTCGACAGAAATACGG
>DIME01000010.1 GCA_002425405.1 Candidatus Accumulibacter vicinus
CTACGACAGCGATCCCTCGTCGAAACCGTCATCGACGAACTGAAAAACCTCTGTCAGATCGATCACACCCGCCATCGCTCGCCCATCAATTTCGCCGTCAATTTGCTGGCCGGCCTCATCGCCTATTGCCTGATGCCCAACAAGCCCAGACTACCGCTTCAGGACTTCCGCCGGCTCTCTCAGTCCCCCAAACTTATCCCGAACTGACGTTATCCATTGGCAATTCACCACCTCGCAGGCACGAAAAACCATGGCCCGTTGCTACCCACCACAATCAACTGGTTGAACTACTAGCCTCGGTTCGGGATAAGCAAAGCACTGGAGAGACGGCGAAAATCCTGCAAAGGTGGCTTGAGTTTGTTGGGGGGACAGGCAATAGGCAACGAGTCCAGCGAGTCAATTGACCGCGAAATTGAAAGAGAACGATGGCAGGTGTGCTCAATCTGGCAGCGGTTTTTCAGTTCGTCGATGGCGGTTTCGACGAGGGAGAGCGCAGCAAAAGCGGTGAGAAGACTTCGCTGACCAATACCGACTGGTTGTTGAAGCCAAACTGCGATCGACGTGCCCAAAGAACACCCGGAACCGGTTCGGCAAGTTGTAGCGCCGTCACCGCGGGCGAATAAAGGGCATGCCGTCGATCGATGCGCTTGAAGGTCATCGGTCCACGGCTGAATCCGGCGTGTGCGAAAAGCAGCGCACCCAGGGAACGGCTGCCCAGGCGTGCCAGCCAAAGGGTCAGTGGGCCGCGTGGCCTGCAGGGCAGGACCGTATGCGCGAAGACGACTCTTTGATCATCACAACTCAGCACCACCTCGCGTATCCAGGCCTGCTCCTCGACTGCCAGGCCGAGCGCTCGTGCCTCATCCGCAGTCGGCCTGGCCAGACCCTGGTGAATGACCTGCAGCGCGAAGCGCCCACGGGTCTGTATACGTGCCGTCAGGGAAGCACGGTCGCGCAGCCAGGGCAGAAAAGCGATATTGTCGGCCGTGCGCAGCAGGTTGCTTCGCCAGCGCTGCGGGTCTGCAACAGGCATTCCTGGAAACCCTTGTGATGGACGGTTCTACTGTGGAGCCGGCGCCTTCTCGATGCCGCCAATGCGCGCGCCCGGCTTGATGCCCTTGCTCGAAAACCAGCCGAGATTCATTTCCAGCGCGTAGCGTGCCGCTTTCACGGCGCAGTGATTGTCCTCGGTCTGTGGCTGCATGTTCTCGATGTTCAGAATCCGGCCGTCTTCGTCGAGAAAGGCCACCGACAAGGGCAAGAGGGTATTGCGCATCCACATGCAATGGGTTGCCGCCAGGGGGAAAACGAAGAGCATCCCCTGGTTGGCGGCCATGCTACGGCGATGCATCAACCCTCGCATGCGATGAGGATTGTCAGCCGCCACTTCCGCGTCGATGCGGTAGAAACCGGTCGTCAACTCGATGCGCGGCATTTCCGCCACCACCGGTGGCGCTGCCAGCAGCAGAGAAAGGGTGGCCAGGAAAGCAAGAGAATGAGGCATCGAAAGCTCCGGCAGTACGACTGGGCTGAAAAGGCGCGATCGGCCTGGGCAAACGCCGGCTCGCCGTCGCGCTGGCGATGAGGGTGCTACTTCTTTCCGGACTTGCCCTGGGCTTTCCCGGAATCTTTCTTCGTGGTCGGCGCTGTGATGGTTGAAACACGAGCGCCGCTGTTGGGTTTGGCAGCCAGTGGAGGCTTGCTGCCGGCCGCCTGCTTCCCGGCTGTTGCCGGTTGGCTGACTGGACGCCCAGTTCCCTTGGCTTCTGGACCCCGCCTGTTAACCCTGGATTCGACCGGTTTGCCCGGTTTGACCACCTTGGCCGCTGGAGACGCGACGGGCTTTGCCGCTGGCTTCGGCGGTGCGTCGGCTGCACCAAAGGTGACTTCGTCATCCTCCTGCTCGGCTGCCTTGGGGATGGCCAGAGCCGTTGTACAGGACACGCACAGGCTCACGGACAGGAGGCAGTGCAGCAGATTGTTGAGGGTTCTTTGCCTAGCCGACATTCTCGATGTTCCTGTTCTGGTGATGCTGCGGGCGCCATACCGCTGGCCTACGGACTCCCTCAGAAACAGCCTGCGAGCAACGGCCAGATAGCGCACGGGCGGATATCAGTGACTGGTGCCCTCCGAACGCGATATTTTATTCCAGACGTTATACTTGCCGACGGGTTTCTTCGCCGGAATACGTTTCACTTCCTCGAGCGTCTGTGCGTCGATCACCAGCAACGCCCCGTCCATTTCCCACAGACTGGCCAGCGCATAGCGGCCATCGCGGGTGAACTCGACATGCGCCAGCGTCTGTCCGGGTTCGGCCTTGATCTGCGCCACCACTTCGAGGGTCCGCTTGTCGATCACCTGCAGTATGTTCTTGTTCTCCTTGCTCATCATCGAGTCGGTGAAGGCATAGCGACTCATTTCGTGGCTGCGCAGGAAAAAACCGGGTCCGAGGGTCTTGATCTGCTTGATGGTCTGGTAGGTTTTCAGGTCGATGACGGTCACCAGATCCTGGTTGAGATTGGGCGAGGCCATGACCAGTCGTTCGCGTCCGGCGGGGTCTTGCCATTTCCAGGTGATTCCGGAACCGAGATGCGGCATTCCTGGCAGATCAAGGCCGGCAATTTTCCGGCGGACGTCAAGTTGAACCACCTGCCCGCTGGTCGCCGAGCGCGACGAGCCGAGGATCGTGTCGTAGCTCTGGGTGAAAAAGAAGTCGTCGAGACAGTCTGCGAGCTGCGTCCGCCGCGGGAAGAACATGGCCGGCCTGAAGTGACCCTCCCTGTATTGGTAGTCGTGCACCCATCCCTCGGCAAGCGGCTCGGCGACCGGATCGTAGCTGATCTCCCAGACTTCGGGCAGATCCTTGAGCGCGACCACGAAACTCTTGCGCGGGGCCGCGTCATAGACCGCCGAAACCCGCGAACTCCTGTCACCAGCGGCATTTTTCACCGGAATGATCTTCACCAGCGAGAGATCACCGGCATCGAGCACCACCAGGCTGTGCGGCAGGTAGTTGCCGACCAGCACCCACTTGCCGTCGCCGGACACGGCGGCGTTGCGCGTATTCAGACCGGCGCGGATCTCGGCGACCACCACCAGATGGTAGAGGTCATATTTGCTGATCCAGCCGTCGCGTGAAGCGAAATAGACGAAGCGTCCGTCCGGCGAAAATTTCGGCCCGCCGTGCAGCGCGTAGCGGCTGGGAAAGCGGTGCAGGCGCTCGAAACGGTCGCCGTCGACGAGCGAGACATGATGGTCGCCGGTTTCGACGACGACGAACAGATTCAGCGGGTCGGCGCCCTTGAGGCCGGGCCCCGGCGTGGCCGGCAGCCCGACGGCGTTGGCATGGACGACATGCGAACTGCGAATCTGTGCTTCCTCCCAAACCGGCGCCGGGGTCGCCGGATGATAGATCCATTCCGCCAGTTGCTGTGTTTGGTCGGCGCTCAGCTTGTCGCCGAAGGCCGGCATCTGTGTCGCCACGCGCCCTTCGCGGATGACTCTGACGGCCTCCGACGTGCGCAGGCGTTCGAGGTTTTCCGGCAGCAGCGCCGGACCGATGCCGCCGAGCCGGGACTCGCCGTGACAGGCGACGCAGTGTTCCTGGTACAGGTGCTGCGCACCCGCAGCGCCAGCCGGCAAAGATGCGCCGGCCAGACAGATGGCCAGAGCGAAGCCGGCAACACCTCGGCGCCAGTTCATCAGACTCTCCGTAGTTTGATGTGAGGAGTGACCGGAATCCGTTCACGGCCGGGGGAGACACCGATTTCCTCGTCTGCCAGATAACAGCCGGGGTCCTCGGCCCATGCGTCACCGGTCAGTTGCTGGGCACGCACGCGCGTGTTGCCGTTGCAGATGTCGAAGTGTCGGCATTCGCCGCAACGTCCCGAAATGCGCCGGGGAAATTGCTTGAGACCGGCCAGCAGCGGGTCTGAGAGATCCATCCAGATTTCCGAGAAGGGACGCTGGCGAACGTTGCCAAGCGTGTAATGCCACCACATGGTGTCCGGATGCACGTTGCCGAGATTATCGATATTGGCCACATTGACCCCTGATGAATTACCCCCCCACTGCACCAGGCGGGCGCGCATTCTCTCCGCCTGCTCGGGGAATCGCTTCTCCACCCAATGCAGGAAGTAAACGCCATCGGCATCATTATTGCCACTGGTGAATTCCTTGTGCAAACCACGCTGCTGGTAATCGAGGCAGGTCGCAAAGAGCAAATCCATTGCCCAGCGGGTCAGCTGGTGCTGGGCATCGTCCTTGCGGTTCTTGTTACCGCGACCCGCATAATTGAGATGCGAGAAATAAAAGCGGTCGATGCCTTCCTTCTCGACCAGCTCGAGCAGGGCCGGCAAGTCCTGCGCGTTGTTCTGTGTCATCGTGAAGCGGACGCCGATTTTCAGTCCGAGTTCACGGCACAGCCGAATGCCGCGCAGCGAAGCATCGAAAGCGCCCTGCATCTGCCGAAAATGGTCGTGAGTCGCGCCGATGCCGTCGAGCGAAACACCGACATAGTCGAAATCGCACTCGGCGATGCGATCGATATTCGCCTTGTCGATCAGGGTACCGTTCGACGACAGGCCGACGTAGAAACCCATCGCCTTGGCACGACGGGCAATGTCGAAGATGTCCGGACGCAGCAGCGGCTCGCCGCCGGAGAGAATCAATACCGGTACGCGAAAACGCCTGAGATCGTCCATCACCGAAAAGACTTCGTCGGTCGTCAGCTCTCCGGGAAAGTCCCTGTCGGTGGAGATCGAATAGCAGTGCTTGCAGGTGAGATTGCAGCGACGAATGAGATTCCATATCACCACCGGCGCTGGCGGGTTCTGCCTGGGACCAGGCGGCCTGACGGTCCACAACTCCTGCATGTACTGCGAAATCCGAAACATCGGGCCATCCCCAAATCCTCATATTAGAAGACAGTTCCATGGCGATGGCCTTGACGTGCATCAAGCTTCGATTTGACACCGCAGGTCGGCGTGGCTGGTCACTTGCCCGGCGACTCAACATGGTCACGTGCTCTGCTGACCCTGCCCAGCGATCTTTTTTTGCGGACCCTGTTTGCCTGGTTTGCGCCCGCCCGGTTGCTTCGCCATTTTTTCAGGTGGAGCTTGCTCTGCCTTGAACACAATGAGAAACTGTACCTACCATACATTCTGAGGGGAAACTCATGAACAAGGAAGACATCCTGCGCTGGCAAGACCTGGCGCTGCAATACGGATCCGAACTCGGCATCAAGGTGCTTGCGGCGATTGCTTTCTGGATCATTGGCCGCTGGCTGATCCACTGGGTGGGTCGGATGGTGCAGGGCGCGCTGGGGCGCCAGAAGGTCGATGCAACCCTGATGCGCTACCTCGGAACGGTCATCAATGTCACCCTGAATATCCTGCTGGTGATCGGCATTCTCGGTTATTTCGGCATTCAGACCACGACCTTTGCCGCCCTTTTCGCTGCTGCCGGTGTCGCCATCGGCCTGGCCTGGTCCGGCTTGCTGGCCAACTTTGCCGGTGGGGTATTCCTGATCATCCTGCGGCCGTTGAAGGTGGGCGACTTCGTGACCGTGGGCGGCATCACTGGAACGGTCGAGGAAGTCGGCCTGTTCACTACGGCGCTCAACACCCCGGACAACGTGCTCACGCTGGTGGGCAACAGCAAGATCCTTGGCGATACCATCCAGAACTTCTCGACCAACCCCTACCGCCGGGTGGACCTGAAGGCACAGCTCTCCGGAGCGGCCGATCATGCTGCGGCAATGGCGCTGCTCAAGGAGAAGATCGCGCTGATTCCCAATGTCCGGCCCGATCCTGCGGTGGATGTCGAGATCCTCGAATTCAACCTCGTCGGTCCCGTTCTTGCGGTTCGTCCATACTGCCATACCGACCACTACTGGCAGGTCTATTTCGACACCAACCGGACGATTCGTGAAGCGCTCGGGGAGGCCGGTTTCCCGGCGCCGATGCCGGCACAGGTGGTGTTCGTCAATCAGCAGTAGGCCGCAAGGCAGCGACTCTGCCAAAATTCCGGGTCAGGATCAAGGATCGGAGACTTCTGGACACTAAAGGATTCCCGCGGCGCTTCATCCCTTCGCCAAATCACGTCGCCGCGCCGGGGACGCTGCCCGAGTATGTGGCTGGTGGTGCGCCGCGATGACTGCCGAATTTCTGTCGGGTAACCGACTGACCCTGTTGAACAGCGGCGCCGAATATTTTCCGGCGCTGCTCAAGGCGATCGACAAGGCGCAGCATGAAGTTCACCTCGAAAGCTACATCTTCGAGGATGATACGACAGGCCGTGCCGTCGCAGCAGCAATGGCCCATGCCGCTCGCCGCGGCGTTACGGTTCGCGTTCTGGTCGATGGCTTCGGTGCCCCCGAGTTTGCCAAACGCCTGCAGCCGGGGCTGCTCGCGGCCGGGGTGCAGGTGATGGTCTACCGACCCGAGGTCGCACGTTTACGCCTGCGTCGTCATCGCCTGCGTCGCCTGCATCGCAAGCTGGCCATGGTTGATGGGGAAATCGCCTTCGTTGGCGGGATCAATATCGTCGATGACAGCGATCGCCCGCTTGAAATGCCACCGCGCTACGACTACGCGGTGCGCATTGAGGGTCCGCTGCTGCAGCCGATGCAGCGGGCGTTGCACAGGCTTTGGGAACTGGTGTTATGGGCGAAGCTCAATCGCCGTTACCGGTTGCCGAAAGTCCCTCGCCAGGCACCGAAAGCACGTGGCGAGCAAACGGCAGCCTTTCTGGTGCGCGACAACATTCGTCATCGCCGTGACATCGAGGAGGCCTATCTGGCGGCGATCGCTGCCGCTCGGGAGGAAATCCTTCTGGCCAACGCCTATTTCCTGCCCGGCCGCCGCTTCCGGCGGGCTTTGCACGATGCGGCCAGGCGTGGCGTGCGGGTGATCCTCGTGCTGCAAGGGCGTATCGAATACCGCCTCCTGCACTACGCAACCCAGGCGCTTTACGGCAGGTTGCTGGGTGCCGGCATCCGCATCTTCGAGTATCGGCGCAGCTTCATGCACGCCAAGGTCGCCGTCATCGACCGACACTGGGCAACCGTCGGTTCATCGAATATCGATCCCTTCAGCCTGTTGCTTGCCAGGGAGGCCAACGTCGTGGTACGCGACGAGCAGTTTGCCAGGGAACTGCGACAGAGTCTCCAGACAGCCATGCGGCAGGGCGCCAGCGAGCTCCCAGCCGATTGCTGGAAGCGCCTGCCCTGGCCTTCCCGCCTATTGCATTGGGCCAGCTACCATCTGATCCGGATCCTCGTCGGCATGGCCGGGTATGGCCGCAAGCGCTAACGGTCATGACTTTTCCAGGCACCCCGATGATGAAAATCATGACCGATTTTCTCTCCCACGGCCCGCGCTGCATCGCGGGCCGGCTGCGGCGGCGCAGAGCAGTGCTCCGCGAAACCCCGCCTTCGCCCCCGCAAGTGGGGGGAGAGAAGATTCGTGAGTCGCTGACGCGACTTGCACATTAACCCGGAAAGACCCCGCGCTGCACCGGCACCTGCGCCATCGACCAGGCAGCAATCGCCCAGCGCCAGAAGTCGTGCAAAGGTCCACTACGGACTTCAGGCGGCACCGGGTGGCCAAGAAAGTGCAGCGCGGCGGCAAGTACCGCACTACCACCCGCGGCATCGACGGCAGCGGCGCGCGTCTGCTTCGAAAGTTTCTCTCCGGCCGCATTGGTCACCACCGGCAGGTGTGCGTAAGTCGGTGTCGGTAGCGCCAGGCATTGCTGCAGCCAAATCTGGCGTGCCGTCGAGTCGAGCAGGTCGACACCGCGCACCACGGCGTTGACTCCCTGTGCCGCGTCGTCGACGACTACCGCCAACTGGTAGGCGTACTGACCATCGGCACGCAGTAGAATGAAGTCACCCACCGCGCGCGCGAGGTTCTGCTGCACCGGTCCCTGTACGCGATCATCGAATGCGATCTCGCGATCCGGAACACGCATTCGCCAGGCACGTGGCACACGTCCCGCAGCCAGACCGGCACGGCAGCTTCCCGGATAGACCAGGCCGCCGTCGACTGCCGGTGCTGGCGCGCAGGCGGCAATCTCGCGCCGCGAGCAGGCACAGGGATACGCCTCGCCATCGAGTTGCAGGCGGGTCAATGCCGCATGATAGTGATCCAGACGCCGGCTCTGCATCACCACCTCGCCATCCCACTCAAAAGCGAAGGCTTCGAGCGTGCGCAGGATGGTGTCTGCAGCCTCCCGCCGCGACCGCGACCGGTCAAGGTCTTCAATGCGCAACAGCCATTCACCACCGTTGGCGCGCGCGTCAAGATAGCTGCCGACCGCGGCAACCAGCGAACCGAAGTGCAGCGGACCTGTCGGGGAAGGTGCAAAACGGCCCCGATAGCTATTCACCCGACACTTTCATACGTACCCCGCTCATCGCTCATTCTTCTTGCCTTGGTGTTTCCGGCAGCGCCGGGTAAAATCCGCTGGTCATTATCAGGGTTCGCGCCATGAGCAATCGTTCGATCACCCCCGCCGACGAAGCGGCCATTCTCGCCGAGGCACTTCCCTACATCAAACGTTTCCATGGCAAGACCATCGTCGTCAAGTATGGCGGCAACGCCATGACCGACGACCATCTCAAGCAGTGTTTCGCGCGTGACGTGGTGCTGTTGAAGCTCGTCGGAATGAACGTCGTGGTGGTGCACGGCGGCGGTCCGCAGATCGAGAGTCTGCTCAAACGAGTCGGCAAGAAAGGCCGCTTCGTCCAGGGAATGCGTGTCACCGACGCCGAAACCATGGAAATCGTCGAGATGGTGCTCGGCGGTCAGGTCAACAAGGACGTTGTCAACCTGATCAATCAGGCCGGCGGCAAAGCGGTGGGCCTGACCGGCAAGGACGGCAGTTTCATTCGCGCCAAGAAACTGCTATTGGCGAACCAGGATGGCAACGAGGACCTGATCGACGTTGGCCAGGTCGGCGACATCACGCAGATCGACCCCTCCCTGATCGGACATCTGGAGGCCGGCGGCTTCATCCCGGTGGTCGCGCCAGTCGGTGTCGGCAAGGGCGGCGAAACCTACAACATCAACGCCGATGTCGTGGCCGGCAAGATCGCCGAAATTCTCAAGGCCGAGAAGCTGGTCCTGCTGACCAACACGCCCGGCGTCCTCGACGAGACGGGCAGACTGATCACCGGCATGACGCCGAAACAGATCGATGACATGGTCACCGATGGGACCTTGTCCGGCGGCATGCTCCCCAAGATCAGCTCGGCGCTCGATGCCGCACGCAATGGCGTCAAGAGCGTCCATATCATCGATGGTCGTGTCGAGCATGCGCTGTTGCTGGAAATCCTCACCGACCACGGTGTCGGCACAATGATCAAGTCATACTGACCGAAAGATGGTTCTCAAGGCCGCCTCGCCGGTCTGGCTATTCGACCTCGACAACACGCTGCACAACGCCAGCCCGCATATCTTCCCGCACCTCAACGCCGCAATGGTCGCCTACATCCGTGACCACCTGGGTGTTGACGAACAGGCGGCGACGCGCATCCGGCAGGACTACTGGCAGCGCTACGGGGCCACGCTGCTCGGCCTGATGCGTCATCACGGCACCGATCCACGGCATTTCCTCTGGCATACGCACCAGTTTCCCGACCTCAAACAGATGCTGGTTCTGGAGCGCGGGCTGCGGACCATGCTGCTGCGCTTGCCGGGACGCAAGATCGTCTTCTCCAATGCGCCGCAGCACTACAGCGAGGCGGTCCTTGAGCTCGCCGGTATCGACGCCTGCTTCGACGCGGTCTACTCCATCGAGCGTCTCCGCTTTCAACCCAAGCCGGCGATTGGCGGCTTCCGCCACCTGCTGCGCTGCGAGCGCTTGCCCGCCCATCGCTGCATCATGGTCGAAGATACCCTGGCCAATCTGCAGATGGCGAAACGACTGGGCATGCAAACCGTGTGGGTGAGCGGCAGTACGCGCCAGCCTTCCTTTGTTGACCTGCGGCTGGTTTCCATTCTCGATCTGCCGCGTTGTTTACGGTGCTTGTCGACCGGAAGCCCAGTGTAGATCGTGAGGGTCTCCGTTGACGTACCTCGGTCACCATGTAGACTCCGCTTTCGGTCACCCCTTGGAATCAGTGTCTTGAGAGAATCCACTGCACTGCAACAACGGCTTCTTGAATACCAGGCCATCCTCGACCATTCGGGAATCGCCGTGGTGTGTACGCGCAACCGCCGTGTCTACCGCTGCAACCAGCGTGCCGAGGAGCTTTTCGGCTGGCCGGCCGGAACTCTGGTGGGGCAGCCGGATCTCGTCTTCCACCCGAACAGCGAAGCCTGCGATGCCCTGCGTCGGCAGGCACGTTTGCAGTTGGGAAATGTCCAGGTCGTGGATCTCGAAACCCAACTGGCACGTCGCGACGGCAGCACCTTCATCGCACACATGATCGCTCGCGCCATCGACCCTGCAGAACCCGGCCAGGCCACGGTCTGGATCGTGCGCGACATCACCCGGGAAGTCCACGATCGCGAGGCCAGCGCCCGCCTGCTGCGCGAGCAGCAACTCATTTTCCAGAATGCCGAAACCGGCATCGTGATCCTCCGTGATCGAATCATTCAGCGCTGCAACCGACGTTTTACCGAGATCCTGGGTTATGCGCCGGACGAGTTGATCGGCCAATCGACCCGCCTCTACTATCCGAGTGAAGAGGCCTGGCTGGCCACCGGCCGAGAGGCCTACGCGGCGATTGCCGAAACCGGCATCTACCACGGCGACACCCTCTTCCATCGACGCGATGGCTCAACGCTGTGGTGCCACATCACCGGCAGCATGATCAACCCGGCGAACCCGGACGAAGGTTATGTCTGGCTGTACGAAGATGTCACCGAAAAGCGTCAGGCGAGCAGTGCCATGGATGCCCTGCTGCGTGAACAGACGCTGATTTTCGAACGTGCGCCGATTGGCATCGTTTTCCTGCGCGATCGCATCATCCAGCGCTGCAATCCGAGCTTCGAGAGAATCTTCGGCTATCCAGCGGGGCAAATGCTTGGTCAGTCCACGCGCATCCTTTTCTCCAGCGAAGCCGCCTGGAGCGAAGCAGGCGAACGGGCGTACAAGGGGATCGATGAATCCGGAAAATTCGTCGCCGAAATAGAGTACTGCAAGATCGATGGTAGCCCGATCTGGTGCCAGGCAACCGGCAGTCTGATTGACCCGGCCAACCCGGACAAAGGCCATGTCTGGCTGTACGAGGACGTCACCGCACGTCGGGCGGCTGAAGAGGCCTTGGTGGAAAGCCTCTGGGAACAGCAGCTGATCTTTGACAACGCGATGATCGGAATTTCCTACCAGCGCGAACGCACCTTCCTGCGCTGCAATCGCCGTTGCGAGGAGATTTTCGGCTACCCGCCAGGGGGCCTGCAGGGACTCTCGACGCGCATCCTGTTCGCCAGCCAGGAGGCTTGGGAAGAGGCCGGCCGCCTGGCCTACGGGAACGCTGCGGCGACTGGCGGCACCTTTGACGGCGAACTCCTGTATTGCCGGCGCGACGGCACGCCGATCTGGGTGCATGTGATTGGCCGTATCATTGGCGATCATCAGGAAGGCGAAACCTGGATCTGGACCTTCGAGGATGTGACGGCACAGCGGGCGGCCGAACGAGCGCTACGGCAAAGTCATCTCGAACTCGAGCAGCGGGTGGCCGAACGCACCCTCGAATTGTCGCAACAGCTCCATTTCATGCGCCAGTTGATCGAGGCGATTCCCGGCCCGGTCTTCTACAAGAATCGGGAAGGGCTTTATCTCGGATGCAATCAGGCCTTTCTCGAGCTCGTCGGCCGGTCACGCAGTGAGGTCATCGGCGCCACCGTCTACGACCTTGCCCCCCGCGAGCTGGCTGACCGCTACCAGACTGCCGACGAGGAATTGTTCCGGCAGACGGGTTCTCAAGTGCACGAAGCGAAAATTCCGCACGCGGACGGCAGCATGCGTGACGTGGTCTTTCACAAAGCCACCTATGGCAAACCTGGCGATGCCAACAGCGGTCTGGTTGGCGTGATGCTCGACATCACTGAACGAAAGCGCATGGAGGCTCGCTTGCAACAGGCCGCAACGGTCTTCGACAGCAGCGCCGAAGGCATCACCATCACCGCACCGGATGGCTGCATCATTGCCGTGAACCGTGCTTTCACCGAAATCACCGGGTACCGTGAGGATGAAGTGATCGGGAGCAACCCGCGTATCCTGCAGTCCGGACTTCAGGACGCAGCCTTTTACCGGGAAATGTGGCAGGTTCTCGGCCATTGTGGGCGCTGGCGGGGTGAGCTCTGGAACCGGCGCAAGGACGGCCAGATTTTCCTGGAATCGCTGACGATCAGCGCTGTCCATGACCCCGATGGACAACTCACGCACTATGTCGGCGTTTTCTCCGACATCACCGCCCTGCGGCAAGCCCACGATCAACTCGCCCACCAGGCACATCACGATCCGCTGACCGGTCTGCCCAACCGCTTGCTGCTTGGCGACCGATTGCACAAGGCCTTGCAGCGTGCCCATCGCGACGAGACCGGGCTGGCCGTCCTGTTCATCGATCTCGATCGCTTCAAGAACATCAACGACACCCTCGGCCACCAGGTCGGCGATCGCGTCCTCTGCGAAGTGGCGAGGCGCCTGAGCAGACTGATGCGAGAAGCGGATACTGTCGGCCGACTCGGAGGCGACGAATTTCTGATCATCATCGAGGACATCGCCGATCCAGCCGCCGTCTCGTACATCGCAGAGAAGATCCTCAATACACTGCAGAATTCTCCGGTGACCGTCGAACAGGAATTCTACATCGGCGCCAGCATCGGCATCAGCCTCTTTCCGGATGACGGCGCTGACCCCGAGACACTGATGAAGAATGCCGATGTCGCGATGTACCGTGCCAAGGAGCGTGGCCGCAACGCCTATGAATTTTTCACCAAGGTGCTGACGCAGTCCTCGCTGGCGCGTCTGCAGATGGAGACCGACCTGCGACACGCTGTCGAGCGCGACGAGTTACTGGTCTATCTGCAACCCCAATTTTCCCTGAAAACCGGCAAGGTGCTCGGGGCCGAGGCGCTGGTACGCTGGTTGCGCCCTGAGCACGGACTGGTGATGCCAAGTGAATTCATCAGGCTGGCCGAGGAATCCGGACTGATTGTTCAGATCGGTGAATGGGTTCAACAGACTGCCGGTGGTCAGTGGGCCGCATGGATCGCCGCGGGTCGTCGACCGGGAGTTCTGTCGGTCAACGTTTCCGGCGTCGAATTCGTACGCGGCCGAATCCAGGAGACTGCTCGCAAGACCCTGGAGACCTCGCAACTGCCCGCGCAATTCCTCGAACTCGAAATCACCGAGAGTGCCATCATGAGCCATGCCGAGAACAGCGCGCAGACGCTCGACAAGCTACAGTCCATGGGCTTGAGCTTGGCCATCGACGATTTCGGTACCGGTTACTCTTCGCTTGCCTATCTGAAACGTCTGCCACTCAACAAGCTCAAGATCGATCAGAGCTTTGTTCTCGGACTTCCCGGCGATACCGAGGATTGTGCCATCGTGCGCGCGGTGATTGCGCTTGCCCACAGCCTGCAATTGACGGTCATTGCCGAGGGCGTCGAGAGCGAGGCGCAACAGGAATTTCTGACCCGTGCAGGATGCGACGAAATGCAGGGTTACCTGCATGGCCAGCCGATGCCGTTTGATGAGTACGAAAGGTGCTTTCTCAATGACTGAAATACGCAGGCCTGGCATGCCTTCACGACTGGCATTCGTCGATGCACTGAAAGCCCTGGCCTGTCAGCTGATCGTTCTGCATCATCTGGCTTTTTATGGGCCGATGTCTGATCATGCCTACCTGCTGGCTCCCGACCTGATCCGCTGGTTCAGTCAGGATGCGCGCATGGCCGTACAGGTTTTCCTGGTGATTAGCGGTTTCCTGGCGGCGCGGAGTCTTGCCCCCGCCGGCGTGCTGCTTGCGACCGATCCGCTTGATCTGGTCCAGAAACGTTACCTGAAACTGGTCGTACCCTACCTCACGGCCATGCTGATCGGCCTTGCCTGCGCGGCCATCGCGCGCGAGTTGATGGTGCATGATTCCATTCCCGGCCGGCCAACGCTGCCGCAGGTCGTCGCGCACGCGCTGCTGCTGCAAAGCATCCTGGGCTACGAAGGCCTGTCGGCAGGCGTCTGGTACGTCGCCATCGATTTTCAGCTATTCGCGCTCCTGGTCGGTGTGTTATGGCTGGCACGGACCATTGCGCGCAGCAGCACGGGCATTCCCACCGTCAGTGCCTTGCTGGTCGTCACCCTGGCATTGGCATCACTGTACCATTTCAACCGTGATGGTGCCTGGGATATGTGGGGGGTCTACTTCTTTGCGGCCTACGCGCTCGGGATAGTCACCTACTGGGCGACCCATCGGAAACAAACGCCTGTCTGGCTGCTGCCGATGGTTGGTCTGGTGGCCATCGCGCTGCTGCTCGACTACCGTCCACGCCTTGCCGTAGCGCTTTTGGTGGCGTTGGCGATCGGTCTGGCACGCATCTACGGATTTCTCGAGGACCGGCCCCGGTCTCGGCTCATTGCTTACCTCGGACAGATTTCCTATTCGGTCTTTCTTGTCCACTTCCCGATTTGCCTGCTGATCAATGGTCTCTTCGCACGCTTCGCAGCACCCGACCCCTGGGTCAATCTGGCGGGGATGTGCATTGCCTGGTTGGCAAGCATTGCCGTTGGTGCACTCTTTTTCCGTTATGTCGAGAGCCCGGCGCAACGAGGGCTTTGGCGTACGCACGCGCAGCCCGGCCTCAGTCAGGCCGATGCATTGAGCCAGGCTGCTGCAGAAAGCGCAAAATAACTCAGAATGCCGTCCGCGCCCGCCCGTTTGCAGGCCAGCAGGCTCTCGAGAACGCAGGCCTGCTCGTCCAGCCAGCCGAGTTGCGCGGCGGCCTTGAGCATCGCATACTCGCCACTGACCTGATAAACATAGGTGGGTACCTGGAACGTGTCTTTGACGCGTCGGACAATATCAAGATAAGGCATCCCCGGTTTGACCATCACCATGTCGGCTCCTTCGCCCAGGTCGATGGCGACTTCACGCAGCGCTTCGTCGCTGTTCGCGGGATCCATCTGGTAGCTGTACTTGTTGTTCTTGCCCAGATTGCCGGCCGAACCGACGGCGTCGCGGAAAGGACCGTAGAAGCTTGATGCGTACTTGGCCGAGTAGACCAGGATGCGGGTGTGAATCTGCCGAGCGGCGTCGAGTTCGCTGCGAATGTAGCCGACGCGACCGTCCATCATGTCCGAAGGGGCCACGATATCGGCACCCGCCTGCGCATGCACCAGCGCCTGCCTGGCAAGAACCACGAGCGTTTCGTCGTTCAGCACGTAGCCGTGAGGATCGTCCGCGTTGATCAAGCCATCCTGCCCATGACTGGTATAGGGATCAAGGGCAACATCGGTCATCACCCCAAGCTCGGGGAACTCTTTTTTCAGTGCGGTCACTGCACGCGGCACCAAGCCATCCGGGTTGTAGGCTTCTTCGGCACCTGCCGTCTTGTGGGTGGAGTCGATCACCGGAAACAGGGCCAAAGCCGGGATGCCCAGTGCGAGCGCCTGCTCGGCTGTTTTCAGCAGCCGATCCAGGCTCTGCCGCTCAATACCCGGCATCGAGGGAATTGGCTCAACACGCTGGGTGCCTTCGAGCATAAACACCGGGTAAATCAGGTCATCGACGGTCAGCCGCGATTCGCGCATCAGACGGCGCGAAAAATCGTCTCGGCGCATGCGCCGCATGCGTGTTGCAGGAAATTTTGCCTGGTAATCCATGGGGTATAAGATACTAGAATGGGTCATGGTCAGATAGATACAATTGATGAAAAAAGTCCGTTTCCTGGGAACTGGCCGTACCGAGACTCACTCTTAGTATGTAGGTGGCTACGCCATCTCCCGCTTCACCTCCCTGAGCGGGTGCCTTATTCCTTAAGGCACATCCTGCCCCCGGCCCCCCTTGCCGGGGGCTTTTTTTAGCGCTTCCCGGCATGGCTGCGGGCACCCCAGCCGATGGCACTGCGCTTCTTCGGACGGGCCGCTTTCTCGGTGGCCAGACCGGTCTGCGGCGATGGCTTCGGTTTCCTCGCCAGACCAAGCCAACCGCCAAGAACCACTTCCGCCTCCGCCACCCCCGACCTGTTCAAGCTTGAGAACAGTTGCAGGGTGCAGTTGCCGCCAATCTCCTGCAGCACCTTCTGTACCTCGCGAAATGCGAGTATCTGCTCCTGGCGGGAGAGCTTGTCGGCCTTGGAGAGCAGCACATGGACAGGTTTTCCGGTCGGCGCAAACCAGCGCAGCATCTGCAGGTCCAGTTCGGTCAGCGGATGGCGACTATCCATGATCAGGACCAGGCCAGACAATGCCACACGGTGCCGCAGATAGGGGGCCAGCAGACCCTCCCATTGCGAACGGATTTCCTCGGGTGCCTTGGCAAAACCGTAGCCGGGCAGGTCGACGAAGTACTTGCCGTCTTCGATCCGAAAATAGTTCAGATGCTGCGTACGCCCCGGCGTCTTGGAAACGAAAGCCAGCCGGGAATGATTGGCCAGGGTGTTGATCGCCGACGACTTGCCGGAATTGGAACGACCTGCGAAAGCGATTTCGCATTGAGAATCGGTCGGCAGATCACGCAAGTGGGCAACTGTCGTGTGAAAGACCGCCTGCTGGAAGAGAGGCATGAATGAACCCGGGAAGAGTGTGTGAGGTAGGTAGTGGATGGTTTCTATGGGATGACGGGTGCGCGTCCGAACAGCAAACTGATATAGAATATCAGCTTTGTTGCATCGCTTCTCCGGCCTCAGATCAGTTCATTGTTGTCTTTGGGAGTTTGGACATGATTCGTACAACGACACTCGCGGTTCTCCTGGCCGCCAGTTTCTCCGCTTTCGCAGCAGAACAGGCAAAGGCCAAGGTTGACCTGACCAAAGCCAAGGAAATCGCTGAGGGCATGTGTGTTGCCTGTCACGGGGCCGATGGCAACAGCCCGGCACCGGCCAATCCAATCCTTGCCGGCCAGATTCCCGAGTATCTCTACAAGCAGTTGAGCAATTTCAAGGCGGTCGACGGGAAACCGGCGATACGTAATAACGCGATCATGGGCGGTATGGTTGCGGCGCTATCAGACGAAGACATGAAGAGTCTGTCGGTGTACTTCTCGCAGCAAAAGATGAAACCTTCGGCGGCCAAGGAAGAAAAGCTGTTGGCTGAAGGCAAAACGCTATGGCGCGGAGGGGACTTCGAGAAAGGCATCCCGGCCTGTGCCGGTTGCCATGGTCCGGCTGGCGCTGGTCTGCCGGCGCAATATCCGCGGCTGGCGGGGCAGTATGCAGAGTACACGGCCAATCAGTTGAAAATCTTTCGCAGTCATGAGCGAGCCAACGATGCGGAAAAAGTGATGCGAACCATCGCCGGCAAGCTTTCCGACCGCCAGATCGACGCCATCGCCGAGTACGCAGCCGGTCTGCGCTAGACCGTCATGCGGCGCGCCCCCCGTACCGCCTTGTTGTCGGATGTTCCGCCATACTCCTTGGCAAGGAGCGGCTGACCCTCTATCATGCTGTGACTCCAAGACCCGAAAGGACGCTTCATGAAGACTCTCAGGCAAATCCTCGCCAGTAAAAACGGGCCACTGGTGACCGTCTCGCCCGATGATCCTGTATTTTACGCCTTGCAGGTGATGTCCGATGCCAACGTTGGAGCGCTCCTCGTGCTCGATAATGAGCAGCTCGTCGGGATCTTCTCCGAGCGTGATTACGCCCGCAAGGTGATTCTCTTCGGCAAGGCGTCGAAAGACACGCCGGTGCGCGCAATCATGACGGACAAGGTGCTCTATGTGACGCCCGACCGGACGGTCGACGAATGCATGGCGATCATGACGGACAAACACATCCGCCACCTGCCGGTTCTCGACGACGAGGGCAAAGTCCTCGGGATCGTTTCCATCGGCGATGTAGTCAAGGAAACAATCTGCGAACAGCAGTTCATCATCCAGCAAATGGCAAAATACATCACCGGTTGAGCTGGCGTGCAGCAGCAGCCTATCGCTACGGCATTTCGTCCAGCCCGACCATGGCCAGATGCCCGGTCTCGCCCCAGGCTTCCAGGCGCCAGCAGTCGTCACGGACGCTCACCCAGTTGATCCCGGCGTTGGGAATCAGAAAGTCACGCGGATTGCTCAAAGGGCGTCCCCGAACCAGGCGGTTGACGATATCGAGGACGCCGCCATGGGTGACGACGACAACCGTCTGGCCGAGATGATCGATGGCAATCCGTTGCAGGCCGGCGCGAACGCGCTCGGAGAGTTGCTGCAGGCTCTCCCCGCCCTGTGGAATGACGAAATCCGGCACGCGTCGTTCAAACGCCAGGTACTCGGCCGGGTACCTGGTACGCGATTCATCGTAGGTCAATCCTTCAAAAATGCCATAGCGCCGCTCACGGAACTCCGACCGCACGGTTGGGCGCAGCTTCAGGCTGACGGCGATGCGCTCGGCGGTCTGGCGGGCGCGTAGCAAGTCGCTGCTGTAAAGCGCCGTCACCGGCTCACCAGCCAGCCACAACGCCGCGGCTTCTGCCTGTGACAGGCCCGCCGCATTCAGGCCGATGTCGATCTGCCCCTGGATGCGCTTTTCCACGTTCCAGGTCGTCTCACCATGTCGGACCAGGCAGATTCGCGTTGTCTCTTTGCTCGAAATCACCTACATGCTGCGACGGTACTGCCCGCCCACCTCATAGAGTGCCCCGGTGATCTGACCGAGCGAGCAGACACGAACCGCGTCCATCAGGACCGAAAAAACATTTTCGTTGCCGATGACGGACTGTTTCAGGCGTTCGAGCATGGCCCCGGAAGCCGCTGCGTTGCGCGACTGGAAGCCCTGCAGGCGAGCCAATTGTGACTGCTTTTCGTCTTCAGTCGAGCGTGCGAGTTCGATTTCGATGGGTGCGTCGCCCTTCGGGTTGCGGAAAGTATTGACGCCGACGATCGGGAATGAGCCATCGTGCTTCTTGTGCTCATAGTATAGGGATTCTTCCTGGATCTTGCCGCGCTGATAACCGGTTTCCATGGCTCCGAGGACGCCACCACGTCCGGAAATGGCTTCGAACTCCTTCAATACGGCCTCTTCAACCAGATCAGTCAGCTCTTCGATGATGAAAGAGCCCTGATTCGGGTTCTCGTTCATTGCCAATCCCCACTCGCGGTTGATGATCAGCTGGATGGCCATGGCACGGCGCACCGATTCCTCGGTCGGCGTGGTGATCGCTTCGTCGTAGGCATTGGTATGCAGCGAGTTGCAGTTATCGTAGATGGCAATCAGCGCCTGCAGCGTGGTGCGAATGTCGTTGAATGCCATTTCCTGGGCATGGAGCGAGCGACCGGAAGTCTGAATGTGGTATTTCAGTTTCTGGCTGCGCTCGTTGCCGCCGTACTTGTTCTTCATCGCCACGGCCCAGATGCGGCGGGCGACACGACCAATGACCGAATACTCGGGGTCCATGCCGTTGCTGAAGAAAAACGACAGATTCGGTGCAAAATCGTCGATATGCATGCCGCGTGCCAGATAGGTCTCGACATAGGTAAAGCCATTGGCCAGCGTGAAAGCCAACTGCGAAATCGGATTGGCGCCGGCTTCGGCAATGTGATAACCGGAAATCGACACCGAATAGAAGTTGCCGATCTGGTTATGGACGAAGAACTCCTGGATGTCGCCCATCATCTTGAGCGCGAATTCCGTCGAGAAGATGCAGGTATTCTGTCCCTGATCCTCCTTCAGGATATCGGCCTGAACCGTGCCGCGTACATTGGCCAGTACCCAGACGCGAATTTTCTGTATTTCATCTTCGGTCGGGTCGCGGTCGTTATCGACACGAAACTTGTCGACCTGCTGGTCGATCGCGGCGTTGAAGAACATCGACAGGATGATCGGCGCCGGACCATTGATGGTCAGTGATACCGAGGTGGTCGGTGCGCACAGATCGAAACCATCAAACAGGACTTTCATGTCGTCGAGCGTGGCGATCGAAACACCGGAGTTTCCGACCTTGCCGTAGATGTCCGGTCGGGCATCGGGGTCACAACCATAGAGGGTGACCGAGTCGAAGGCGGTTGATAGGCGCTTTGCGGGCATGCCTTCGGAAACCTTCTTGAAGCGGCGGTTGGTACGGAAGGCGTCACCCTCGCCAGCAAACATGCGCGTCGGATCCTCGTTCTCGCGTTTGAACGCAAAGACGCCGGCGGTAAATGGGAAGGAACCCGGGACATTTTCCTTCATCAGGAAACGCAACACCTCGCCATCATCCTTATAGGTCGGCAGGGAGACCTTGCGGATGCGTGTTCCCGAGAGCGAGGTGTTGGTGAGACGGGTACGGACCTCCTTGTCGCGAATCTTGACCACGTATTCGTCCTGTGCGTAGAGCTCGACGGTCTTGGGCCACATGTCCAGCAGTTTCCTTGCCCGGGCGTCGAGTTGCCCGTCTTTCCAGGTAATCAGTTCGGCAAAGTCGTCGGCCGGTTTGCCGCAGCTTTCAAACAGGCTCTTGGCGGTTCTCAGGGACTGTCGCTGGCGAGCGATCTCTGCCTGCGCGGCGGTATGCGCGTGGTAATTGCGGACGGCTTCGGCAATTTCGGCCAGGTAGCGCACGCGCTTCGCCGGAACGATGGCGCGCTGGTTCGACGATTGTCGAACGCTGATCAGCGGCAGCCTGCCTTTTTTCAACTTCAAACCCAGCGCGTGCAATTTGGATGCCATCGCCTGATAGAGAGAGGTCACCCCGTCGTCGTGGAAGCGTGCCGCCATCGTGCCAAATACCGGCATTTCGTCCGGGCTCTGGCTGAAGGCCTCGTGGTTGCGCTGGTATTGCTTGCGCACGTCACGCAGCGCATCCTCGGCACCCTTGCGGTCAAATTTGTTGATGGCCACGAAATCGGCGAAGTCGAGCATGTCGATCTTCTCGAGTTGCGAAGCGGCACCGAACTCGGGGGTCATCACGTAGAGCGAGACATTGACCAGGGGCACGATCGCAGCGTTGCCCTGCCCGATCCCTGAAGTTTCGACGATCACGAGATCAAAGCCGGCCAGCTTGCAGGCGGCGATCACCTCGGGCAGCGCGGCAGACACCTCGGAGCCCGTTTCGCGTGTTGCCAATGAGCGCATGTAGATGTTCGGATGTTCGATGGCGTTCATGCGGATGCGGTCGCCGAGCAGCGCGCCACCCGTGCGCTTGCGCGAGGGGTCGATCGATACGATCGCCAGCTTGAGGGTGTCGCCCTGATCGAGCCGGAAGCGGCGCACCAGCTCGTCGGTCAGCGAAGACTTGCCGGCACCGCCGGTGCCGGTGATCCCGAGTACCGGCACCTTGAGTCCGTCCGCGGCGTGCAGGATTTTCTTGCGCAGTGCTTCAGGGTAGGCACCGTTTTCCAGGGCGCTGATGATCTGCGCCAGCTTGCGGCGGTTGCCGGCCTTCAGCGCTGCCAGCACGGCGTCCGGCTCTTGGGGCGCCAGCGCAGCGATGTCGATGTCGGACTTCGCCATCAGCTCGTTGATCATTCCCTGCAAGCCCATCGACTGGCCATCCTGCGGTGAGTAGACGCGCGCCACACCGTAGGCGTGCAATTCGTCGATCTCGCTCGGCACGATGACCCCGCCGCCACCGCCGAAGACCTGGATGTTCTCACCGCCCCCGGCCTTCAACAGGTCGATCATGTATTTGAAGAACTCGACGTGCCCCCCCTGGTAGGAGGTGATGGCGATTCCCTGCACATCCTCCTGCAGTGCGGCGTTCACAATCTCCTGCACCGAACGGTTGTGGCCGAGATGGATGACCTCGGCACCTGTCGACTGCAGAATTCGGCGCATGATGTTGATCGATGCGTCATGCCCGTCAAACAAGGAGGCGGCGGTGACAAAGCGCACCTTGTGCTTGGGCTTGTAGGGCAGAAGCTTCTTGGCAATGGAAAGGTCGGTCATGTCGTTCGCGCTCCACAAAGATTATCCTGGAATTGTCCTGGATACCGGAAATTGTACAAGGACGCACATGGTAGGAAGTTGACGCCAATAAAGCCATTCCCCAATACGCCGCCAACAATGTATATATTGCCAACTTGAAATTCCCCGTCAATACACAGCCTTGCGAGAAGCCCATGCCATACCCTGAGAAGACTGCCAAGGAGATGACCAGGAAGGCCACGCCATCTGCCGCACTTCCCGCTCCGGCACGCGCGACCGTGGCCATTGCCTTCGTGCAGGGAATGCTGGCGGGTCTTCAGCATGCGGGCCGGGATACCGCCCGGCTCCTCGAAAGCGCCCACATTGCTGCGCAGGTCTTGAATGATCCAAGCGCCCGCATTCCGGTCGACCGCTACGCCGATCTTTACAACCGGATCAACAGCGAACTCGACGATGAAGGCTTTGGACTCTTCTCGATGCCGATCAGATCCGGCACTTTCGAGTTCCTCTGCCGCAGCACCATCACCGCACCGACGCTGGCCGAGGCCATCGGACGCAGCATCCGCTTCCTGCGCTTGCTGCTGCCCGACCTCGGTGTCCGTCTCGATAGCCACCCCGAACAGGCATGCCTGTCCATCGTGGAAAATCGCCCGCTCGTGATCGGACGGGTTTTCGCCTTCGAATGGCTATTGCGCCTGCTGCACGGACTTTTTTCCTGGCTGGTAGGGCGCAGCATCGTTCTCGATTCGGTGGCTTTCCCTTACCCTCGTCCGGGCCATGCCGAGGATTATGCGCTGATCTACACTGCCCACTCGACCTTTGACGCGGATAGGCTCACCGCCGTCTTTTCTGCCAACCTGCTGGATCTGCCGATCCGTCGCGACGAGGCCGCGCTGCAAAGCTTCCTCGAAGGCGCGCCAGGCAAGCTGACCACCCTATACCGTCGTGACCGAGAGATCGTTCTGCGCGTACGCAACGCGCTACGCGACGCGCTACCGGTGTCGAGTTCACTCGCCGAGGTCGCGCGCACCCTGAATTTGTCGCCCCGCACGCTACACCGCCGGCTGCAAGCAGAGGGGTCAAGCTTTCAGGCGATCAAGGATGCCTTGCGCCGCGACCTGGCGATCAACCGGCTCGCCAAGACCAGGCAGGCGCTGGCAGCAGTGGCCGCAGAACTGGGTTTTGCCGACAGCGCGGCCTTCTACCGGGCTTTCGTGAGATGGACCGGTATCGCCCCCGCGCATTACCGCCGACGCCTGCAGGCGGCCGGCCATGCGCCAAGCGGGTGCCGACAGGATGCCTCTTTGCAGCTTTAATGTAACGTCAGTTCGGGATAA
>DIME01000188.1:0-73205 GCA_002425405.1 Candidatus Accumulibacter vicinus
GTGACCCTCCCTTTGCGCCGGAAACCCTCACCAGCGCTCAGTTTGCAACAGATCTTGGTCATTTAAATGAGGAAAATAGGTTCAACAGCCCGATGGTGGTGGCGAGCTGGCAGCCGATTGCTGCGATCCTGGTGGCCAATGGCATCGCCAGACCCGGCGGCGAGCGCGTTTATGCACTGAACATGGAGCGCCTGGTAGCGGCGATGCTGGCCAGAAAGCGCTGGAGCGATCTCAAGGCGGCAGAGGCTTTTGCAGTCAACCGGGGGGTTCTGGTGTCCACCACCGATGTGCGCAAGAGCAATTCGGCGGTCATGTATCTGGCACTGGTCAGCCATGCGCTGCTGGGCGAGGTGGTAACCGACCGCGCCAGCGCGAGTGCCGCGGCCGAGAAGTTGGCCGGGCTGTTCAAGCGCCAGGGTTACCAGGAGAACTACGTCAACGGCAACTTCGACGACTATGTGCAGATTGGCATGGGCAAGGCGCCGCTGGCCTTCATCTACGAATATCAGATCGTCGGTCATGCGTTGCACCGAAGCAAGGCGATTCAGCCCGACATGGTGCTGATGTACCCCGAACCGACGATCGTCAACAAATTTGTCCTGCTCGCCACCAGCACGCGCGGTCGCGCGGTGCAGGCCGAGTTGGCCGGCAACCCCGAGTTGCAAAGGATTGCGGTCGAATACGGTCTGCGCGTCGCCGACCCCGGTCTGTTCACGGCCGCCGTCAAACCCTCGGGACTGGCGGTGCAGGAGCGCATCAACCAGGTCATCGACCCGCCGGCCTACGAGTTGATGTCGGAGATGGTGGAGGTACTGACCCGGGAGATGGCGAAATGAAGATCTGCTTGAGGATTGCCTTGCTGGCCGGCTTGCTTGCCATCCTGAGCGCTTGTGGTAAGCAGGACTCGCCTGCCCCGGCCTTACCACCCGCCAGCCATGCGGCGCCGGTGTTCGAGGTGCTCGCCACCAGTGACCTCAAGGATGCCCAGGCGCTGGAGAAAATGGCCTTGCAGGCCACCGGCGTGAATCTGAGGTTCCGCTATGGCGGCACGATGGAGAGCACTGAAGCGGTGCTGACCGGGCACGCCAATGCCGCCGCAGCCTGGTTCGCCAATGCCAAATACCTGCTCAGCGACAGCCAGGGCCAGAGCCGCGTCAAACTGCAGGAAAAAATCATGCTCTCGCCGATCGCGGTGGGAGTCAGCGAATCGGCTGCCCGGGCGCTCGGCTGGGACCGGCCAGAGGTCGCCGCCAAGGTGACCTGGAAGACCATCACCGAGGCTGCTGGCGCGGGCAAGCTGTTCTATGCCCTCTCCAACCCCGCCACCTCGAACCAGGGGTTCATGGCCCTGATGGCCCTGATGGGCGTTGTGGCGGCCGCCGCCGGCAAGGCCGAGGCGCTGGCGCCGGAGGATGTGAACCGCCACGCCATCGCCACCTTCCTGAAGGGTTACAAACTGAGCGGCGACAACTCCAGCTATTTGTCGGAGAAGTTCATCGAAGGCCAGGGGCCGCGCCTGAACGCTTTCATCAATTACGAGAGCTGGCTATTGAGTCTCAACGCCAGCGGCAAGCTGCGCGAAAAGCTGCTGCTGGTCTATCCGCGCGAGGGCGTGGCCACGGCCGACTATCCCTTGATGCTGCTCGACGAAGCGCGGCGCGAGGACTATCTCAAGCTGGTCGATTGGCTGAAGGGCAAGGAAGCCCAGACCTGGCTGGCGCAGCAGACCCTGCGCCGGCCGGTCAACAGCGAAGTGGCGGCGTCATTGGCGGGCCGCTTTACCAGCTCCGGCCTGCTCGTGGAACTGCCCTTCTCACCCAACCGGCAATTGGCCGACGGGCTGATCTCGGCCTATCTGAACGAGTTTCGCAAGCCGGTGGCGTCGACCTTCGTGCTCGACGTGAGCGGCAGCATGGGCAAGGAAAAGCGGCTGGAGCGCCTGATCGAGGTGATTCACTATGTGGCGGGCGATGACGCCTCGCTGACCGGGCGCGTCGCCCGCCTGAACGAGCGCGAAAAGGTCTGGCTGCTGCCGTTCTCGACCACGCCAGGCCAGCCCAGGCTGTTCGAAATTCCAGCCGGCAAACGTGCCGGCACGGGTCTTGCCGCCAGCCCCGAGTCAGCCGCCAAGGTCAAGGTCATGACCGCCGTGCGCGACTATGCCGACACCTTGCGGGCCGCTGGCGGCACCGCGCTGTACGACAGCGTGTTGCAAGCCATCCAGATGATGGCCGAACAGAAGAAGCTGCATCCTGATTACCAGTACTCGGTGATCGGTTTCACCGATGGCGAGAACTCCCATGGCCGCAGCTTCCAGGCTTTCCAACAGGATTATGCCCAATTGCCCGAGGATGCCCGGGCAATTCCGGTGTTCATGATCCTTTTCGGTGACGCCAAGGAATCCGAGTTGAAAGCCCTGGTCAAGATCACTGGCGGGCTCGTTTTTGATGCCCGCCATACGCCGCTCTACAGCGTCTTCAAGGACATTCGGGCCTACCAGTGAGTAGCCGATGGCGCGCCTGGACCGACCGCGCCCTGCGTGGTCTGAGCAGTGTGCCCAACGGGTGCGGGCTTGTCCTGGCCGCGCTACCGCTGTTGTTGAAGGGCGCTGGCCTGCTCGGCCCCGAGACCTACCTGCTCGCGCTGGGCGGCTATCTGGCAGGTTTTACCGCAGGCGGACTGCTGTTCGGCTTTCCTGTGCTGGGCAAAAGGCCCTGGGAGGACGAACTGAGCTTTGACGATAGTGGCGATGCTCGGCAGGTGATCGACACGGCTTTGAGCGGCATTCGCAGCCTGGTGAGGCATAATCCCGATCAGCGTCTCTCGAATATCCTGCAGCAGCGAGTGCTGGGCCTCTGTGATCGACTGGAGGGTCTGCTGAGCCAATGGGAAGGCAGCAAGGGGACGCTGTCGCTGGAAGAAGAGTTTCATGCGCGCCATCTGGCCAGCGCCTATTTGCCGCAGGCCTTGAAAACCTATCTGTCGATCCCGAAGGACTTCGCCAGCGAGCGCCTGCTCGAGAATGGCCGCACCGCCCACGACACCCTGGTGTTGGCGCTGGATGACTTGTCCACCAAGGTCGGGCAGTTGGCCGATGATCTGGCCGGCCAGGACGCGCAGGCCTTTCTGGCGCATTCGCGCTTTCTGGATGAAAAGTTTGGTACGCGTAAACAGGCGCTGCGTTAAAGCGCCGGGATTTTCTGCAACCTACAGGAGGATTTGGCCATGCGTATTGACCGACAATCCGGGACTGCCGCTGAACCTGCGTTTCGACTGACCCCGCCCGAGGTGATGGCGGCGGTGCATCAGGACCAGGCGGTGGAATTGGTCACCGTCAAGCCCGAACGCTTGCGCGAAATCGAACACCAGGTGGAGAGCTTTCTTGCTGTGCTGATGTCGGCAGACCTGCATTCGCAGGACTTCAAGGACAAGCTTGATCAAACGTTTGCGCTGGGTCGACAGGAAGTATCGGTATCGGCCGCGCTGCTGCAAGGCCGCCTGCTCGAAAAGAATTTCGTCAGCGCCAAGGATACGCCGGCCTTTCAGGCCATCTCCGAGTTGCGCGGCGAACTCGACAAGCTCAACCCCGGCAACCAGGGCAATCTGCTGGAGCCGAAGCGGCTCCTGGGCCTGATTCCCTGGGGCAATAAACTGCAGTCCTATTTCCGCCGCTACCAGACGGCAGCGACGCAGATCAAGGTCATCATGGGCCAGCTCTATGCTGCGCGCGACGAAGTGCAGAAAGACCTGGTTGCTCTGGAGTCACAGCGCGGCAGGATCTGGGACGGCATGCAGAAAATGGCCGAGGCAATCCGCTTCGCCGAAATGCTGGACACCCGCCTGGCACAGCAAGTCGAGGTGCTCAGGGCCACCGATCCGCTGCGCGCCAAGGCGCTCGAGCAGGAAGTGCAGTTCTACGCCCGCCAGAATCTGCAAGACATGTTGACCCAGCAGGCTGTCAACATCAATGGCTATCTGGCGCTGGACGTGATCAAAAAAACCGGCCGCGAACTGATGAACGGCTGCACCCGTGTGGCCACCACCGGCATGAGCGCCCTGGCAGTGGCGCAAACGGTGGCACGCGCCACGGGCAATCAGGTCGAGGTGATGGACATGCTGCAAGGCGTCAGCGGCACCATCGGTCGCCTGATTCAGCAAACTGGCGAGCAACTCAATGCGCATGTGTCAGAGACCACCCGGTTCGCCGAAAACCCGCTGTTGGGCATTGAAGAGATCAAGCAGATGTTTGCCCAGACCTATCAGGCGATGGACGCGATCGACGACTTCCGCAGCCAGGCGATCACGGTGATGGGCCGCAACAACGAGATCCTGCAAAGCGAACTCGCGCGCAGCAACGAATACCTCGACCGCGTGCGGCGGGAACGCGCCGGGCAGGCGATCAGGGGCGCGGCGGCGAGCTGAGCAGTGCAGGAAAAGAGGGGGGGGGTTCGTCGATGATCGTGTCGATCGTCGCCAGGCGGGTGGCCCGCAACCGGCAGGCGCCTCCCAGGCAATGGTGGACCTCACGGTTTGCCGCCAACCGGCAAGGCGGTCTTGTCCACCACCCGGCGCAACACGAAGCTCGAATGCACGCCGGTCACTCCCGGTATGCCGGTAATGCGATTGAGCAACAGGTCCTGATAGGCATCCATGTCCTTGACCACCACCTTGAGCTGGTAATCGGCGGCCTGGCCGGTAATCAGCAGGCATTCCATGACCTCGGGAATTTCCCGGATGGCCGCTTCGAGGTGACTGAAACGCTCGGGTGTGTGTTGGTCCATCGAAATGTGGATCAGCGCCATCAGTGACAGCCCGAGTGCCCTGGCATCGAGCAGCGCCCGGTAGCCGGTGATCAGACCCGCTTCTTCGAGGGCACGAACGCGACGCAGACAGGGGGATGGCGAAAGGCCGATACGGTCGGCGAGTTCCTGATTGCTGATGCGTCCCTCCTGCTGCAGGACCTGCAGAATCTGTCGGTCAAAGCGATCAAGGACCATGAAATCTCCCGTGAAGAGGATTAACCGCAGAACCTGCTTTTATAACCATATTTTAAGCAACTATCTGCTATATTTGTAGTGTAATGCGCACAAAAACGCAAACACCTGCCGGGCAATCCTGGGTAGCATTCTGTCCTGTCAGCAAACACTCAGGAGCCCACGATCATGTTGAACAACCCTTCACTCAAGTACAGCCCTTTCCCGGCGGTCAAACTCACTGATCGTCAATGGCCGGGTCGAACCCTCAGCGCGGCACCAATCTGGATGAGCACCGATCTGCGTGACGGTAACCAGGCACTTTTCGAGCCGATGAACGCGGAACGCAAGATGCGCCTGTTCCGCACCCTCTGCAAGATCGGCTTCAAGGAAATCGAGGTGGCCTTCCCTTCTGCCTCACAAACCGATTTCGACTTCGTTCGCGAGTTGATCGAAGGCGGCCATGTTCCCGACGATGTCAGCATCGAGGTGCTCACGCAGGCTCGCGAGCACCTGATCCGTCGCAGCATCGAATCGCTCAAAGGAGCGCGGCGGGCAATCGTGCATGTCTATAATGCCACCTCGAAGCCGTTCCGGGAGAATGTCTTTGCGCTGAGCAAGACTGAGGTCGTGGACATGGCGGTCGCCGCCGTACGCCTGATCAGGGAACTCACCGACGCACAACCGCAGACCGAATGGGTGCTCGAATACAGCCCGGAAACCTTCACTGCCACCGAACTCGATTTTGCCCTCGAAATCTGTGACGCGGTGACTGCCGCCTGGGGAGCGACTCCGGAGGACAAGGTGATCCTCAATCTCCCGACAACGGTCGAGGTGACGACACCGAACGTCTACGCGGATCAGATCGAGTGGATGCACCGCCACCTCGCGCGCCGTGACAGCATCATCCTCAGCGTGCATCCGCACAACGACCGCGGCACGGCGGTGGCTGCTGCCGAGTTGGCGATGATGGCCGGCGCCGAGCGCGTCGAGGGTTGCCTTTTCGGCAATGGCGAACGTACCGGCAACGTCGACCTCGTCACCCTGGCGCTCAATCTGTACACACAAGGCGTGCCGCCGGGTCTCGATTTCTCGGACATCAACGCCGTCGCACGTACCGTCGAGCACTGCAACCGCCTGCCGATCCATCCGCGCCACCCCTACGTCGGCGACCTGGTGTTCACGGCTTTTTCCGGATCGCACCAGGATGCGATCCGGAAAGGTTTTGCCGTGCAGCAGCCCGATGCCGCGTGGAGCATTCCCTATCTGCCGATCGACCCGGCCGACGTCGGCCGCAGCTACGATTCGGTGATCCGGGTCAATAGCCAGTCCGGAAAAGGCGGCATTGCCTACCTGCTCGAAGCCGAATACGGCGTCGTGCTGCCGCGTCGCCTGCAGGTCGAGTTTTCGCGGGTGGTACAGGCGCATACCGACAGCCATGGTGGGGAAATGAGCGCCGCCGACATCTGGCAATTGTTCTCCGAAAGCTATCTCGGCGTCGATCATCCGGTGCGCTACATCGAACACCACCTTTTCGAGCATGGTAGCGCCCAGGGCATCCGCCTCAGCGTCGAGATCGACGGCCGGGTGCACCTGCTGGCCGGCGAAGGCAATGGTCCCATCGACGCAGCGGTACAGGCACTGCGCGGCGCCGGTCTGGTCGTGCAGGTGCGCAGCTATGAAGAACGCTCGATGAGCAGCAGCGGCAGCGATGCCAGCGCCTGTGCGTTCATGGAACTGACGCGCGCCGGTAGCGCTGGCGAATGTTACGGCGTGGGCATCGATGCGAACATCGTGACCGCGTCAATCCGGGCCCTGGTGAATGGCGTCAATCGACTGGCCGCGAGCGCTTGCGTCGGCAGCAAAACACGGGCCGCATGAATGGTTCCGGGCGGGGGGCACGCAAGCGGCAACCGGCACGGCCAGTGCGACGCGTGGCAGGCTGATGGTAAAGGTGGTACCGGCATCGGCCACGCTGTCGACCTGGGTGCTGCCCCCGAGCAATTGGTCGAGACAGGAGCATTTCAAGCCTGGTTTCCTTTGTACCGGGCATGCCAGGCAATGAATTCGCTTTCCTGCATGGGGTGGCCGTAGTGGTAGCCCTGGGTCTCGTTGCAACCCAGAGCCATGACCAGCTCCTCCAGTTTCTGGTTTTCGACGCCCTCGGCGATGACCTGTAAACCCAGTTCCCGACCGAGGACGACGATCATGCGGGCGATGCGAGTACCGTTGTCGTCGCGTTCAAGGGCGCAGACGAAGCTGCGGTCGAGCTTGAGACGGTCGGCCGGCAGCTTGTCGAGATACGCCAGGGACGAGTAACCGGTACTGAAGTCATCGATGGCCACCGTCACTCCCAGAGCACGCAGGCGCTTGAGCAGGGCAATGACTGGTTCGAGGCCGCCGAAGGCGACCGATTCGGTGATTTCCAGTTCGAGATCGATGGGTCTGCTCCGGGTCAAGAACAGAGACTCGTTGACCGACTCGACGAAACCCGGTTGGCGAAGCTGTACCGGCGAAATGTTCACCGCCATCCGCAGGTCCGTACAACCGGCGACGCGAAAACGCTGCAGGGCCTGGAGGGCCGTCTGCAGCAGCCAGTGACCCATATCGACAATCAGCCCCGATTGCTCGGCAATGGGAATGAAGCTTTCCGGCGGCACCAGAGTACCGTCCTCGCGGCGCCAGCGCATCAGGGCTTCGACGCCGATGATGCGGCCGGAACTCAGTTCGATCTGAGGCTGATAGGTGAGGAACAATTGCTTCTGCTCGAAAGACAGGCGAAGGTCGTGCAGCAGATGTGCGCGCTCCCGAACTGCGCTGCCCAGTTCCTGAGAGAAGAGCACCGTCTGTCCCAGGCCAGCCGTTTTCGCCTGTTTCAGCGCCAGGTAGCTGTCTCTGATGTACTCGATCCCGGAACGTGGTCCGCTCTCCAATAGCGTGATGCCGACACAGGCGGATACTGGCTGGTGCACTCCCTCGATCACGAAAGGAGTCTGAAAACAGGCCTGGATGGTTTCCCCGTTGACCGCGATTTTCGGACCCATGACCGCGAAGGTATCGCCACCGAGGCGGGCGATGAAGACGTTGGCTGGCAGGTGCTCACCCAAGCGCTGGGCGGTCGCCTTGAGCATGGCATCGCCGTAGTCGTGACCGAGCAAATCATTGGCCAAAGCGAACTGGTCGATGTCGATGATGGCCAGGGCGCAACCGCTCCCCTGTTTCGCCATCATGCGCTGGTCGAGTTCGCAAACCAGGGCCGTGCGGTTGGGCAGACCCAACTGCCGGTCGAAGAAGGCATCACGGCGCAGTTTCATCACCAGTTCGATGTTCTTCGCACAGAGCGCGATGTTCGTGCAAAAGACCTTGAGCAGTTCCTGATCCACGTCACAGATGGACCTAGCCGAATCGATAAAGGCGGCGAAACCCTCTGCAGAGGTCTTGGCGAAGTAGAGCGTGATGTTATCGGGCTCAATGAGGCTGCGGCGCTCGTTCAGCGCTATCATCAGTTGACCGAGAATGCGTGGGTCGTCGATCTCGCACAGGCGCCGCTGGATGAGAGAGCGGAAATGGCCGGCCGCGGCGATGATGCGAAACTCGCGGCGATCATTGACCAAGGGACTGTCCTGGGAGGCAGCACAGCAGACCAGACCCTCCGGCTCGACACCAAGCAAGCCGGCAATCTGGGTAATGACGCCGTCGGCAAAGCTTTGCAATCCCTGCTCGGCGATGAACTGGTTACTGGCGGCGACGATCTTTTCCAGACCCCGGCGGGTGGCATCCAGGCGCAGCAATTGGTCGTAGGAACGAATCGCCGTGGTCAGGGTGATGAACAGCCTGTTCTGGGTCAGTTCGCTCTTGGTCTTGTAGTCGTTGATGTCGTAGCGGGAGATCGTCTCGGCTTCCGGCGCCTGGCCCGGCTGGCCGGTGCGCAAAATGATGCGACAGTTGGCCAGTTTGAGCTCGTTGCGAATGGTATCGACCATACGCAGGCCGGCATCGTCGCTTTCCATGACCACGTCGAGGAGAACCACCGCGATTTTTTCCGTGACCCGCAGAAGAGCCACTGCCTCGGCTGCCGAACTGGCATGAAACAGCCCGAGAGGACGATCGAGAATGATCATGTTGGCAAGAGCGAAGCGGGTCGCCTCATGCACGCCGGGATCGTCGTCCACCACCAGGATTCGCCACGGACAGGCCGCCCCGTCGTTAGCGAGCCCAGGCCCGTCCTCTTCGACGAAGATCAGGTCATCATCCAAAGTATGGTTACCTTCGTTTCAGCGTTTGCCGACCCGTTTGGCCAGTTTGTCGATCAGCTTGCGCAAGGCCCGCTCGTCGACCATGCCCCTGGCTTGCCCGGCCTTCAGCCAGCGCCGTTCGCGGTGGCTCTCTTCCCACTCGTCTTCGGGAACGCTTTCGCTGACTTCCATCGGAAACACCGCCACGTGGCAAACGCCGCCCCATTTCTTGTAATCGTAATGGCCAATCGGTTCGTCGTCGAGGCGACCGCGCACGCCTGCCTCCTCCAGTGCTTCCTTGCCGGCTGAATCACGCAAGGACAATTCCGGTTCCTTGACGCCCTTGGGGATCACCCAGCGAGTACCCTTGCGCGAGGCAATGACCATGATCTCCAGTTGGTCATCGATCCGACGATAGGGAAGCACTGCAGACTGGGTAAAGAAGTAGTCGGGAACGGGGCCCTGCGGCTCATTCTCTATGGCCAGATCGTCCGGCACCTGTCCGGGTCGGGTGACCGAGACCAGAGTAGCGCAGCCTGGCTCAAGCTTCGTCCAGTCTTCGATCATTCCCAGTTGGGCAAGCGCCGAAGTCGGCAGCACCTTGCCATCGTCCGGAACGTCGATCTGGCCTTCGTTCAGATAATCGATCAGTTCTTCAAGCCCCGGATTGTGTCCGACCACCATGACCCGGTGGGCGCTCTTCGGGCAATCGGCCAGCGCCGCCAGCAGATCTTCGACTGGCGCCGCATAGAGACGCTCGTCCCAGCGCACTTTGCTCAACGGGACCCCCATCGCCTTGCAGGCCGCCGCCGTCGTGGCGCGCGCGCGCTCGGCCGTGGAACTGAGGACCGCGTCCGGAACCAGTTTCTGGTGCTTGATCCAGGCCCCCATTTTCTGGCTGCCGAGACGACCTCGTTCGACCAGTGGGCGGTGAAAATCCTCTTGACCGGTGCTCCAGTCCGACTTACCGTGCCGCAATATCAGCAATGTCTTTCTCTTCATGGCGAAACTCTCCCCTCAGTGTTGGTCAACGAGGACCATCCCGGAATCCCGGTGTAGCCGCTCCTCACTGCGTATGATAAACGATTGTTCACGCCGGCGCGGAATCGGCATCCCGTCTTTTTGGCCTCCAATAGGTGGGACGGGTATTTGCGCTGGCGTCTTGCTGGCCAGCGCAGCCGGCTGATTTGCCCCGCCACCAGACCGGTGCCTGGCCTCGGCAACGGGCTTACCGAGGGCTGCCGCTTTCATGGTTTGCGCCAGGTGATGCGGTAGATGGCGCCGGCGTGATCGTCAGCGACCAGCAACGATCCGTCGGGCAGGGTTTGCACGTCGGCCGGGCGGCCCCAGGCAGACTGATTCTGCAGCCAGCCACTGGCGAAGGTCTCGTAGGCGACGGCGCGGCCCTTCTGTACGCGCACCAGACTGATGCGGTAGCCGATCTTGCTCGAACGGTTCCATGATCCGTGTTCGGCAATGAAGATCTGGTTGCTGTACTCGGCGGGAAACATGTTGCCGGTGTAGAAACGGATGCCGAGGCTGGCGACATGAGGACCAAGTTTTTGCGCCGGCGGTTCGAATTCGCTGCATCTGCGTTGCGCGCCAAATTCCGGATCGGCCAGCTCGCCGCCGTGGCAGTAGGGAAAACCAAAATGCATGGCCGGGCGCGGGGCACGATTGAGTTCATCAGGCGGCCTGTCGTCGCCCAGCCAATCGCGGCCGTTGTCGGTGAACCACAGGACGCCGTCCTCCGGACTCCAGTCGAAACCGACACTGTTGCGCACGCCACGTGCAAAGACCTCGCGGCCCGATCCGTCGGCATTCATGCGCAGGATGACGGCATAGGGGTCGCCGGGGGCGCAGATGTTGCACGGCGCACCGACGGGAACGTAGAGCTTTCCGTCCGGCCCGAAAGCGATGAACTTCCAGCCGTGATGGGTATCCTTCGGCAGGGAATCGGTGACGATGACCGGCGCCGGCGGCTGCTCCAGCCGGCGGTCGATATCGTCGTAGCGCAGGATGCGATTCACCGCTGCGACGTACAACGCGCCGTTCTTCCAGGCCAGGCCGGTCGGTAATAGCAGGCCGTCGGCGATACGCAGCACGGTGCGAGCATGATAGGCCGCATCGAAGCGCACCGCATGCACCTTGCCGGCGCGCATCGAGCCGACATAGAGGATGCCGCCGTTGGCATCAACGCCACCGAGCGCCATCTGGCGGGCATTGTCGACACGCGCCCAGAGTTCGATGGCAAAGCCCGGTGGCAGCTTGATGGTTTCCAGCGGCAGAGCCTCGGCCACACTGGCCCATGTCAGCAGGAGGAAGATGAGGAATGGTCTCATGGCAGAAGCAAGTTCTTCAGGACAAGGGTCGGCACGGTCGCCTTGCCTGCCGGAAAATCCACCATGTGGACCGGCAGGTGACTTCCGGGGATTCTCGGTCAACCAGCCGTACCAACCCTTCAGCGCCTCAGATACGACAGCATCTTCGGCAGCACCACGTTATTGCCGAAGCCATCCTCGCCGTAGCCAACCCTGGCCAGGGCGTCCACATCGGCCAGGACGCGCTTGTCGCCAATAAAGGTGACGGTCAGATCGGTGCGGATGTCGAGTTGTCCCGTGGCCTGCAGGCGTGCAACCTCGGCGACGGTGTTTTCGAGGACGCCGCCTGCACGGCGACCGATCTCTTCGGAGATCTCGAGCGGCTGGCGGTAGAGAATCACCTTGCCTTCGCCGGACAGCCGATGCACGATGGCCAGCACGGCGGCAGCGATTGCCGAGGGTTCCAGTGTGCCCTCCTGGTCGGGATGGACGCGAGCGATTTCCGTTGCCAGCCAGCGCCGCTTGCGCGCATTGATGGTTTCGTTGGCGCGGAAGAGGTCGAGCGGCGAGCCGGCGTCGAAGAGCTTGCCGTCCAGATCCATCTGCACCTCGCTGCCGTAATGCGCAACGATGCGCGCCACCAGATTCGATGGCCGCACGTGGAAGCCCCGGTAGCTGGGCACTGGAACCTCCAGCCGCCCCGGCTCGGCATAGCGGCGCAGGATGTTCTGGCTGAGACGCTGGCCGCCGTCGAGAAAATCGCTCGAGAAGGCCATGGCGTAGGCGAACAGGGTGGCCATGATGACGTCGCTATCGACCACCGGCCGTTCGCACAGCAGACCGTCGCCAGTCTGCGGGCTGACGTGCCGCTCGTAGTAATGGGCTAGGTCAGTAGCGATCTTGAGCAGATGATAAATGACGCTGGCGTGACCGCGCAGGATCGACAGATCCGGGTCCAAGGTCTCGATCCAGGTTCTGGAAACGTGGGTATCGTAGAGTGACTGAAGGTTGTGGAAACGGAAGCTGAGCTGGCGCAGACGTTCCTCACTGACCGGATCCGGGAAACAGAGCGCATAGTCCTGCGGTGGCACGCGGGCCGAGGTGCGCAACAGCTCGCTTTCCGCCGCCAGATTGAGGAACTCCGTTGCCAGATAGGTGACGGTGGTGCTCGCGTCGGTGGTGATGCGGTCGTCGCAGTTGCGGGCCAGGCGACCAGACGGCAACTGTTCGGTAAAATTCTCTGGCATCGGGACAATGTCGGCGATCTCGACGCCGAGCAACCGTGCTTCCTCCAGCAGACTGGCAGCGACCGTGGTGACGACGCCGCTCACGAGGCACAAGCGTTCGCCAGTCGCAGCGTGAAAATCGGCGTCCACCGCCAGCAAGCTGTAGGTCGGCAGGCGACGCTGCACGTGGGCGAGTGCCCGACCGATGCGCGCGAAGTTGCGCAGCGCCGCGACGAGGGCCCGCAAACGGCTCCAACGGCGGTTCTGGGAAGCCCCATACTCGTCGAGCAGCTCTTCCATCTGGCCCGATTCGAGCAGCAGCCGACCACTCAGCAGTCGCGTCAGGGCGAGCTCGCCGACGCCTCTGTCAGTCAGGCCGCGGGCGAGTTCGAGCAGTGGCCGGCCACGGGCTCGGATCAGCTCACGAAACTGCTGGTCGTCGATCAGCTGCTCTCCCGTCTTTGCGGCGGAGAAGTCGCGACCGATTGAATCGTTCATGATGTGCTTTTCCTCTGCTGACGCGGGAGTACACGCGAATGGTCGGCATTTTCCGGATTTCGCGCCAATCGGCAAGTCTAATGCTGAGGGCGCCAGATTTCCTCCCTCAGCCCGGAGGAAGCGTAAGCGAGGGAACGGCTACGCCCGGACTTCGTCCACCCTTGACATCTCCGCCCCCTCAAACCGGCAAGGCCACCGCCCGTTTCCACACGAAACGACATAGCGCCTGTTGCAGCAGCCGTCCCGAAAAAATCCGTTTATCGGTTTCTCGCTGCTGGCTCCCGGTGGTCCGCCGAGAACGTTGCCCTGGCCGCCCATGTCGTCGGGTTTCATGTCAACTCGTCGATCCAGGCTTGCTGGATCGCCTCGAGGATTTTCTCGCCACAGTGTCTGGAATCTTCCTCAAAACCTGGCAGGGCGAGCACCCAGTTCATCAGGTCGACGAAGTTGATCTTCAGCGGGTCGACCTCGGGATGCATTTCCACGAGTTCGACGGCGATTTCGTTGATGTCGGTCCATTTCATCGATGGCCCTCCTTGGTCATGTTGATCGAGTAACGCGGGATCTCGATCACCAGCGACGCTGCATTGACGATCACCTGACACGACAGACGTGAATTCGGTTCGAGACCCCAAGCCTTGTCGAGCAGGTCGTCCTCGACTTCATCGGAAGGTTCGAGGTCGGCGAAGCCTTCACGCACGATGACATGGCAGGTGGTGCAGGCACAGGACATTTCGCAGGCATGCTCGATGGCAATGCCGTTTTCGAGCAGGTTCTGGCAGAGCGACTCGCCCGGCCTGGCGTCGATCACGGCGCCGTCAGGACAGAGTTCGATGTGCGGCAGAACGATGACCTGGGTCATACGGTCTCCCCCGTTCTTGCCTCGCCAGCCTCGCTGCCCAGATCGCTGATGTTGCGGCCGGTGAAAGCCTGTCGGATCGATTTGTCCATGCGTCGTGCAGCGAAATCCTGGGTGTCGGCTTCGAGTTCGTCGATTGCCAGCATGATCTGGCGGCGCTTGTCACCGCGTACCGCCGCCTGCAGCTTGCCGATGTCGTGGTCGATGCGAGCCCGTTCGTCGGCGCTCAGCAGATCTCCGTCGCGGGCCAGCGCCGAGCTGACTGCCTCGACCAACCGTTCGGCATCGACCTGCGTTTCCTTGAGCGCACGTTGCAGCGCGTCATCTCTGACGTGCACCAGAGAGTCCTTGAGCATGCCGGCAATTTCGTCGTCGGACAGTCCGTACGAGGGCTTGACGACGATGCTCGCTGCGACGCCAGAAGCCTTTTCACGGGCGGTCACTGCCAGCATGCCATCGGCGTCGACCTGAAAAGTGACGCGGATGCGGGCGGCGCCAGCAACCATCGGTGGAATCCCGCGCAACTCGAAGCGCGCCAGCGAACGGCAATCGCTGACCAGCTCGCGCTCACCCTGTACGACATGCAGGGCGAGCGCTGTCTGGCCGTCGCGAAAGGTCGTGAATTCCTGCGCGCGTGCCGTCGGAATCGTCGAATTGCGGGGAATGATCTTCTCGACCAGACCGCCCATGGTTTCGAGACCCAGCGACAATGGAATGACATCGAGCAGCAGCCAGTCGTCGCCGGCCAGGCCATTGCCGGCCAACAGGTTGGCCTGTTTGGCCGCTCCGATGGCGACGACCTTGTCGGGATCAAGATTGTTCAGCGGGTCCTGGCGGAAAAAATCACCAACGGCGCGCTGCACCTGCGGCATCCGCGTGGCGCCACCGACCATCACCACGCCCTTGACTTCAGCGACCGACAGACCGGCATCGCGCAACGCCTTCTTGACTGGTTGCATGGTCTTGGCCACCAGGGTCTGGGTGATCTCGGCAAAGATTTCGGTGGTCAGCGTCAGATCGACCTGTTCGCCACTATTTAGGCGCGCGTTGATCTGGGCAACGCCGTGAAAGGTCAAATATTCCTTGGCTTCGCGAGCGCGCGTCAGGAGCATCCGGGCATCCTCGACCGACAAGGGTTTGAGCCCGGCGGCTTCAAGGATCCAGCAGAAGATGCGATGGTCGAAATCGTCACCACCCAGTGCCGAGTCGCCACCGGTCGCCAGCACTTCGAAGATGCCGCGCGACAGTCTGAGGATCGAGATATCGAAAGTGCCACCGCCGAGGTCATAGACGGCATAAACGCCTTCGGCGGCGTTGTCGAGACCGTAGGCAATCGCTGCTGCAGTCGGCTCGTTGAGCAGGCGCAGTAGCGGCAGTCCCGCCAGCCTGGCGGCATCCTTGGTGGCCTGCCGCTGTGCATCATCGAAGTAGGCAGGAACGGTGATCACCGCACCGAGCAGTGCGCCCCCCAGCGAAGCTTCGGCACGCAGGCGCAGAGTGCGCAGGATCTCGGCCGAGACTTCGACCGGGCTCTTCAGCCCGGCGGCGGTGTGTAAGCGCAACATTCCGGGAGCATCGTCGAACAGATAGGGCATGCCTTCGCGATGGGCAAGGTCCTGCAAGCCGCGGCCCATGAAGCGCTTGACTGAGACGATGGTGTTACGCGGATCGAGAGCCTGTTTCGCCTGTGCTTCGTAGCCAACCTCGCTGTGTCCGTCAGGCAGGTAGCGCACCACCGAGGGCAGCAGGGGACGCCCGAGTTCGTCACCAAGGATGGCCGCCAGGCCACTGCGTACCGTTGCAACCAATGAGTTGGTGGTACCGAGGTCAATGCCGATCACCAGCCGGTGCTGGTGCGGTGCAGTGGACTCGCCCGGTTCTGCAATCTGTAACAATGCCATGAAGAAGTTCCTGGTGCTTGTGGCTGGTGATTCGGCGCAGTGGGTTGGCTATTCTTCGCAGGCCGCCATCGCATCGTCGATCTCGGCGAGCAGCTTCTCCAGGAACATCAGTCGCCGCACACGGTCGGCGGCTTGTTCCAGGTCATGCCCATCGTCGAGCAGGACGGCGATCTCCTCGTAGCGCTCTCGGATGTCACGCTGCAGACGATGGTGCAAACGCTCGAGTTCGTGGTGTTCGCCGGCGGCGCGCGCTTCGGCAGCCGCCTCGCGCCATTCCATCTGCTCGATCAGGAAATCCGCCGGCATCAGGGTATTGTTGTCGCCCTCGATGTCGTGTGCGGCCAGATGCAGCAGGTATTTCGCCCGCGACAGGGGTTTCTTGAGCGTCTGGTAGGCTTCATTGATCCGAGTCGCCCACTGCAGCGAGAGCCGTCGTTCAGCCTCGCCGGCACTCGCAAATCGGTCGGGATGCACCCTGGACTGGATTTCTCGGTAGCGATGGTCGAGCACCGCTGCGTTGAGCCGAAAGGCGACCGGCAACTCGAAGAGGGTGAAGTGATCGGCGTTGAATTCCATTTTTTCCCGGCAGCACAGCTTCACTCAGTTCGGAGTGGTGCGCGTGGCTTTCACATTCACCAACCAGCCTGTCGCTCCCCTTCCCATTTTGTCTGCGAATTACACGTTGAAACTTTCGCCGCAGCCACAAGCGTCCTTGACGTTCGGGTTGTTGAAGCGGAATCCTTCGTTCAGGCCCTCGCGCGCGTAGTCGAGTTCGGTTCCGTCAAGATAGGGAAGGCTTTTCGGATCGATCAGAACCTTGACGCCGTGCGATTCGAACTCGATGTCATCCGGTCGCGCGTTATCAGCAAATTCGATCTGGTAGGCCATCCCGGAGCAACCGCTAGTGCGCACGCCGAGGCGCAGCCCGATGCCTTTGCCGCGCCTGACCATGAAATTCGCAACGTGGCGGGCGGCCTGTTCAGAAAGCGTCACTGCCATGCAAAAACCTCCTGCTGTACTGGTCTGTCAAGCCGGGACCGGCTCGCCGTGCTTTTTCTTGTAATCAGCCACCGCCGCCTTGATCGCATCCTCGGCGAGAATCGAGCAGTGGATCTTGACCGGTGGCAGCGCCAGTTCGTCGGCGATCTGGGTGTTCTTGATGTCCAGCGCCTGATCAATGGTCTTGCCCTTGACCCACTCGGTCACCAGCGAAGACGAAGCAATCGCCGAACCGCAGCCGTAAGTCTTGAATTTGGCGTCTTCGATGACGCCGCCCTTGCCGACCTTGATCTGCAGCTTCATCACGTCACCGCAAGCGGGTGCACCGACCATGCCGGTGGCCACACCCTCCTCTTCCTTGCCGAACGATCCGACGTTACGGGGATTCTCGTAGTGATCCAGAACCTTGACACTGTACGACATGCTGTTTCTCCTTCAATACATTCATTCATCAATGAGCGGCCCACTGGACCGTACTCAGGTCGACTCCATCCTGCACCATTTCCCACAGCGGCGAGAGTTCGCGCAATCTGCCGATCTTGTCGTGCAGGAGCTTGATCGCGTAGTCGATGTCCTCCACGCTGGTAAAACGGCCAAGCGTGAACCGGATTGAACTGTGCGCAAGTTCGTCATCGCGACCGAGCGCGCGCAGGACGTACGACGGTTCGAGCGAGGCCGAAGTACATGCCGATCCGGACGACACCGCGAGATCCTTGATCGCCATCAGCAACGATTCGCCTTCGACGTAGGCGAAGCTGATATTCAGGTTGTGCGGCACCCGGCGCTCCATGTCGCCATTGACATAGACATGCTCGATGTCCGACAGCCCTTTGAGCAGGCGATCACGCAGCATGCGGATGCGCTCGTTCTCGGCACCCATCTCCAGACGTGCCAGGCGAAAAGCCTCACCCATGCCGACGATCTGGTGCGTTGCCAGGGTCCCGGAGCGGAAACCGCGCTCGTGGCCACCGCCATGCATCTGCGCGTTCAGGCGAACGCGCGGTTTGCGCCGCACGTACAAGGCGCCGATCCCTTTCGGGCCGTAGGTCTTGTGCGCCGAGAAACTCATCAGATCGACCTTGAGCGTCGCGAGATCGATCGCCACTTTGCCGGTCGCCTGCGCCGCATCGACATGGAACATGATTCCCCTGCTACGGCAGATCTCGCCGATCTCGCTGATCGGCTGGATGACGCCGATCTCGTTATTGACGAACATCACCGAGGCAACGATCGTATCCGGGCGCAGTGCCGCCTTGAACACCTCAAGGTCGAGCAGACCGTCGTTCCTGACGTCGAGATAGCTAACTTCAAACCCCTGTCGCTCGAGTTCGCGGCAGGTATCGAGAATGGCTTTGTGCTCGGTCTTGACCGTCACCAGATGCTTGCCCTTGCCGGAGTAGAAATGCGCCGCGCCCTTGAGCGCCAGGTTGTTCGACTCGGTCGCACCGGAGGTCCAGACGATCTCCTTGGGGTCGGCATTGACCAGTCTGGCCACTTCTGCACGCGCTTCTTCGACCGCAGCCTCGGCTTCCCAACCGAAAGAATGTGAGCGCGAAGCGGCGTTGCCGAATTTCTCGAACAGATAAGGAATCATCTTTTCCGCCACGCGTGGATCGACCGGCGTCGTGGCGGAATAATCGAGATAGATAGGCAGTTTCAACATTGCTCTTGCTCCGGGTTGTTCAGGTTCTTGCAGATTTTCAGTTCGCCTTCTGGCACGCTCAAGCAGTCATTGCGGTCAGCCGCTGCAAGCCGGCGACAGTGGCCTGCAGGGTTTTCAGAAAGCCGGCGACCTGTTCTCCGCTATTGCCGCCACCGAGACTGACGCGGACCGCGCCACGGGCCAGCCCGGGATCAACCCCCATCGCCCGCAGCACATGCGATGGCTCGGGATTGGCACTCGAACAGGCCGCGCCGCTGGCGACTGCGTAGCCGGCGCGGTCCAGGTATCCGACCAGCGTTTCGCCATCGAGTTCAGGGAACGAGAAATAAACGGTGTTCGGGAGGCGCTCGGCAGCCTGGCCAAAGAGTGTCGCGCCGAGGCCGGTGAGGCCAGCTTCAAGCCGCCTGCGCATTTCAAGCAGCGGCTTCGCCAGCGTAGCTTGGCGCTCTGCAGCCAGGGTACAGGCGACGCCGAAACCGACGATTGCCGCTACATTCTCGGTCCCCGAACGTAGTCCGCGTTCGTGGCCACCACCGGCAATCAGCGGCTCCAGTTCGACGCGCTTGTCGAGCACCAGCGCCGCTGCACCCTTGGGGCCGCCGATCTTGTGTGCCGACAAGGTCAGCGCATGCACGCCAGCGGCATTGAGACGACGAAAATCGACGGCCAGCTTGCCCACCGCCTGCACCGCATCGGTGTGAAACCAGGCGCCGGCCATGCGCGCGTACTCGGCGAGTGATTCGAGATCCTGCAACACGCCGGTCTCGTTGTTGGCCAGCATCACCGAAACGATCTTCGGCTTTCGGGCCATGATCGCCGCGAAGTTGCCGATATCGACCCGGCCGCTGGCGTCGACCGTCAGCTTCTCGAGTGTCCAGCCATGTTTGCACAATTGCTCGGCAGGTTTGATCACACAAGGGTGCTCAATCGCGCTGACGGCCAGCAGACCAGGCTTCAAACAAACTGCGGCACCCTTGATGAACAGATTGTTGGCTTCCGAACCGCCACTGGTAAACACCACTTCGCTTGCATGCGCACCGACTGCCGCAGCGACCTGGTCACGCGCCTCGTCAATCGCCCGCCGTGCCGCACGCCCATATTCGTGCCGGCTCGAGGCATTGCCGAACCGCCCCGAAAGATAGGGCAGCATCGCCTCGAGTACCGCCGGGTCGGGCGGGGTACTGGCATTGTGGTCGAGATACACGGGCGCGAACATGGCGGTCAACGCTCAGCTTTCAAGGGCAACGGCCTTGGCGCGTGCCCGCGGCCTGCTCCGGCGCGCATCATGGACAACGGCGGCCTTGCCGCCGGTTCTCTGGAGTTGTTGATTGACGAGCTCGGCTAGCGTCACCGAACTGAGAAACTCGTACATCTTGTCGTTGAGCGTCGACCATAACTCGTGCGTCATGCAGCGCTCATCGTCGTGACAGTTCTCGCGGCCACCGCATTGCGTCGCATCGAGTGGTTCATCGACGGCACGGATGATGTCGGTAACCGTCATCTCGCTGGTTGGTCGCGCCAGACAGTAGCCACCACCGGGGCCGCGCACGCTTTCGACGAGGCCATAGCGGCGTAGCTTGCCAAACAGTTGCTCCAGATAGGAAAGGGAAATCTTCTGGCGATCGCTGATTCCGGCCAGAGACACCGGACCTTCGCTGCAGCGCAGCGCCAGGTCGATCATCGCAGTAACTGCGAAACGTCCTTTGGTAGTTAGTCGCATGGCTCCTCCACGGATATTAGTAGTTGATCAGGTTATTAGACTATAGTGACAACTCAGCAATTAGTCAACTATTTTACTCAAGTATTGAGGGTCGAAATGGTCAGTCGTGACCAGCTCGTCCTTGAGCTCGACGCCGGCCTCGTCGAGTTTCCTGAGCAGCAGTTCAAAACGCCGGTCAACCTCGACCGCATGGTCGAGAAGTCCATGAATCGCCTTGGCCAGCGGGTCATCCTGATCACCAGCCAGGGCATAGGCCGAGAAACCCAGCTGCCCGGCCATCTGCTCACGCTTCTCGGCCTGCACGCTGTCGATGATGCGCGCCGGATTGCCCACCGCAGTGGCTCCTGGCGGTACGTTCTTGATTACCACCGCATTCGAACCGACCTTGGCCGACGCACCGATGGTGATCGGTCCGAGCACCTTGGCGCCGGCACCGATGACCACTCCATTTTCCAGCGTCGGATGCCGCCGGCCCTTGTTCCATGAAGTCCCGCCGAGGGTGACGCCGTGGTAGAGCGTGACATCGTCGCCAATGATGGCGGTCTCGCCGATCACCACTCCCATCCCGTGATCGATGAACAGACGCCGCCCGATCGTCGCACCGGGATGGATTTCAATACCGGTGAAGAAACGACCGAGGTGCGAGACCGCGCGACCCAGCCAGCGCAGTTGATGCCTCCACAACCAGTGCGCCAGACGATGTGAGGCCATCGCATGCACACCGGGATAACAGGTCAGCACCTCCCAGAAAGTACGGGCAGCAGGGTCACGATCGAATACCGATTGAATGTCTTCTCGCAGGTGGCTGAACATGAAAGAAAATCCTTCAGCGAAAATCCTTGTGGGAAGTAGTTCATTATACAATACCCAACTATTCTGATCCACTATCATCTACGGTGTCGCTTGTACCGCTGCTCATCCTGCCATCTTTGGCGACCGGCCTTTCGACCGCGTCAAGCAGTCCGCGCAGAATGTTGATCTCGTCGCGTTCGAGCTCGACACGTCCGAACAGGCGACGCAGCTTGGGAAGCAGCCGCCGTGGTCGCAGCGGGTCGAGAAAACCGCTGCTCACCATGACCCGTTCAAGATGCTCGAAAAACCGCTGCACATCCTGGTGGCTCGCCGGTGGCGAAGCAAATGGCACCGCTTTGCTGAGTACCGGTGGATAGCCGTCGAAAGCCGCCAGGCGCAACTCATAACACAGCAGTTGCACCGCTGCAGCCAGATTGAGTGAGGTGTACTCTGGGTTCGCGGGGATGAAGACCGTACGCTGACAGCGCTGTACCTCGGCATTCGACAGCCCGGCAGTCTCGTTGCCAAACAATAGTGCCACCTCGCCCTCGTCGGCCCTGGCGAGAATCTCTGCCGCGGCCGAGCGCGCCGGCAGTGGCGGTGGCCCGAGGTTGCGCTGCCGCGCCGAGATTGCGCAGGTAAATACACAATCGGCCAGCGCTGCATCAATGCTCGTATACACCTCCGCCGTCACGAGAAGGCCCCCGGCCCCGGCGGCACGGGCCAGCGCCTGGTCATCGGGAAAGTGCTTCGGATTGACCAGCAGCAGGCGCGACAGACCCATCGTCTTCATTGCGCGCGCGGCGGCACCGATGTTGCCGGGATGGCTGGTATGCGACAGGACGACGCGAACCCGGTCGAGCAGCGAGTTCGAAGATTGAGACCTGGCAGGCCGGTTCATATTAGAATCGGGATTCTCCCACAGCAATCGGGCCGCACACGCCGCCCGCCGGGTTCTTCAAAAGTCATCCATGCATCCAGCGCTCAACATCCTCATCAAGGCGGCTCGCCGCGCCAGCCAGATCATCAATCGTGCCTCACTGGATCTCGAGCACCTGCAGGTCGCCACCAAACGTCAGAGCGATTTCGTCACGGAAGTGGATAAAGCCGCCGAAGTGGCGATTATCGAAGTGCTGCGCGAAGCGTATCCAGAATACGGCATTCTAGCAGAAGAGTCCGGTCAGACCGCCGGTAGCACCGGCACCAGCGAGTATCAGTGGATCATCGACCCGCTTGACGGCACCACCAATTTCATCCACGGTCTTCCACAATACGCGGTCTCGATTGCGCTCGCTCATCGCGGTCAGATCACCCAGTCGGTGGTATATGACACGGTCAGGAACGAGATGTTCACTGCCAGCAAGGGCGCTGGCGCCTTCCTCAACGAACGCCGCATCCGTGTCAGCAAGTGCCTCAGACTCGAAGATGCGTTGATTGGCACCGGCTTCCCTTACCGCATCTACGATCACATCGACGCTTACCTGGCGATCTTCAAGGAACTGGCGCGAAAAACTGCCGGCCTCCGCCGCCCCGGCGCTGCTTCCCTCGATCTGGCCTACGTGGCCTGCGGACGTTTCGACGGCTTCTGGGAATTCGGCCTGTCGCCCTGGGACATCGCCGGTGGCGCGCTGTTGATTTCCGAAGCCGGCGGCCTGATCAGTGATCTCGCAGGCAACGAAAGCTACCTGCAAACCGGCAACCTGGTCGCTGGTACGCCGAAGATCTTTGCCCAATTGTTGCAGGTGATCGACAATCATCGGACGGCGGGGTTGACGGCGTGAATAGTGAATAGGCCGAAGAACCGTTGACGGCGGTGATGGCCTGCCGTCAGAGTTCGAGTTCCGCAATCAGCGGCGCGTGATCCGAGCAGCGAGCCCAGGACAGTCCCTTGGGGACCTGCATTTCGAGTATCTGGAAGCCGCGCACGTAGATGCGATCCAGTGTCAGCCAAGGGGCAAAACTCGGAAAGGTGCGTGCCACGCCAGCCTGCGTATCACTGGCGGTGCGCCAGGGCAGCAACCAGTCGAGAACGCCGCGGTCGGGGATTGCCGACGCGGCTGCCTCGCCCACTTCATCGACACCCAACCGGTCGCGCAGCAGACTATCGACTCGCTGTTGCCAGTCGTTGAAGTCGCCGGCAATGATCAGCGGCGCCTTGGCGGGTACTTCGCGCTGCACGAAATCCGCCAGAAAAGTGGCCTGCCGCAGGCGGCTGCGCTTGATCAGGCCGAAATGGACGCAGATCAGGTGCACCTCACGGCCCTTGCCCCGGCCGAAGCGCACCACGGCGTGCAGCAGGCCGCGCTTTTCAAGGATATGGTCGGAGATGTCGTGGTTGGTGAAGTCGACAATCCGATGGCGCGAGAGGATGGCATTCCCGTGATGGCCATGCGGATAAACCGCATTCATGCCGTAGGCGCGGTGTGCGTAAGCGCCAGTGGCCAGAAAATCGAGCTGGGTACCCGATAATGGGTAGCCAGGCTGACGGACCAGCCGTTCATTGCGGTCCTGCACCTCCTGCAGGAAAACGATGTCGGCATCGATGGCGTCGAGCGCCATGCGTACGTCGTGGATGCGTGGCCGCCCGCGGATACCGGTGACGCCCTTGTGGATGTTGTAGGTAGCAACCCGGAGCCTCATGGCAGGGTCTGGCAGGTGGCTGGCTGAGGCTTCACGGCAAACGTTCGAAGTAGCGATCGATCAGGGTCGGATCGTCGAAATGGCGGCGCCCGACGAAAGCCGTCGCATGCCGCCCCCATTGCCGCATCTGCCCGGCGCTGATCACCCCCATCGGCCAGAAGTAGAAGCGTTCGCGCCGCTCGCTGCCGGCAATCAGCCCATCCGGAGTAAAAGCGCTGCGGTTGCCGCCGTCAGGTAAGGGTAGCGCACGCAGCTCGTCGTCGTCGCGCAGCACGAGTGCGACGCTGCGATCCTGTCTCGCAACGTCGATTTCAACCCGCTGCAGATAGTGCGTGCCAGCTGCGAGTTTCAGCACGACGCGCTCGTGCGTCGCCGGCGAGCGGAGCGTTTGGGGGGAAAACAGGTTTTCATCGATGCTCTCGGTTTGCGGTCGCGCCCGTACCTGCTGGGTCGGTATGAACAGATGATAGCAGCCACAGGGATGAATCGTGTCATAGACCAGGGGAGTGCCGTCCTCGGCCAGGGTGACGCGCCACATCAGGCCATCGAGCCGCCCGGCCAGGACGTCGTAGGCATGCACCGGTGGGCGTGCCGGAAACCATGCAGTGTATATCAGTTGTAGCGACCAGCGCCCACTGAAGCGTGCGTGGCTGGTGCGCACGTACAGCACCGGCTGGTCGAGGGCAACACCGATCCGCAGCCGGCCATCAGAATCGATCCGCCAGACCAGTGCGCCGGGGTAATCGGCGTCGCTCGCCGTGGCAATGTCGAGTTGCGGGGCGTGGCGAAGGATCAGGCTGTTCAGTGTCTGTCGGGAGAGCACTGGCAGGCCAAGTTCGGGCAACTCAAGCAGCGCTGGCATGGCGGTCAGGGATTCACTGACGGTGTAGCGCCGACGCATGGCGGCAAACGGGTCAGTCGCGGCCTGTGCGGCAAACTCCGCCAGCGTGTCGCGCTGCCAGTTCCGGATGCCGGCAGCGAAAGCGTAGCGTGTCAGCGGATAGAGACCCAGCGCACGCATCCCGGTCGAGTAGTCGTCGGGCACCTGGACTGCTTCGAGCAACGCCGGCAGCTCGTGCTGATCGGCCCATGCCAGCAGTTGCCGGCAAGCGGTCAGCGCGTCGGCCAAGGCAGTAGCGTCGTGACTGGCATTGCCAAGTTCGATGCGCCGCGCGGCGGCATCCAGCACCGCCAGCGCAGCGCTCCAGGCCTGTGCCTGCGGCGCGGTCAAGTCGCTCTGCGCTGCCATCTGGGCGAGAACACGATCGACCCGCCGGTAGGGAAAACCTGGTACACGCGGCGCTTGTGCATCACGTGTGCCTGCCTCGTCGATCAGTCGGTCGCTTACCTGGAAAAGTCGCGCGCAATCCCCTAAGGCGTCGTCCTGCTGCAGACGCTGCGCGACCGGCGCGTATCCATAGGGGTCCGGACTTGCACAGCCGGCGAGCAGGCCGCAGCACAGAGCGATGGCGAGACCGTTCGTCATTCGGCAGGCTCCGCAGCGACCAGTAGCGCCTGTCGCCTCTCGATCTCGCGCAGCATCGCCTCGAACTGCGCGCGCATCGTGGCTCGCACGGCGGCAATGCCGAACAGCGGGCCGATCACCGGGGGGAGCGGCCGCGTCAGTTCGAACTGCGCGTCGTAGTCCAGCCGCACCCCGGCACGTTGCGCCAAGCGGATTGCGCTCAGCGTGTAACGGCCGCTGAAGCTGCGCAGCGTCGGCTCACCCGCGTCCAGGGGATTCGCATCCATGCGCGCCAGCACCATCGTATAGGGAAGGTGCTGAACCGCCAGGCGGACCCGTACCGGCAGGTCGATAAAGAATACCGAGAACACGCCGACCTGCTCGATAATGAGCTGGTTTCCTGCACGCGCGAGAACGCGTGCGCGCGTCACTCCAGGAATGAACTCGCGCAGGCGCTCATAGTCGGTCAGCGCTTCCCAAACCACGCGCTGATCGGCGACCAACTGCGCGCTGGCTCGCACGCTGTAGATTTCACCGTCGAGCGACACCTCGATGCGGGCCGTTGCGCCACCGGCTGCATCGCTCTGCGCCAGGGCATCGGACGCAATCATCAGTGACATCAGAGCCACCAGCACGCCCTGCGAGAAGCTGCGTGCGGCTGGACGCAGCGGTGCAGCGAGTGGTCGTCTGGTATACTGCACAGTCTTGGCAGACATTCCCCTACGACCGTCGAACATGAAATATCAGATCATCCCGGTGACCCCTTTCGAGCAGAACTGCAGCCTGCTCTGGTGCGAGCAAACCAGGCGCGGTGCCGTCGTCGATCCGGGTGGTGATGTATCGCGCATCCTGCGCGCAGTTTCGGCCAACGGCGTCGAGCTGGAGAAGATTCTCGTCACGCACGGTCATATCGACCACGCTGGCGCCGTAGCTGATCTGGCGGATCGTTTGTCCCTGCCGATCGAAGGACCGCAGCGCGAAGACCAGTTCTGGATTGACGGCATGCCGGTACAGAGCAGGATGTTCGGCTTTGCCAACGTGCGGGCCTTTACGCCTGACCGCTGGCTCGTCCAGGGCGACAAGGTATCGTTCGGCAAGGTCGAAATGGACGTCCTGCATTGTCCTGGCCATACGCCTGGGCACGTGGTTTTCTTCAACCAACCGGGCCGCTTGGCGATCGTTGGCGACGTACTGTTCCAGGGCTCGATTGGCCGTACCGATTTTCCGAAAGGCGATTTCAATACGCTGATTTCTTCGATCCGCAATCGGCTCTGGCCGCTCGGTGACGATGTCGTCTTCATTCCTGGTCACGGACCGATGTCCACTTTCGGAGCCGAGAGACGCAGCAATCCTTTCTGCGGAGACTAACGATCAGTTCTCCGGACGCTGGACCATCCTCTCGTTCAGTTCCTAGAAGTGCAGCGGCCGCTTGTCGCAAGCCAGTGCAGCTTCGTGGACCACCTCCGACAATGTCGGATGCGCATGGCAAATGCGCGCCAGATCCTCGGCGGCAGCGCCGAACTCCATCGCCACGACACCCTCCGAGATCAGCTCGGAAGCATTCGCGCCGATGATATGGACACCGAGGATGCGGTCGGTCGTGGCGCAGGCAAGCATCTTGACGAAGCCGCTCGGGTCGCCCATGCCAAGCGCACGACCGTTCGCGGCAAACGGAATCTTGCCGGCTTTGTAGGCGACACCTTCAGCCTTCAATTGCTGTTCGGTCTTGCCCACCCAGGCGATCTCCGGACTGGTGTAAATCACCCATGGGACAGTCTCGTGATTACAATGCCCGGACTGACCAGCCATGATCTCGGCGACCATGACACCCTCCTCCATTGCCTTGTGCGCCAGCATCGGGCCGGCGACGACATCACCCACTGCCCACACGCCGGGAAGATTGGTACGGCATTGGGCATCGACTTCGATCTGGCCTCGCTCGGTCAGTTTTAGACCCACCTTGTCGGCATCCAGGCCATCCGTGTTGGGGATGCGTCCGATCGAGACAATCAGTCGATCGGCATCGAGTTTCTGCTCGCTGCCGTCCCTGCCGGTATAGTCGATCGAAACCCCTTTCTGGGAAATCTTGACATCACCGATTTCGATTCCGGTAATGATCTTCAGACCCTGTTTGGCAAAAATCTTGGCGGCTTCCTTGGCCACGTCAATATCGGTGACCGAAAGAAATTCCGGTAGCGCTTCAAGGATGGTCACTTCGGCACCCAGGCGACGCCAGACACTGCCCATCTCAAGGCCGATGACGCCAGCACCGATGACCGCGAGCCTCTTCGGAACAGCATTGAGGTCGAGCGCACCGATGTTATCGCAAACAATCTCGTTATCGACCGGTACTCCGGGCAGATGACGGGCCTTGGAACCGGTAGCCACGATTATCTGCCTAGCCTCGACCAGGGTGTCACCTACCCTGATCTGCCAGAGCCCGCTTTCAGCCGAGTCCTTGCGCCCGACAAATGCACCGTGCCCATTGAGCAGGGTAACCTTGTTTTTCTTGAAGAGGCCCTTGATGCCGCTGGTCAGCTGTTTGACGATACCATCCTTGCGACCGATCATCCTGGCCACATCGATGGCCGGCGTACCGACACAGATCCCCTGATCAGCAAAGCTGTGCCCGCTCTCCTCAAAGAGGTGCGAGGTATGCAGCAGCGCTTTCGAAGGAATGCAACCAACGTTCAGGCAGGTACCGCCAAGACGCGGTTCTCCCTTGGGATCGGCATAGGCATTCGATTCACAGCAGGCGACATTGAAACCAAGCTGTGCGGCCCGAATGGCGGCAATGTAGCCACCCGGGCCACCACCGATAACGAGAATGTCAAATTGTTTGGACATGATTGATTCCCTTTCTAATGGTCATGACTTCTCAAGACACTCCCGATTCATGATCCGTGATGATCCGTGCCTCGGTGGCGAGAGGTTAAACGCCGAGCAGCAGGCGTGTTGGATCCTCCAGTGCTTCCTTCATGGTCACCAGACCGAGTACCGCCTCGCGACCGTCGATAATGCGATGATCGTATGACATTGCCAGATAGTTGATCGGACGGATCACTACTTGGCCATTTTCGACCACTGGCCGGTCCTTGGTCGCATGAATGCCGAGGATGGCCGACTGGGGCGGATTGATGATCGGTGTCGACAACATCGAACCGAAGACACCGCCATTGGAAATCGAGAAGGTTCCGCCAGTCAGATCTTCCATCGACAGCTTGCCGTCCTTGGCCTTGCTGCCGAACTCGCCGATTTTCTTCTCGATGTCGGCAATAGTCATCTGGTCAGCGTCGCGCAGGATCGGCACCACCAGACCGCGCGGACTGCCCACGGCAATACCGATATCCATGTAGCCATGGTATACGATGTCGTTGCCATCGACTGAGGCGTTGATCACCGGGAATTTTTGCAGCGCAGCGACGGCGGCCTTGACGAAGAAGCCCATGAAGCCCAGGCGAACGCCGTGTACCTTTTCGAAGCGATCACCATATTGCTTGCGTAGCGCCATGATCGGGCCCATGTTCACCTCATTGAAGGTGGTCAGGATCGCATTGGTCGCCTGCGACTGCAACAGGCGCTCGGCAACTCGGGCACGCAGACGTGACATCGGTACGCGCTGCTCAGGCCGATCGCCAAGCGGCACCGTCACGCTCGGTGCCGGTGCCAGACCCGAAACCGGGCTGGCCATCGGCACAGCGACCGGGCCTGCAGCCGCTGCCGCTTTCACCACCGGCGCCTGGGCGGCCAGGGCATCCCCCTTGGTTACCCGGCCGCCACGACCCGTACCCGCGACACTGCTGGTGGCAATCCCTTTCTCTTCCAGGATCTTGCGTGCCGCCGGCAAAGCGACACCAGTAGCTGTCACCGGAGCCGTCGCCACGGCCTCAGTCTTGGCCGGTACCACCCTGGTCGCGGGCGTTGCCACCGCGACTGCGCCAGCCTGAGCAGCCGTATCGATGCGCGCAATCACCTCTCCCGCAACCACAGTCTCCCCGTCAGTCTTGACAATTTCAACCAGCACACCACCATCCGGTGCCGGCAGCTCAAGGACGACCTTGTCGGTCTCGATGTCGATCAGGTTTTCATCCCTCGTGACGGCTTCGCCGGCCTTCTTGTGCCAGGTGACCAAGGTCGCTTCGGCAACTGACTCGGAAAGCTGTGGAACTTTGACGTCGATGATCATGTTCTCTCCGTTCTAGGGCAATTTGTAGTACTCGATCTCACCGAAGGCGGAGTCGATCAGAGCCTTTTGTTGGGCGTTGTGCTTGCTTTGGTAGCCAACCGCCGGGGACGCGGAGGCTGGACGGGAAACCAGCAACAAATGCTGCTTGTCGCTGAGCGAGCGCGACAGGTGCTGACGCGAGGCAATCCAGTACCAGGCACCCTGATTGCGCGGCTCATCCTGACACCAGACAACCTCCGTGGCTTTCGGGTACTTGGCCAGTTCTTCCTGGAAAGACTCTTGCGGAAAGGGATAGAGTTGCTCGAGTCGGGCAATCGCAACATGCGAGATCTTCCGCTCGTGCCGTGCAGCCGCCAGTTCGTAGTAGATCTTGCCGGAGCAGAAGATCACTCGGGTAACCTTCTTGGCAATGATCGGTTCGACTTCTCCGATCACGCGCTGGAATTCTCCTTCGCTCAACTCCTCCAGCGTCGAGGTCGCATCCTTGTGGCGAAGCAGCGATTTCGGCGAGAAAACGATCAACGGTTTGCGCTGGCTACGCAGTGCTTGCCGGCGCAGCATGTGAAAGACCTGCGCTGGTGTCGATGGCTGGCAAACTTCCATGTTCATCTCGGCACAGAGCTGCATGTAACGCTCGATGCGTGCCGAAGAATGCTCCGGACCCTGTCCTTCGTAACCATGGGGCAGCAGCAGAACCAAGCCACTGGCCCGCCCCCACTTGGCTTCTCCGGCAGCGATGAACTGGTCGATGACCACTTGCGCACCGTTGGCGAAGTCCCCGAATTGCGCCTCCCAGACCACCAACTCGTGCGGATTGGCCGTCGAGTAGCCATACTCGAAGGCCAGCACCGCCTCCTCCGAGAGCACCGAGTCGAAGCATTGGAAACCACCCTGCCGTTCCTGCAAGTTGGCCAGCGGGTAATAGGTTCCATGATCCCAGTGCTCACGATTCTGGTCGTGCAGCGCGGCGTGTCGGTGAAAGAAAGTGCTGCGGCCAACGTCTTCGCCGGAAATACGAACGCCGTAGCCAGAAACCAGCAGCGAGGCGTAGGCCAGATTCTCGGCCATTCCCCAGTCGACCGGGAGCTTGCCTTCGCCCATCTGGCGACGGTCCTCGATGATCTTCTGAACGCGGCTGTGCAACGTGAAGTTCGGCGGAATGGTCGCCAATCGCCCGGACAGGCGCTGCAGTTCGCCGACCGGCACCTTGGTATCACAATTTTCGATGTATTTCGGCGAGACGAACGGTGTCCAGTCGATGGTCATCGGGTGCTTGTAACCGGCGAGGACCGGGTTATACAACAGTTCGCCACGATCGAGGTGGGCACGGTAATCCGCGATGATCTCGTCCGGGCCCTCGGCGTGCAGCACGCCTTCGGCAACCAGCTTGTCCGCGTAGAGCTTGCGCGTGCCGGGATGCTGCTGGATCTTCTTGTACATCAGCGGCTGTGTGACCATGGGCTCATCCTGCTCGTTGTGACCGAGCTTGCGGTAGCAGACGATGTCGACCACGACATCCTTCTTGAAGGTCTTGCGGAATTCAACGGCCAGGCTGGTGACCAGCGCCACCGCCTCCGGGTCATCCCCATTGACATGAAAGATGGGCGCTTCGGCCATCTTGAAGATGTCGGTGCAGTACAGCGACGAACGATAATCGCGCGGGTCGGAGGTGGTGAAGCCAATCTGGTTATTGACGACGATATGAACCGTACCGCCGACACCGTAACCGCGCGTCTGCGCGAAGTTGAGCATTTCCTGGTTAACGCCCTGGCCAGCAACGGCCGCATCCCCATGGATGAGCACCGCGAGCACCTTGTCATTGCCGCTCTCGCCGCGACGACGCTGACGCGAGTACACCGAACCGACGACGACCGGGTTCACGATTTCAAGATGCGACGGGTTGAACGCCAGCGTCAGATGGCAGGGGCCGCCCGGAGTGGACACGTCGGACGAGTAACCCATGTGGTACTTGACATCACCCGCGCTCAGATCCTGCGCCTTCCGGCCTTCGAATTCGTCAAACAACATCGACGGGGCCTTGCCCAGCGTATTGACCAGCACGTTGAGGCGACCGCGGTGGGCCATACCGACGACGATCTCATCGACCCCCCCGGCACCGGCGACACGAATCAGTTCATCCATGGCCACGATCGTCGATTCGCCTCCTTCGAGCGAGAAGCGTTTCTGCCCGACATAACGGGTATGCAGATAACGCTCGAGCGTCTCGGCTGCAGTCAGACGTTCAAGCATCCGTTTTCTCTGCTCGGCGGTATAGTTCGGCTTCGAATGGATGCGCTCGAGGCGATCCTGAATCCAGCGCTTCTCGGCCACCGTACTGATATACATATACTCGACGCCAATCGATCCGCAATAGGTCGCTTTCAAGGCATCGTAGATCTGGCCAAAGGTGGCATGGTCCGGCGTTCCCTTGAACGATCCGGCATTGAACACCGTATTCAGGTCGGCATCGGAAAGGCCATAATAGGCGGGATCGAGTTGTGGCACGTCCGGACGCGGCGTTCGTTTCAGTGGGTCCAGGTTGGCCCAGCGGTCGCCAATGAAACGATACGAGGTGATCATCTGGAGAACGCTGACCTGTTTCCTGTCATCTACTGGCGTGACTGCCGCAGCGCGGTAGCCCCCCTTTCTGGCCAGTTCGGCAAACGCATTGATCACGGGCAAATGCGGAACATCGCGGGCCACGTAACCCGGCAATTGCGCCAGCTTGTCGAAATACTCGCGCCATTGCTCGGAGACAGAGCCAGGATTGTCGAGATAGTTTTCGTACAACTCCTCGACAAAGGGTGCGTTGCCGCCAAAGAGTAGGGAGTTACCAAAAAGCTGATTCATCATGGCAGTTACCTGTCGTCACCGTTCTGGTTCGAATTGAGAAAACCTGTGGCGGGGAGACCACAGCATGAAAAAGGGCGGCTACTGCCGGCCGCCCCTTTGAATCGATCAGCCTAGCGCTGGTCGACGGCAATGACGTCGCGCCTGGTTGGGCCGACATAGAGCTGGCGTGGACGCCCGATCTTGTACTCCGGATCGTTGATCATCTCTTCCCATTGTGTCATCCACCCGACCGTACGTGCCAGTGCGAAGATGCAGGTGAACATGGTGGTCGGAATGCCGAGCGCCTTTTGCACGATCCCCGAGTAGAAATCGACGTTGGGATAGAGCTTCTTCTCGATGAAGTAGTCGTCCTCGAGAGCGATCTTCTCAAGTTCCAGCGCCAGCTTGAACAAACGATCGTTCTCCAGACCGAGTTCCTGCAGCACATCGCTGCAGACCTTGCGCATCAGCTTGGCGCGCGGATCAAAATTCTTGTAGACACGGTGACCAAAGCCCATCAGCTTGAATTCGTCGTTCTTGTCCTTGGCGCGGGCAATGTAGCGGCCAACTCGCGAGACATCGTGGATTTCCTCGAGCATCTGCAGGCAGGCCTCGTTGGCACCGCCGTGTGCCGGGCCCCAGAGGCAGGCGATCCCCGCCGAGATGCAGGCATACGGGTTGGCACCGGAAGATCCCGACAGACGAACCGTCGAAGTCGATGCATTCTGCTCGTGATCGGCATGCAAGGTGAAAATGGTGTCCAGGGCGTGCACCAGCACCGGATTCGGCTTGTACTCCTCGCAGGGCGTGCCGAACATCATGTGCATGAAGTTGGCGGTGTAATCGAGGTCGTTGCGCGGGTAAATGAACGGCTCGCCGACGTGATACTTGTAGGCCATGGCAATGATTGTCGGGAGTTTGGCGACGATCCGGTTGAAACTGATGTTCTGGTGTTCAAGATCGGAGAAATTCTCGGCTTCATGGTAAAACGCCGACAAGGCGCCCACGACCCCCACCAGGACGGCCATCGGATGCGCATCACGACGGAAGCCCTGGTAAAACTTCACCAGCTGCTCGTGCACCATCGTGTGTACCTTGATGTTCTTCTCGAAGTTGGTTTTCTGAATAGCCGTCGGCAGTTCGCCGTTCCACAACAGATAGGCCACCTCGAGGAAGTTGCATTGCTCGGCCAGTTGCTCGATCGGATAACCCCGATAGAGGAGTTCGCCCTTGTCGCCATCGATGAACGTGATCTTCGACCGGCAACTTGCTGTCGACAAGTAGCCGGAATCGTAGGTGAAATGACCGGTCTTGCCCAGCAGGGTACGAATGTCGATACAATCATTGCCATGCGTAGGCGTCATGATTGGAAATTCGACGGGCGCCTGCCCCTCGATGGTCAAAGTTGCTTTACGTTCGATCGTCATTTATTTATCCCCGTTCAGGTGTTGAGGTCACAGCTACGAACAGGAAACCGCCAGACTGTATGGCGACTTCCTTACTTAACTCTTACGTTGCGCAACAACGCCACGACTTCGGCCTGGACCGCATCTGTGCACTCGCGGCTACCATTGATCAGCGGCCAGAGTTCCAGGTCCTCCATGTCAGCCAGAGTGACAAATGCGTCCACCTGTTCGGGGTCCAGCGTCGGGAAGATCCGGTCAAGAAACTCCCCGAGCAAGAGGTCCATTTCCAGCATTGCACGTCGCGTGCAACGCCAGCGCAGGCGGTTGAGGTTTTCTCTGTCCCCCATCAGACCGCACGACGAACCATCAATTCCTTGATCTTGCCAATCGCCCGCGTCGGATTCAGACCTTTCGGGCAGACATCGACACAGTTCATGATGCTATGGCAGCGGAACAGACGATAGGGATCCTCAAGATCATCGAGGCGCTCGTTGGTCGCCTGGTCACGGGTATCGGCGATGAAACGGTAGGCGTTCAGCAGACCGGCAGGACCGACAAACTTGTCCGGGTTCCACCAGAAAGAGGGGCACGAGGTCGAACAGCAGGCACACAGGATGCACTCGTATAGACCATTGAGTTCTTCACGTTCTTCTGGCGACTGGAGTCGCTCGCGTTCAGGACGGGGACCCTCATTGATCAGGTAAGGCTTGATCGAGTGATACTGTTTGAAGAATTGGGTCATGTCGACGATCAGGTCGCGAATCACCGGCAGGCCCGGCAGCGGTCGCAAGACGACCGGCTGCTTGAGATCCTTGATCTCGGTCAGGCAGGCCAGGCCGTTCTTGCCATTGATGTTCATCGCATCCGATCCGCAAATGCCTTCTCGACACGAGCGACGATAGGACAGCGTGTCATCCTTCGCCTTCAGCCGGGTCAGGATGTCGAGCAACTTGCGGTCGATGGAAAAATCGACTTCGACCGAGATATCCTGCATGTAGGGCGCGGCGTCCTTGTCGGGATCGTAGCGGTAAATTTTGAACTGCATGGTACTGGTGGTCATGACATTGACTCCTTGGCGCACGATCAATAGGAACGCGTCTTCAGCGCGATGGATTCGACAGACAGAGGCTTCATGATCACCGGCTTGTAATCGAGACGATTACCGTCGCGGTGCCATAGTGTGTGCTTGTGCCAGTGGATGTCGTCGCGCCCGTTCGGATTCGCTGCAGTATCCGGCGCATCGTCACGGACATGGGCACCACGCGACTCCTTGCGCGCCTCCGCCGAAATCATCGTCGCCTTGGCCACTTCGATCAGATTGTCCAGTTCCAGGGCCTCAACTCGTGCCGTATTCCACACCTGGGACTTGTCCTTGATCTCGGTTCGCGCGACCGCCTTCTCGATATCGAGGATCTTCGCGACCCCCTCGGCCAGCATCTCCTTGAAGCGGAAAACGCCACAGTGTTTTTGCATCGTACGCTGCAGTTCGAGACGCGTCGCATTGACGTCGGCCCCGCCGGTCTGCGTGTCGAGACGGTGCAGACGTGCCATCGTGCGATCCGCGAAATTCTCCGGCAGTTCCTTGAGACCGATGGCCCCGGACTTGAGATCGTCGATGACCGAATCGCCGGATGATTTGCCGAATACCAGCAGGTCCAGCAGTGAGTTGGTTCCCAGCCGGTTGGCGCCGTGCACCGAAGCACAGGCGACCTCACCGGCGGCGTAGAAGCCCTTGACCGGCGTCCCGTCATCGGCGACGACCTGGCCCTTGTAGTTGGTCGGCACACCTCCCATCTGGTAATGACAGGTCGGCACCACCGGGATCGGCGCCTTGATCGGATCGATGCCGGCAAACTGGATTGAAATCTCGCGAATTCCCGGCAGGCGCTTCATGATCGTCGCCGGATCGAGGTGGGTGATGTCGAGCAGCACAAAATCCTTGTTTGGCCCGCAACCTCGGCCCTCATTGATTTCCGTCACCATGGCACGCGACACCACGTCGCGAGAAGCCAGATCCTTGGCATTCGGCGCATAACGCTCCATGAAGCGTTCATTGGTCGAATTACGCAGGATGCCACCTTCGCCGCGCACTCCCTCGGTAATCAGCACGCCCGCGCCAGCGACGCCGGTCGGGTGGAACTGCCAGAACTCCATGTCCTCCAGTGCAATGCCGGCGCGCGCCGCCATGCCCAGACCGTCACCGGTGTTGATGAAGGCGTTGGTCGATGAATAGAAAATCCGGCCAGCACCTCCGGTGGCAAAGACGGTGGCCTTGGTGTGGAAAGCGACGACTTCACCCGTTTCCATTTCAAGGGCGATGACGCCAAGCACCTGCCCGGAATCATCACGGATCAGGTCGAGCGCCATCCATTCGACGAAGAACTGCGTATTGGCGCGTACGTTGCGCTGATAGAGCGCGTGCAGCATGGCGTGACCCGTGCGGTCTGCCGCGGCGCAGGCGCGGCGAACCGGTTTCTCGCCAAAGTTCGACATATGTCCGCCGAAGGGACGCTGGTAGATCTTGCCCTCATCGGTGCGGTCGAAAGGCATGCCGAAGTGCTCGAGTTCGACGACGACCTCGGGTGCCATGCGGCACATGTATTCGATCGCATCCTGGTCACCAAGCCAGTCAGAGCCCTTGACGGTATCGTACATGTGCCAGTGCCAGTGATCCTCCTCGGAATTGCCGAGCGAGGCCGATACCCCTCCTTGCGCCGCCACGGTGTGCGAACGGGTGGGAAAGACCTTTGACAACACGGCTGTCTTCAGACCAGCCTCGGAAAGCTGGATCGCCGCCCGCAGGCCGGAACCGCCGGCCCCAACGATGACCGCATCGAACTTACGTACCGGAACGATTAGCTTGCTCACTTACATTCTCCACAGGATCTGAACCGCCCAGCCGGCATATCCGACCAGCACCGTAGCTGTCGCAATCATCATCAGCAGACGCAAGCCATCGGGCTTGACGTAATCCATCCAGATGTCCCTGACACCAATCCAGGCATGGTAGAAGACACTGACAAAGAACAGAAATGTGGCGAATTTCATGAAGCCGTTGGCGAAGATGGCGCGCCAGGCCTCGAAGGAATCGGGCCCGACGGCACCGACCACGACCAGGAAAATGACCGTGTAAACCGCCATGATGATTGCTGTGGCACGCTGGATGAGCCAGTCCTTGAGGCCATAGTGAGCCCCGACGAGAATACGATTTACCATAGCACTTTAGCTCCGACGATCAGGGTCAGCGCAATGCTGACCGCGAAAACGACCTTGCTCGACAGACGTGCCGCCTCAAGTTCGATCCCTTTGTGCAGATCGAGCAGCAGATAGCGGATGCCGGCGCAGAAGTGGTGCATGTAGAACCAGATCAGACCGAGCAGAACAATTTTGACCAGGGGATGGGCGACGACCCCCCTGACGCTGGCGAAGGTTTCCGAAGAGGTGAGACTGCTCTGGAACAGCCAGAGCAGAAATGGCAACAGCAGGAACAGTCCTGCCCCGCTGATGCGGTGAATGATTGAAAGGATACCCGGAAGGGGTAGCCTGATAGTGGGCAAATCCAAATTCTTTGGACGCTTCTTCTTGATCGCCATCTCTGCCATGAACGTCATCCCTCATATGATTAGCTGGCCGAATGTACGCCACCCGACCCCCTTCGAAACCACGCTGGATTATAAACCATCCAGGCGTGCCTGACTCACCCAAAAAGCCTGTTCCGAGTCCTCAGCCCAGTTCATTGTGATAATGATAGTTGCGTGTCGAATAGAAACCCCGCCGCCATTCGACGGGCTTGTGGCCATAGGTGAAAGTCACCCTCTCGACCAGCAGCAGCGGACTTCCCTCGGCTACCTGCAGCCACTCGGCACTGACCCGGTCAGCCGCAACGGCGCGCAGCCGTTCGTCGGCACGGATCATGCGGACGCCATAACGCGTCTCGAACAGGCTGTACAGCGACTCGCCTGATCTGAGCACCTCAAGTGACAGATCGGGAAAGAGTTCGCTCGGGAGATAGATCTCGTCGAAGACCACCGGCTCGTCCCCCAATTTCAACAGGCGACGAAGAATCGTAATGGGCGCACCCGTCTCGATGGCCAGAATGCGCGCGACATCGGCACCGGCCTTGGCGCGCCAGCATTCGAGCGGGATGCTCTGGGAGATCTGCAACTCTCCTTGATTGGGGAGCAGGCGAAGAAAGCGGAAAAACGAACCTGGATCCTTGTGAGTGGCGACGAAAGTCCCCTTGCCTTGCTGGCGTACCAGGAGATTCTCGGCAGCCATTTCATCAATGGCCTTGCGCACCGTCCCCTGGCTCACGCCGAAACGGCTGGCCAGTTCGGACTCACTCGGGATGGAGTCCCCCGGACCCCACTCACCCGACTCCAGATTGTGCAGGATCAGTTCCTTGATCTGCCGATACAACGGACTGAATGTGGGAGGATGCAATGACGATGACCGGCTCATGGACAGTCATTTCAGCATAATTTGACGCTCGCGTCCATCCCGCTCAAACCATTCATATCTTATATAAGACATAAGATAGATTTGACACCTGCGGATCATAGATCTTATGATCCGTCCGATTTGCCGCCCCCGCAGCAAACGGCTTGCGGGGGCAACGCCGATCGTTTTCTGCTCACGCTGCCTACTTTACGTCATCACTAACAACAGGAGCCGCATCATGTCCAAAGTCCCCATGCGCGTCGCGGTCACCGGCGCCGCCGGTCAAATTGGTTATAGCCTGCTTTTCCGGATTGCCTCCGGCGAAATGCTCGGCAAGGATCAACCGGTCATCCTCCAACTACTCGACCTGCCGCAAGCTCAAAAAGCCTGCCAGGGCGTGATGATGGAACTCGAAGACTGTGCCTTCCCGCTACTCGCCGGCATGCTCGCTACCGACGATCCGACCCTTGCTTTCAAGGATGCAGATGTCTGCCTGCTGGTTGGCGCACGTCCACGTGGTCCGGGAATGGAGCGCGCCGACCTGCTGACGGCCAATGGGGCGATCTTTACCGTGCAGGGCAAGGCCATTGCCGAGCAGGCCAGCGAGGACGTCCGCGTTCTCGTTGTTGGCAACCCCTGCAATACCAATGCCCTGATTGCTGGTGCCGCCGCCAGGAAAGTCGGCCGCACCAATCCGGATAACTACCATGGCATGCTGCGCCTCGATCACAACCGTGCCCTCTCGCAACTCGCCGCAAAAACCGGCCGACCGGTAGCGAGCTTCAAACAGCTCGTCGTGTGGGGCAATCATTCGCCAACGATGTACGCCGATTACCGCAATTGCACCTCTGACGGCGACAACGTCAAGGCGCTGATCAATGACCCGGTGTGGAACAATGATGTGTTCCTGCCGACCGTCGGCAAGCGCGGTGCCGCGATCATCGACGCGCGTGGTCTCTCCTCGGCCGCTTCTGCAGCCAACGCGGCCATCGACCACATGCGCGACTGGGTACTCGGTTCCGACGAATGGGTGACCATGGGCGTTCCTTCCGATGGCTCCTATGACATCCCGGCCGGTATCGTTTTCGGTTTCCCGTGCGAATGCAAAGGCGGTTCGTTCAAGATCATCCAAGGAATCGAAATCGACGCGTACTCGCGCGAGAAGATGAACAAGACACTCAAGGAACTGACCGACGAAGCGGATGCTGTCAAGGACATGCTCTAAGCAGGTCATCAGCAGTCGCTGCGAACTTTCAGCCGCGGGAGTCCGCGGCTTTTTTTTCCCCAGAAGTACTTGCCAATCCAGTATGAGCCTGAAGTCTAGAGCGTACCGCAACGAGGCGGGTCCGCCAACGTGCGGACGCTATCGGGCTTAAGGGGCGTTGGATTTCTTTTCCTTCCCTACTTATTTTCCTTCTAGAATGACTGTTTCGCAAAACCTGCAAACAACCCTCATGCGCTACTCCACAGAGAACCTCTTCACAGGCGTGAAACCGTTTCCTCTGTTACGGGGAGTTGCCCGCATGCACGCAGACAACCCGCATGCGCCTACTGGAGGAAGCAAAACCGCGCTTCTTCACCTGAAGCCATGAGTCTGCCGACGCTGACCGCGGCAATCCTCGAATTTCGCGATCAACGCAACTGGGCGCAGTTCCACAGTTTGCGCAACTTGATCGTCTCGCTGAATCTTGAAGCCAGCGAGTTGCTCGAACTGACGCAGTGGAAGAGTGACACCGAGATGGCTGCAATCGCAGGCAGCGCCAGCGTGCAGGAAGCCCTGCGCGACGAATGTGCCGACGTCCTGATTTACCTGTTGTTGATTGCCGAAAATGCCGGCATCGACCTTGAAGAAGCCGCACGCGCCAAACTCGTGAAGAACGCGATCAAGTATCCGATTGCACGCAGTTACGGATCGAACCGGAAGTATTCAGATCAAACAGGGCTTGAACATGCTTAGAAAATCGAGTGATTCTCTCACGGTCATGACACCTCCATTGAACACCCGCAAGGAGGAGCAATCATGAACCAATATTTTTCTCCGACATCCGTCGGTAAGTTCTCCCTGGCGATCTGCAACCGGTACTCGGCCGAGAATGGCCAACCCTGCCGATGAGCAACACACCAGACCCGACCGGGAGCCGCTTCCCGACCATCCGCCAGACCCAGGCCAGCGCCGTTCTCGGCTGGGTGCAGGCAGGCTGGAATGACTACCGCCAGAGTGGGTTTGCCAGCCTGTTCTACGGGGTCTGTTTTGCCTTCGGCGGCTGGTTGCTGCAGGCAGTTTTTGCTCATGCCTTCGCACTTTTCGCGGGGCTGACGACCGGCTTCCTGCTATTTGGCCCCTTTCTGACATTCGGGCTCTACGATCTGAGTCGACGTATCGAAATTGGCGAACCACCCCGATTGGCCCCGACCCTCGTCGCCTGGCGCTCGAATCTGGCCAATATCGGGGTGTTTGCCGCACTGCTGGCGGTGGTCCTGCTGATCTGGGCACGCGCGTCAATCATTGTCTTTGCGCTTTTCTTCGCCGGTGGATTGCCCAGCTTCGCTGATGTCGTGCGCACCGTCCTGACGTTCGAACAACTCGACTTTGCATTCGCCTACTTTGCCGTCGGGGGGTTCTTCGCCTGCTTCGTCTTCGCGATCAGCGTCATCGCCCTGCCCATGATGCTCGACCGCAAGACCGATGCGGTTACAGCGGCGCTTGCCAGCCTCTTCGCCTGCGCTCGCAACCCCGGCCCGATGCTGCTCTGGGCCACCTGCATCGCGATCCTCGCCGCCATCGGTTTCACAACGCTGTTTCTCGGGCTGATTGTGACCATGCCCCTGGTCGGGCATGCGAGCTGGCACGTCTACCGCGAAGTCGTGGCTGACGAGGAGAAGAACGAGCAGATCGACCCGCGCTGAACGGTCACAGCCTGACCCGGCTACTCCGGCAAACCGTTCAGAAAGTACAGACTCTCCAGCCGCGGCCCCGGTCTGCCGAGCATGCCGAACCAGCGATCATGGATCGCGTAGATCTCGCGGTTGCGGCTGAGGCGAGCAAGTTCACGGTTCACTGCCAGGCGGAAGGCTGCATCATTGCGGCGCATCATCAAGGCATAAGGCTCGTAGGAAAAGGTCTCGGGACCGATCGACCAGTCATTCTGGCTGCCTGAATCGAGGGCGAGTCCGATCAGCAACGATCGGTCCGAGGCGTAGGCCTCGACCTTTCCCTGCAGCATCGCCGCGATCCCCTGCGAGTGATCGCCGACCTTGACCAGCTCGGCAGCGACCTTGTACTGCAGCAGTGCCGCGGCAATCGTCCGCTCGCTGGTCGTTCCGGCGGCGACGGCAACCCGCTTGCCGGCCAGGTCTTCGAAGCGCCGGATTCCGGCGGCCCGGCGCGACAGATAAGTGCCGCCGTCGATGAAGGTCAGCAGACTGAAATCGACTTCCTCCATCCTTGCCAGCGTACTGGTGGTTGAACCACATTCGAGGTCGATCGCGCCCGACTTCAATTTGGCGATCCGCGTTTCCGGCGTCACCGGGATCCACTGCAGATGCAGCTCGTCGAGCTCCAGTTGCTTGACGATTGCCGCCGCCACCCTGGTACACAGGTCGACCGAATAGCCCCAGGGCTGATTGTCATCGCCAGTGTAAGAGAAGGGTACCGAGTTCTCCCGGTAACCGAGAGCAATGGTCTTTGACGCCTTGATCTTGTCGAGCGTCCCCGCTGCCTGCGCCGGTACGACCAAGCCCAGGAGCACAGTCGTTGCCACCCACAGAACCCAATGATGCAACTGCATGCAATTCCTCCCAGTGGTGATGACGAAGATCGCCTTCTCGAATGATCAAAGCCGTGAAGCCGTGATTCTGATCGATGGACGGCGATTTGAAAATCGTTATTACCCGGGTTCTGCGGCACACACCCTGCCCCTATAACAGGACTATACTGTGGCCCCGTGCCTGCCAGAAGATCGCTGCTCATGAACAACTACCCGATATCTGTCACCGCCCTGCTTCTGAACACGCTCCTGGTGGTTGCACCCGTCCATGCAGAAGAGACGCGCTACCTTGGCCTCTGCGATGCTTCCGCTGCCGTCGCGCTCGGCGCAAGGCACTTCGTCGTCGCGGACGACGATCGTCATGTCCTGACCATCTACCAACGCGGCAAACCCGAAGCCGTGGCCTGCGTCGAGCTGCTCGGCAACAGCGGCGAGTGCCTGCCCAAGGCCAAGGCCAAGGCCACGAAATCGGACATCGAGGGTGCCGCGCGCATCGGCGACAGGATATACTGGATTTCCTCGCACGCCCGCAATCAGGACGGCGAGATCAAGGTGCAGCGGCGGCAGTTCTTTGCCACCGACGTGCTCGCAAGTGCTCCCTCACCAACGGTCAGCGCAGCCACCCCGCCCTACACCCGGCTTGTCGAGGACATCGCCGCCGAACCAAGGTTTGCAGTCCTCGGCTCGGCCAGCAAGCAGGCGATCGATCCCGAAATGCCGGGCGGCCTGAACATCGAAGGTCTCGCCGCGACCCCGGATGGGCAACTCCTGATCGGCTTCCGCAATCCCTTGTCCGCACGCAAGGAAGCGCTGCTGCTGCCACTGAGAAATCCGGCGGCAGTGATCGATCAGGCAGCCAAGCCGGTCTTTGGCGATCTGATTGCGCTCGATCTCGGCGAGCGAGGGATTCGCAGCATCGATTTCGTCAATTCCCGTTTCGCGATCATCGCCGGCCCCTTGGGTGACAAGAAGAGCGGCAAGGGTTTCGCCCTCTATACCTGGTCGGGCAAGGCAGCCGATTCGCCGCAGCGGGTCAAGAAGATCGACTTCTCTGGCATGCACCCGGAAGCGCTCTTCGCGGCGGCCGGGAAAAACGAGATCTATGTGCTCAGCGACGACGGCAACCAGTGCAAGGACACCAAGCCAGGCGAGAAATCATTTCGTGGCTTTTCCTTGACTTTGCCTGATCTCTGAGCAGGCCCGCTGATAGCGAAAAGCTGGCGCCAGCGGACGGCCACGCTACTGCCAGGCGGCCAGGAATTCCCGCCAGTGCGGTTTGTCGATCCGCGCCAGTTCAGCACGTATGAAGGCCATCTCGTTTTCGTATCCGGCACGCGCAATCTCACCGCGCATGCGGCGAAAGCACACGGAAACCAGGTAGGTGTTGAGTGCGTCGGTCTCGCAGTAATCGCGGATTTCAGCGTTTCGGCCCGCCTGCCATGCGCCCCACACCTTGCTGCCATCCATGCCGAGCTTGCCGGGAAAGCCGATCAGCCTGGCCAGCTCGTCGAGCGGCACGCTGGCGCGCGGCTGATACATCGCCAGCAGGTCCATCAGGTCCAGGTGGCGCGTGTGATAGCGGCTGATGTAGTTGTTCCATTTGAATTCACGGCTGTCGGAGTAGTCGCCGTCACCGAGGTCCCAATATCGCGGCGCGACCACCCCGTGCATCAGGCCGCGATAGTGCAACACCGGCAGGTCAAAACCACTGCCGTTCCAGGACACGATCTGCGGCGTGAACTTTTCGATGCCGTCGAAGAAGCGTTGAATGATTTCGGCTTCGCCCTGCTCGGGTTCAGCCAGCGACCACACACGAAAATCCTTGCCGACCCTGAGAACGCAGGAGATCACCGCGACGCGTTGCAGGTGCAGCGGCAGGAAGTCGTTGCCGCTGCTAGCGCGGCGCTGCTGAAAGGCGAGTTCGGCGACCTCGTCGTCGGAAAGCGCCGCGTCGAGGCCATGCAGGCGGCGCAAGCCCCCGACGTCCGGAATGGTTTCAATGTCAAAGGCGAGAACCGGCTTCATGCGTTCAAGCGGGAAAGACCCCGGTCGACAGATAGCGGTCCCCACGATCGCAAACGATGCTGACGATCATCGCATTCTCGACTTCGCTGGCGACCCGCAAGGCGACGACCAACGCGCCACCCGACGAGATGCCGGCGAAAATCCCTTCTTCGCGTGCCAGGCGGCGGGTCATTTCTTCTGCCTCGCCCTGCCCGACCGATTCGACGCGATCGACACGCGAGCGGTCGAAGATCTTCGGCAGATAGGCTTCCGGCCACTTGCGGATGCCGGGGATCTGCGAACCGTCCTCGGGCTGGCAGCCGACGATGCAGATGCCGGGGTTCTGTTCCTTGAGGTAGCGTGACACCCCCATGATCGTTCCGGTGGTGCCCATGCTGCTCACGAAATGGGTGATTCGCCCCGCAGTCTGGCGCCACAGCTCGGGACCGGTACCTTCGTAGTGTGCCAGCGGGTTGTCCGGGTTGGCAAACTGATCAAGGATGATGCCGCGGCCTTCGTTGCGCAGGCTCTCGGCAACGTCACGCGCCAATTCCATGCCGCCATCCCTGGGCACCAGCACCAGTTCGGCGCCAAAAGCGCGCATCGTCTGCCGGCGTTCGATGCTCTGATTTTCCGGCATCACCAGAATCATCCGATAGCCGCGCACCGCCGCCGCCATGGCCAGGGCGATGCCGGTATTGCCCGAAGTGGCCTCGATCAGGGTGTCCCCCGGTTTGATGTCGCCACGCTGTTCGGCGCGTGCAATCATCGACAGCGCCGGCCGATCCTTGACCGAGCCGGCCGGATTGTTGCCTTCCAGCTTGGCCAGAACGAGATTACCGCGAGCGTCGTTGGCGGTGCCCGGTATACGCTGCAGACGCACCAGCGGCGTTTCGCCGACGTACTCTTCAAGGGTCTTATGCATGCTCGTTCAGCCAGTTAACGTATTGCGCAACGCCTTCCTCGACACTGGCAAACGGGGCCTCATAACCCGCCTTGCGCAGCCTGGTGAGGTCGGCTTCGGTGAAACTCTGGTACTTGCCCTTGAGATCCGCCGGAAACGGGATGTATTCGATCAGCCCTTGCTGCACCAGTTCGGCGAGCGGCAGCGCTGCCTCGCCAAACAAGGCCCGGCAACCATTGACGCTGGCCATCGCCAGGTCGTTGAAAGGCTGTGCGCGACCGCTGCCGACGTTGAAAATCCCCGATTTCTCCGGATGATCGAGGAAAAACAGGTTGACGTGCGTGACATCGCCGACATGCACGAAATCGCGTCGCTGTTCGCCATCGGCATAGCCATCGCAGCCTTCGAAAAGCTTGACCTTACCCTGACTGCGGAACTGCTGAAAATGATGGAAGGCGACCGAGGCCATGCGCCCCTTGTGCGACTCGCGCGGACCATAGACGTTGAAATAGCGGAAGCCGACGACCTGCGAGTGGGACGGACCGGCGACGGCAAGGCGTTGCCGGACCACCTGGTCGAACAGGAACTTCGAATAGCCGTAGACGTTCAGCGGTGCCTCGTGCGCTCGCTCTTCCCGGAAAACGCTGCCGCCGCCGTAAGTTGCCGCGCTCGATGCGTAGAGCAGCGGTACTTCCTGATCAAGACACCAGTCGAGAAGATCCAGCGAGTAACGGTAATTGTTCTCCATCATGTAGCGGCCATCGCTCTCCAGGGTATCGGAACATGCCCCCTGGTGGAGAATGGCATCGATGTCACCGTCAAAGTCGCCGGCCAGCAAGCGGCTGAGGAATTTCTGTTTGTCGATGTAATCGGCGATGTCGCAATCGACGAGGTTACGAAACTTGTCGGCCCGGCTCAGATTGTCGACGGCAATGATCCTGCGCATGCCGCGCTCGTTGAGCGCCTTGACGAGATTGGAACCAATGAAGCCGGCTGCGCCGGTAACGATGGTATACATGGATTGACCTCACTTGAGTGCCGCAGCCAGTTCACGATGGCTGACCACCGCCGTACCGAGCTTGCCAACGACGACGCCGGCCGCAACATTTGCCACCCGGACGGCCTCCGGCCAGGCCGTGCCGCACGCGAGCATCACGGCCAGGGTAGCGATGACCGTATCGCCGGCACCAGACACATCGAAGACCTCCCTAGCCACGGCCTGCTCGTAGATCGCCCCGCCAGCATGGAAGAGCGACATCCCTTCCTCGCTGCGGGTCACCAGCAGCGCTTCGAGTCCCAAATCGCAGCGCAATGCTTCGGCCTTGTACGCCAGTTCGCCGTCGTCGTGCCAGCGACCGACCACGGTGCGTAACTCGTTGCGGTTCGGCGTGACGATGGTCGCGCCCGCATACTTGGAGAAATCGTCGCCCTTGGGATCGACCAGAACCTTCTTGCCGGCCGTGCGCGCCAATCGGATCATCTCGCCGATGTGCGCCAGGCCGCCCTTGCCATAATCGGAGAGGATCACCGCGTCGCATGTCGGCAGGCGCGCCGCGAACTCGGCGAGCTTGGTGCGCAACACCTCATGTGAAGGGGCCGTTTCAAAATCGATGCGCAGCAGTTGCTGTTGCCGGCCAATCACGCGCAGCTTGACCGTCGTGCTGATCGCAGCGTCGAGATGCAGGCTGGCCTCGATGCCACTTGCGGCCAGCAGTCTCTGCAGGCAGCGCCCGGCTTCGTCGTCGCCAACCACCGACAGCAGGGCGACCTGCGCACCCAGGGCAGCGACGTTGCGAGCGACGTTGGCGGCCCCGCCGGGACGCTCTTCGCTGCGGTCCACCTTGACCACCGGCACCGGTGCCTCGGGAGAGATGCGAGAGACCTCGCCAAACCAGTAGCGATCAAGCATCACATCGCCGACGATCAGCAGCTTGGCGGTCGCGAAATCAGGGACGTGCATCGCCGCGGCTTCCGGAACGGCAGGATCTGCTCATGAGGCGAATACACCTCATATCGCGTATGGCGACTGGCAAGCTGAACTCCTAAGGTGTGAGGTCAAATTCTTCGGTGCGCTTTGGCGAATAGGTCTCCCAACCGCCACAGGCCGGACAGCGCCAATAGAACTGACGCGCCTTGAAACCGCAATTATCGCATCGATAGCGCGCCAGGCGGCGTGTGTAGACCTGCACGATCCCTTTTGCCAGATCGAGATCGGGGCGGCTCTCGGGCGGCGCAATCAGCAATCTGGCCTCCAGCAACTTGTCGAAACCGAGCAGGGTCGGATTGCGCTTCAACTCATCGCGAACCAGTTTGTACGCTGCATCCGGCCCGTCACTCTCGAGCACCAGTTGAAAAACCACGTCGAGCAGGTCCAGCGAAGGGTAGTGCTCAAGATAGCCGCGCAACAGTTGCAGGCCTCTTTCGCGGCGATCGAGCTTGCGAAAGGCGTCGAGCAGGCGTTGCGCCACCAGCGCCAGGTAGGTAGGATCCTGCTGTTCGATGCGTTGCCAGGATTCGATTGCTGCCAGCGGCTGATCCTGCTGGAGCAGGATGTCACCTTGGAGCAGGCTGGCGCGAACACATTTGCGGTTGCGCTCGAGCGCCGTCTGCAGGTGGCTGACCGCCAGATCACGGCGCGAGCGAATCAGCTCGGCAGCAGCCAGCTCGCAATGGTACTCGGCGATTTCCTTGTGTGACGCGTAGTCCGGCAGTTCCGAAGCGATCGTGATCGCCTTCCCCCAGTCCTTTTCGAGCTGATAGATCTCGAGCAGGTTGCGCTTCGCTTCTTCGGCCAGAGGTGAATCGCGCAGCTTGTCGAAAATTTCTTCGGCGCGATCGAGCAAGCCGGCCTTGAGATAGTCCTGTCCGAGTTCCGCCAGCGCCTGCAGTTTTAAATCCTGTTTCAGATCCTCACGTTCGATGAGGTTCTGGTGCATGCGGATGGCGCGTTCGGTCTCGCCGCGACGACGGAACAGGCTGCCCAGCGCAAAGTGCAGCTCGATAGTCTGGGGATCGATCTTGACGGCTTCGACAAAGGCCTCGATGGCACGGTCGGGCTGCTCGTTGAGCAAGAAGTTGAGTCCCTGAAAATACGAACGCGGCAGCGTTCGCGACTCCTTCACGAGATGCCGGATATCGATGCGCGCCGCTGCCCAGCCGAGCCCGAAGAACAAAGGGAAAAGCAGGAGCTGCCAGTATTCGAATTCAATCATGTGTCACCTGATTCTTGATGGCAAACGCGAACATGACAAAGCCCACGATAACGCACGCATTGATCAGCCTCCCACAAAAAAACGGGCGGCAACTCTCGTTACCGCCCGTCATTCGCCACGGTCTTAGCAACTCAGATCGAGTCTACCGCGTCCAGAGCGCCGTCGACGCGTTCCCGCAACTCCTTCCCGGCCTTGAAGTGCGGTACCCATTTTTCTGGAACCTCGACCTTGTCGCCGGACTTGGGATTCCGACCGACCCGCGGTGGCCGGTAATTCAGAGAGAAACTCCCAAAGCCACGAATCTCGATGCGATCACCCTGGGCCAGGGCCTCCTCCATGGCAGCGAGAATCATCTTCACCGACAGGTCCGCATCCTTGGCGACCAGTTGCGGAAAGCGCTCGGCCAGCTGGGCGATAAGATCCGACTTGGTCATTTGCTAAACCCTAGTTCGGGTTGTTGAGCTTGGCTTTGAGCAGGGCCCCGAGATTCGTGGTGCCTGAACTGGCGTTGCTGTCAGCCGAAAACTTCTGCATGGCTTCCTGCTGCTCAGCCTGCTCCCGGGCCTTGATCGACAGGCTGATGGAACGTGTCTTGCGATCCACGTTGATGATCATCGCTTCCACCTTGTCACCTTCCTTGTACACCTTGGTCAGGTCATCAATGCGGTCTCGCGATACTTCCGAAGCGCGCAGATAGGCTTCGATGTCGCCATCGAGCGTCACTACTGCACCACGGGCATCGACCGATTTGACGACGCCACGCGCGATGCTGTTCTTGTCGTGAGTCGCGATATAGCTGGTATAGGGATCGCCATCAAGCTGTTTGATGCCCAGCGAAATCCGCTCCTTGTCAGTATCGATGGCCAGCACCACAGCATCGACCTCATCGCCCTTCTTGAAGTTGCGGATCGCTTCTTCTCCCGGCAGCGACCATGAAAGGTCGGACAGATGTACCAGACCGTCGATGCCACCGGGCAGACCAATGAAGACGCCAAAGTCGGTGATCGACTTGATGGCGCCCCGAACCCGGTCGCCCTTCTTGTAGTTCATCGAGAAGTCGTCCCACGGGTTGGCCGCACACTGCTTCATCCCCAGGGAAATTCGGCGCCGATCCTCATCGATCTCGAGGATCATCACTTCGACTTCATCGCCGAGTTGAACGACTTTCGACGGATGCACGTTTTTGTTGGTCCAGTCCATCTCGGAGACATGCACCAGTCCCTCAATGCCCTGTTCGATCTCGACAAAGGCGCCGTAGTCGGTGAGGTTGGTGACTTTCCCGAACAGCCGGGTGGTCGGTGGGTAGCGGCGCGAGATGCCGACCCAGGGATCTTCGCCCAACTGCTTGAGACCGAGCGAAACGCGGTTCTTTTCCTGGTCGAACTTGAGGATCTTGGCCTGCACCTCGTCGCCCACTGCAAGCACTTCGGAGGGGTGGCGAACCCGGCGCCAGGCCAGGTCAGTGATATGCAGCAGGCCATCGATGCCGCCCAGGTCAACGAAAGCGCCGTAATCGGTGATGTTCTTGACCACCCCTTTAACGATGCTGCCTTCCTTGAGTGCCGCCAACAGTGCATCGCGCTCTTCGCCCACACTGGCTTCGAGGACGGCACGGCGGGAAACGACGACATTGTTGCGCTTGCGGTCGAGCTTGATGACCTTGAATTCGTAGGTCTTGCCTTCGTACGGGGTGGTGTCCTTGACCGGACGCATGTCCACCAGCGAACCCGGCAGGAAGGCGCGGACGCTGTTGGTCATGACCGTCAGCCCGCCCTTGACCTTGCCGGTGATGGTGCCGGTCACCAGGCTGCCGTCATTGAGCGCCTGTTCGAGAGCATTCCATGCTGCGACACGTTTGGCACGGTCGCGCGACAGACGGGTTTCACCGAAACCGTTTTCGAGCTGCTCGATGGCGACTTGGACAAAATCCCCGACCTTGACCTCGATTTCGCCATTGTCACTCAGGAATTCTTCAATTTCAATATAGCTCTCGGACTTGAGACCGGCATTGACAACCACAAAATTCTGGTCAATGCGCACGACTTCCGCGGTGATGACCTCCCCGGGACGCATTTCCTGACGACCGAGGCTCTCTTCGAAGAGTTCGGCAAAACTTTCTTGCATGATGGGATGAGCTGACATATGAGTTGAGTTACCTAACCGCAGCATTGCGGGGTGAATGAATGAACGATCACCAGTTCCGGCTTGACAGTCTTACAAGGCGGAGGCAAGGGCATGGCACCGGCAGATCTGGTGCGGCAGAACCTGCCGGGCCAACGGAACGACACGTCGAACTGGTGACACCTCAGGAAAACGACGGTTGCCGTTTCACCTTTTCTGCGGACCCTTGCCGATCCAGTCCAGGACCTGTGCCACCGCTGAGTCGATGGTGTGGTCCGTGGTGTCGAGTAGCTCGGCGTCCGCACCCTGCTGCATCGGAGCGACGCTACGTTGGCTATCCCGTTCGTCGCGCTCGCGCAGATCCAGCAAGAGGTCTTCAATACTAGCAGCCATTCCTTTTTCGATCAACTGCTTATGCCGGCGCATGGCGCGCATCTCGACGCTTGCAGTGAGAAATACCTTGGTCATCGCATCCGGAAAAACGACCGACCCCATGTCGCGCCCGTCGGCAACGAGTCCGGGTGACCGGCGAAAAGCCCGCTGCCGGAACAGCAGGGCAGCGCGTACGGCAGGCAGCGCAGCCACTCGCGAAGCACCGACAGAGATCTCCTCGCTACGGATGGCGTCGGAAACTTCCTCGCCAGCCAGAAGGATTGCATGGTCGCCAAACTCGACGTCAAGACCGGCAGCAATCGCTGCGACAGCGTCTTCATCGTCCCAGGCCGTTCCAGCACGCCGTGCGGCCAGGGCGGTCAAGCGATAGAGAGCGCCGGAATCGAGGTAGTGCCAGCCCAGCGCCTGCGCGACGCGGGTGGCGATGGTGCCTTTGCCTGAAGCCGAGGTGCCGTCAATGGCGATCACCGGCACCGCCTGGCCGACCTCGGCGAAGCGTGCGAAATAGTCCGGAAAGGTCTTGGCCACCGTCTGCGGGTCATTGATCCGCAGTGGCGTTCCCAGTGCCGCCAGCGAGCAGGCCATGGCCATCCGGTGGTCATCATAGGTGTCGATCGCCACCGCGTGCAGACCGCCAACTGGCGGATCAATGCGGAGGTAGTCCGCGCCCTCTTCGACGCTTGCACCGAGCTTGCGCAGCTCGGTTGCCATCGCGGCGATGCGGTCGGTTTCCTTGACTCGCCAGCTGGCAATATGGCGCAAGGTGGTCGGCCCGTCGGCAAACAAGGCCGTGGTGGCCAGCGTCATCGCCGCATCGGGAATGTGATTGCAATCGAGGTCGATACCCCGCAGCCTGCCGGCCAACGGCGCCGCCGCCTCGATCCAGTGGGCCCCTGCACTGATCTGTGCGCCCATCGCGGAGAGGGCATCGGCAAAGCGGACATCCCCCTGGATCGAATCCGGGCCAATCCCCTCGACACGCAACGGCCCACCGCCGATCGCGCCGAGCGCGAGGAAGTAGGACGCCGACGAGGCATCGCCTTCGACCTGGACGAGCCCTGGCGAACGATAGGCGCTGCTCGCAGGCACGGTAAAGCGCCGCCAGCCGTCGCGTCGCACCTCGACGCCAAAGCGCGCCATGCTCGCCAGCGTGATGTCGATGTAGGGTCTGGAAATCAGCTCGCCGACCACTTCCACCGTCGTTTCGACCCCGCGCAGCGGCAAGGCCATCAACAGACCGGTGAGAAACTGGCTGGACACGTCGCCACGGACCTGCACCACATCATTCGGGCAGGGCCTCGGCGGATGGATCAGCAGGGGCGGAAAGCCCTCGACACCCAGGTAGCTGATCTCGGCGCCGAGCTGGCGCAAGGCATCGACCAGATCGCCAATCGGTCGTTCGTGCATCCGCGGCACGCCGCTCAGGCGGTAGTCACCCCTGGCGAGCGCCAGGACTGCAGTCAGCGGCCGGAAAGCCGTGCCGGCGTTGCCGAGAAAAAGGTCGGCCGCACGGACCGGGAAATCTCCTGCCACACCCGTGATACAAAGCGTCTTGCCCTCCCCCGGCGCGACGCCAACGCCGAGTACCCGCAGCGCTGCGAGCATGCGCGCGGTGTCATCGGAGAGCAGCAGGTCACCAAGCTCGGTCCTGCCCGTGGCCAGCGCTGCCAGCAGCAGCAGCCGGTTGGAGAGGCTCTTCGAACCGGGCAGGTGTACCGTACCGCGCGCCGCGCACAACTGCGGCAGATCGAGATGGTCGATGCTCACTTGTTCGCCTGACCTGCCGCCCACTCGCGACGAGCGTTCCTGGCGATGTCGAAGGTCGCTTCGAGGCTGGCACCGTCGCCACGCTGCAGCGCCTCCCGCAATTCGTCGAGTTCTTCCCGGTAGCGGTCGAGTTCGTCGAGCAAAGCGGTGCGATTGGCCAGACAGATATCGCGCCACATCTCCGGGTGGCTGGCAGCAATGCGCGTGAAGTCGCGAAAACCGCTGGCGGCAAAGCCGAACAGCAACTCCCGGTTGTCGCGCCGGGTCAGCTCATGCACCAGTGCAAAGGACAAGAGGTGCGGCAGATGGCTGACGGCAGCGAAAATCCGATCATGCTCGGCCGCCGTCAGTTCCCTGACCAGGCCGCCGCAGCACGCCCATGCCGAACGTACGCGCGCGATGTCCTCGGGACGGTTTTCCGGCAGTGGTGTCAGGACGACCTGCTTGTGACGATAGAGATCGGCGCGCGCGGCCAGCGCACCGCTATTTTCGGCACCGGCAATGGGGTGCGCGGGGACGAATTGACCGAGCCGGGCGGCAAAATGGACGCGCGCTGCGGCAATCACGTTTCCCTTGGTACTGCCCGCGTCGGTAACCAGCGTCTGGCGCCCCAGGCAGGGGGCAATGCGGGCCATGATCTCGGCGGTCTTGCCGACCGGCGTCGCGATCAGTACCAAGTCGGCATTGGAAACCTCCTGCCCGACATTGAATCCGGCACGGTCCACGATACCCAGCTCCAGCGCCTGCGTCAGCGAGCCGATCCGACGCCCGAAACCGACGATCTCTGCGGCCTCTCCGGCAGCCTTGAGTGCCAGCGCGAAGGATCCCCCGATCAGACCGACGCCAAAGACAACGACCTTGCCGAACAGCGGCGCGCTGCTCACGGCAGGGCTCCGGGGCAGCCGCTACTCACAGCGACCCCTCCAGGGCGGCCAGGAAGCGAGTATTTTCGCTTTCGGTGCCGATCGTGACGCGCAGCCATTCCGGCATCCCGTAGCTGGCGATCGGGCGAACGATGATCCCCTGCTTGAGCAGCTTCTGGTTGACCAGATGCGCATCCGCTGCCCGGAAAGTCAAGAAGTTGCCATGCGATGGAATGTGGGTACAGCCCAGGCGTTTCAGTCCGCCAACAATCTGCGCCATTCCCGAACGGTTGAGCGCATAGCTGCTGGCGACGAACTGATGGTCATCGAGCGCTGCGATGGCTGCGGCCAGTGCGAGGTTGTTGCAATTGAAGGGCTGGCGAACGCGATTCATGAGGTCGGCGATCTCGGCCGAGCAGAGCGCATAACCGATGCGCAGACCCGCCAGACCGTAGATCTTCGAAAAGGTGCGGGTGATCACCAGATTCGGAAAGGCCGCCAGCCAGGCGGTTGTATCGACCCGCTCGGCGGGAGGCAGGTATTCGTTGTAGGCTTCGTCGAGCACCACCACGACCTCTGCCGGCAGCGACTGTAGAAACGCCCGCAGCTGCGCATACGGCACAAAGGTGCCGGTCGGATTGTTGGGGTTGGCGATCCAGAGCAGCCGTGTATCGGGCCGGATTGCAGCGCGCATGGCATCGAGGTCATGGCCGTAATCCCTGGCCGCAACGGCAATGCCCTCGCCACCGGCCGCCAGCGTTGCCAGCGGGTAAACGGCAAAGGCATACTGCGCGAAGACTGCCGAGCGCCCCGGCGCCAGAAAAACCCGGGCAATGATATCGAGCAAGTCATTCGAGCCATTGCCGAGAACGATGCACTCCCTTCCCAGGCCGGTCCGTTCAGCCAGGGACTGTTTCAACGCGAAGTCATCCGGATAACGCGCCAGGCCGGTGATCGCCTCGGTCACTGCCACGCGCGCCTTGGGGCTCATGCCGAGCGGATTCTCGTTGGAAGCCAGCTTGACGATCTGTTCGACGGCAAGGCCCATCTCGCGCGCCAGTTGGGTGATCGGTTTGCCCGGCTGGTAGGGAGAAATGGCCCGGATGTAGGGTAATGATTGCTCGTAGAGTGTCATCTGCAGTCCTCGCATCGAAAAGTCGAAAAGCCTAGTAGACCGCGACCGGGTATGAACCCAGCAGCTTCAGATAAGGCGCACGCCGAGCCAGTTCGGTGAGTGCGCTACGCACTGCCACATCGTCGCGGTGGCCCTCGACATCGACGAAAAAGACATACGCCCACAGCGTATGACGTGCTGGACGTGACTCCAGCCGGGTCAGCGAAACACCGGCATCGGAAAACGGGGCCAGCAGCTTGCTGAGCGCGCCGGTCTGGTTGTGCGCCGACATGATCAGCGAGGTCTTGTCACGCCCCGATGGCCCGGCGTCGTGGCGACCGAGAACGACGAAGCGGGTGGTATTGTTCGGTTCATCCTCGATGTTGCTGGCCAGTTCAGGCAGTCGATAACGCTCGGCAGCCGCCTGACCGGCGATTGCCGCCGCCCCGGCTTCGGTCGCGGCGAGTTGCGCGGCCTGCGCGTTGCTGCCGACCGGGATGCGCTGCACATTCGGCAGCGAGCGATTCAGCCACTCGTGACATTGCGCCAGCGACTGCGCGTGTGAATAGACCTTCACCACTTCACCCAGAGAGCGCTCGTTCGACAGCAGATGCTGGTGAATGCGCAGCACCACTTCGCCGCAGACCTTGAGCGGCGTCGTCAGCAGCAGGTCGAGGGTGCGTCCGACGGCACCCTCGGTCGAGTTTTCGATTGGCACCACAGCGTAGTCGGCATGACAGGATTCGACTTCGCGAAAGACATCGTCGATCGAAATCTGGGGCATCGGGCGTGCGGCATGACCAAAATGCTTGATCGCTGCGCTTTCCGAGAAGGTGCCGAGCGGTCCCAGGAAGGCGATGCCCAGCGGCTGTTCGAGCGACAGGCAGGCCGACATCACTTCCCGGAAAAACCAGGTCACGCTCTCGTTCGACAGCGGCCCTGGGTTGATCTCCTGAATCCGCTGCAGCACCTGCGCTTCACGCTCGGGCCGATAAATGAAGCCGGCCTCACCATGGCGCGCCTTGATCTCCCCGACCTGCTGCGCATAGCGGGCACGCCGGTTCAACAAGTCCAGCAGTTGCCTGTCAAGGCCGTCGATCTGCTGACGAACGACCGCCAGTTCGCTCTGCAGGTCGCCGCTCACCAAGCGTATCCCGTGTGCAGTCGCAGCCGGTCGGTCAGGCAAGGCAGGCGGTCGAACATGCCGACCACCCTAGCCCTGCTCCGGATCGGTCACGGGCAGCTCGACCGCGGCAGTGTCCTCGTCATCCGCCGGGGGTTCAACCCCTTCGACGTCGTCTTCGCTTTCGACGACCTTTTCCAGACCGGCGAGCTTCTCGCCGGCGTCGAGCGCGATCAGCGTCACTCCCTGGGTCGCGCGTCCAAGTTCGCGAATCTCGCGCACGCGCGTGCGGATCAACACGCCACCGGTGGTGATCAGCATGATCTCGTCTTCGTCACGCACCAGGCGGGCAGCGACGACCTTGCCGTTGCGTTCGCTGGCGGCAATTGCCTTGACCCCCTGCGTGCCGCGACCGGAATGGCGGAAATCGGCGAGAACCGTGCGTTTGCCAAAACCGTTCTCGGTGGCCACCAGCACCGTCTGCTGATCGTTGTCGGCAACCAGCAGCGACAACACCTGTTGCTGGTCCGCAAGCCGCATTCCCCGCACGCCGCGTGCCGTACGCCCCATCGGGCGAACCTCCTCCTCGTCGAACCACACCGCTTTGCCGACGTCGGAAACCAGCACCACATCCTGCAGACCATTGGTGATCTCGGCGCCGATCAGGACGTCATCCTCGTCGAGGGCGACGGCGATGATGCCGGCCTTGCGCGGGTTGGAGAAATCCGACAGCGGCGTCTTCTTGACCGTGCCGTTGGCGGTGCACATGAAGATGTAGCGATCGTCGGCGAACTCCTTGACCGGCAGGATGGCACTGATTTTCTCGCCCTCCTCGAAGGGAAACAGGTTGACGATCGGCTTGCCGCGGCTACTGCGCGTCCCTTGCGGCACCTCATAGACTTTCAGCCAGTAGACGCGCCCCCGGTTGGTGAAGCAGAGAATGAAATCGTGCGTATTGGCCACAAACAGATGGTCGACGAAATCGTCCGCCTTCATCGCTGCCGCCTGCTTGCCCCGTCCACCCCGCCGCTGTGCGCGATAGTCGGCGAGTGGCTGCGCCTTGATGTAACCGGTATGCGAAAGCGTCACCACCATGTCGGCCGGGGTGATGAAATCCTCGATGCCGAGATCCTGGGTGTGGGTGACGATCTCCGAACGGCGCTTGTCGGAGAACTGGGCACGGATGCCGGTCAATTCGTCGACGATCATCTCGGTGATGCGCTCGGGTCGCGCCAGGATGTCCATCAGGTCGGCAATGCGTTCGAGCAGTTCGCCGTAATCGGCAACGATCTTGTCGCGTTCGAGGCCGGTCAAGCGCTGCAGGCGCAGTTCGAGGATCGCCTGCGCCTGGGCTTCCGAGAGCAGGTAGCCGTTCTCCGCCAGGCCGAATTCGCGACCCAGTCCTTCCGGGCGGGTCGCATCGAGCGCCGCCCGCCGCAGCATCTCGGCCACCGTCGGCGAGGTCCAGTGCCTGGCCATCAGCCCGCGGCGCGCATCGGCCGGCGTCGGCGCAGCCTTGATCAGGGCAATGATCTCGTCGACATTGTCGAGCGCCACCGCCAGGCCTTCCTGGATGTGCGCCCGCTCGCGTGCCTTGCGCAATTCGAAAACGGTTCGCCGGGTCAACACCTCGCGCCGGTGCCAGAGAAAACATTCGAGCATCTGTTTGAGGTTGAGCAGGCGCGGCTGCCCATCGACCAGGGCGACCATGTTCATGCCGAAGGTGTCCTGCAGTTGCGTCTGCTTGTACAGGCAGTTGAGCACCACTTCAGTCACTTCGCCACGCTTCAGCTCGATCACCACGCGCATGCCCGATTTGTCGGACTCGTCGCGCAGATCGGAAATGCCTTCGATCTTCTTCTCGTTGACCAGCTCGCCGAGCCTTTCGAGCAGCGTTCGCTTGTTCACCTGGTAAGGTAGTTCGTCGATGATGATCGCCTGACGATTGTTGCCCTTCTCCATGTCCTCGAAGTGCACCTTGCCGCGCATGATGACGCGTCCTCGCCCGGTGCGATAGCCCTCGCGGACACCGGCAAGGCCGTAGATGATGCCGGCGGTCGGAAAGTCGGGCGCCGGCAGCAGATCGATCAGCTCGTCGACGCCGATCTCGGCATTGTCAAGCAACGCGAGACAGGCATCGATCACTTCGCCGAGGTTGTGCGGCGGAATGTTGGTCGCCATGCCGACCGCAATCCCCGACGAGCCGTTGATCAGCAGGTTCGGAATGCGTGCAGGCATGACCAGCGGCTCGTCCTCCGAACCGTCGTAGTTGGGTCCGAAATCGACGGTTTCCTTGTCGATGTCGGCAAGCAATTCGTGCCCGATACGCGCCATGCGCACTTCGGTGTAACGCATCGCGGCAGCATTGTCGCCGTCGACCGAACCGAAGTTGCCCTGCCCGTCGACCAGCATGTAGCGCAGCGAGAAATCCTGCGCCATGCGCACGATGGTGTCGTAGACCGCCGTGTCGCCATGCGGATGGTACTTGCCGATGACATCGCCGACGATCCGCGCCGATTTCTTGTACGGCTTGTTCCAGTCATTCGACAACTCATGCATGGCATAAAGCACACGCCGATGCACCGGCTTGAGGCCATCACGTGCGTCGGGCAGCGCGCGCCCGACAATCACGCTCATTGCATAATCGAGATACGATCGGCGCATCTCGTCTTCGAGGCTGATCGGGAGGGTTTCTTTGGCGAAAGCTTCCATCTTCTATCCGCTGGCGACGTGACTTCGGCAGGAATGTCGTCGTCTTGTTGAAGCCCGCTATTCTAACACGCTCCCGATTTCCCCGGACCCGGCAGGAGAGGGTATCGGGTGTGAATAATTGACCGCAGTTGATCAGGAACATATACTCTCGCGGACAGTTCTGGGTTTCCTTTCTTCTCATATGCTCGGGATGGTCTGGAGGGCCGCTGGCAGTGCCGCCTCGTTGGTCTGACGACTTCCGGAACATTCCTGGTGGGTGGTCGATGCTCCCTGGCGGCGCGAACGCCGCCACTCGCCGACCGACGTGTGTACCCTCGCAGGTTGACGGGCGGGTTTGAACTCGCGTAATGACGAAGTATCAACTTCGCTGCGCCTGCCACGACCCCTCTCTTGATTAACACGTTTTTAGCAAGCCGTTGGCATCGCAAGGGCACCGTGCCATGGCACGGGAGGTAATCGCCAATGCTGTGGATAGTTTAGAGGTAGAAATGCTCGCAAGCACCATTCCTTCACCACCCAACAGCCTCGACAAGCCAGGCACGATCAGGGTTTTCGATTTTGCCCTGGTCGGTATCCAATTGGTGTTGCTTCTGCTTCTCTTGCGCCAATTCCAGATCGAATCCGCGGCCTTCCTGCGGCTCGCCGCCCTTGCCTTCGGCGGCTTTGCCATTCATGCCTGGCTGCCTCTGCGCTACCGTTTGCCATTCTTTCTACTCTTGAGTTTCGCGGGTATCGGGGTCGTCATGGGCTTCGAGAACGGCGCCTGGATGATCGGGATAGGGTTGCTCCTGATAGGCATCTGCCATATCCCGGTTTCCTTTACGTTGAGGGGCGCCTTGCTGCTGCTCGTGGGAGCGCTTCTGGCGGCACAACGCGCAAAGCTCCTGCCGTTTCCCTGGTCGGAAGCAATCTGGCCGATTCTCGGCTCGATGTTCATGTTCCGGCTGATCGTGTACTTCTATGACCTGCGCCACGAAAAGGTACCGGGGACGCCAGTCCAGGCTCTGGCCTATTTCTTCATGCTGCCAAATGCCTGTTTCCCCCTTTTCCCCGTGGTTGACTACAAGGCATTTCGCCGCAGCCATTTCGACGATGATGCCTACCGTGTCTATCAGGTCGGCATCGACTGGATGGTCCGCGGTGTCATCCATCTGATCCTGTATCGGGTGATCTACTATTACTTCACGATGGCGCCCTCCGAGGTCAACACCCCGGCCGACCTGTTGAATTACCTCGTATCGAACTTCCTGCTCTACCTGCGCGTATCGGGCCTGTTTCACCTGATTATCGGCATGCTTTACCTGTTTGGTTTCCGTCTGTCGGAAACGCACAACCGCTACCTGCTGGCGACGAGCTTCACGGATTTCTGGCGGCGCATCAACATCTACTGGAAAGACTTCATGCAGAAGGTCTTCTATTACCCGGTGGTGTTCAAACTGAAAAAGCTGGGGGCGACAAAGGCGCTGGTGATCGCGACGCTCTATGTTTTCGTGATGACGTGGTTCCTGCACGCCTACCAATGGTTCTGGCTGCGTGGCACGCTGCTCTTCGTGCCACAGGACATCCTATTCTGGGCGATCCTGGGCGTTCTGGTGGTGCTCAATTCGCTCTACGAGATCAAGCATGGACGGTCGCGAAGCATCGCGGCGAAGAAGCGGACCCTGCGCGATGTCCTTCTTTCGATCGTGAAGACCTACGGCACCTTCTGGTTCATCTGTGTCCTCTGGTCTTTCTGGACGGCGGAAACCCTGGGCGACTGGTTCTCCTTATGGGGTGCCCTACACGGCGACTTCAGCTGGCAGGTGCTGGCCTGGCCAGCCGTCGTCCTGCTGGTGGTTGCCGTCGGCTCGATCCCCAAGGAGACCTTGCGCAATATCAAGGTTTCGGCGCAGGAAGAAAGCGAGTGGATTCGCTCACGCATCGTCACTGTTGTCGCATTGATCGGACTGATTCTGATCAGTATCGAAGGGGTGGCCACCCGGATTAGCCCGAACATCGCGACGATCGTGCATTCACTACGTTCCGGACAGTTGAGCCGCCTTGATCAGGCCAAGCTGGAAAAGGGCTATTATGAAAACCTTCTGTCGGTGGATCGTTTCAACTCTCAGCTCTGGGAGGTCTATACCAAGAAACCCGCCAACTGGCTGGACGTCGACAATGCCAATCTGAAGCGTTTCAACGGCGGCTTTGCACAAACGGAACTGATCCCGTCTTTCGTTTCTCGCACCAAGTACGGTGATATCACCATCAATCGCTGGGGAATGCGGGATCGTGACTACGCGCTGGAACCCGCTGCCGGCGTCTTTCGTGCCGCTGTCCTCGGCGCATCCTCGGTGATGGGCTGGGGTGTGGGAGACGGTGAAACCTTCGAAGCGCTCGTCGAAGAGCGCCTGAATACCGAGCGACCGGTCGTTGGCATCGACCACTATGAATTCCTGAACTTCGGCGTTCCCGGTTATCAGCCGCTGCAGCAACTCGTGGCCTTTGAGAAAGCCATGCAGTTTCGGCCGAATGCCGTGATCTACGTCGCGACCGGACGTGAGCTGTCGCGTGCTGCGGTCTACCTCGCCGAAGCGGTCAGGAAGCGGATCGATATCCCCTATGAGGAGTTGCGACAAATCGTTCAGCGCTCGGGGATCACGCCGGAGATGGAGGAAGCCGAGGCACTCAAGCGCCTGACGCCATACCGCAAGGAAATGCTGAATTTCGTCTACGGATCGATCGCGGCGCGCGCGCGCGCCAGCGGCACCCTCTCGATCCTGCTTTTTTTGCCACAGGTTACTGATGGGTCATGGCGAGAGGAGACGGCCGATACCCTCGCGATCGCAGCGGGTGCGGGCTTCGTGATCATTGATCTGGACGACCTCTACAAGGGCCGCGACATCAACCAGTTGCGGCTTGCCGAGTGGGACGACCACCCGAACACGCAAGGCCATCGCCTGGTCGCAGAGCACCTGTACAAAGGACTTCTCGAGCGACGCGAGCAGGTGTTCAAGACCGACCGCATCCACCACGCACAGTAGTTTGACAAACCAAACCAACGGAGGTCACATGAATACAGAAGAACTGAAACAGGCCATAAAGAATTACATCATCCAGGAGTTTCTGCCGGGCGAAAACCCCGATAACGTGACCGATGACCTCCCGCTGATCAGCAGCGGGATTCTGGACTCGATTGCGACGCTCAAGCTCGTGCTCTTCATCGAAGAGCGCTTCGGGATTACCCTCGAAGCGCACGAAACCGACAAGGAAAACATGGATACGCTTGCCCAGATGGTCGCCACCATCGAGGCCAAGCAGAAGTGAGTGAATGATGAGCACTCGGGCATTGCACCAGGCGTTTCTTGCCGCCGCCGAGCATTTTCCGGAGCGCATTGCCGTCGTCGAACCCGGCGAAGGAGAGATCAGCTATCGACAACTTGCCGATTTGTCGGGCCGCACGCGCGATCAACTGCGCGCACGTGGCATCGGTCGTGGTGACCGGGTTGGTCTGTACCTGCGCAAGTCAATCGATACCGTCGCCGCGATCTACGCCATCCTGCGCGCGGGCGCGGCCTATGTACCGGTTGATCCGGGCGCGCCGCCGGCTCGCAACGCGTACATCATGCACAACTGTGGGGTGAAGTTGGTGTTCAGCGAGAGCCGCGTCACAGAAAAGTTCTGTGCTGAACTTGAAGCCATCGGAGCAACACCGCAGGTGATCGCTCTCGACGACGTGGGTGCCGGACTGGCCCTGGGGCGGTGGCTCGAAACGCAATCGAGTGCACTCCCGTTTGCACAGGAGGCAGACATCAGCGCGAATGATGACGATCTTGCCTATATCCTGTACACATCGGGATCAACAGGGAAACCGAAGGGCGTGATGCTGTCGCACAAGAATGCCGTCAGTTTTGTCGACTGGTGTTCCGAGGTCTTTGAACCTCGAGAGACGGACACTTTCTCCGCGCACGCACCGTTTCATTTTGACCTCTCGATTCTTGATCTGCACGTTTCCTTGAAGCACGGTGCCACGCTCGTGCTGATCACGGAAGATGTCGGCAAGGATCCGATGCGTTTGGCAAAGATCATCGCAGAGCACAGGATTTCAATCTGGTACTCGGCACCATCGATTCTGGGCCTGCTTGCGCAGTTCGGAAACCTCGCCAACCTCGAGTTCCCGGATCTGCGCCACGTGTTGTTCGCCGGCGAGGTTTTCCCGGTCAAGCACCTGCGCATCCTCTGCGGTTTGTGGACGAAACCGCGATACTTCAACCTGTACGGCCCAACCGAAACGAATGTCTGCACCTTCCACGAGGTCATCACGCCGGTACCGGAGGATCGCTCGGTACCTTATCCGATCGGGAGGGTCTGCTCGCACCTGCTCGGAAAAGTGGTTGATGAGAACGGCACGACCGTCGAGCGGGGTGCGGAAGGCGAACTGTGTATCGCGGGCCTGGGGGTCATGCAGGGTTACTGGGGACTCCCCGAGCAGACTGAGAATAGTTTCCTGGTCGATCCGCAAGGAACACGGTGGTACAAAACGGGCGACATTGTCGTCGAGGAATCCGATGGCTGCTACATCTACCGTGGGCGGCGCGATCGCATGGTCAAACGGCGCGGCTATCGCGTCGAACTCGGCGAGATCGAAGCCGGTCTGTACAAGCATGCGCAAGTGAAGGAAGCTGCGGTTGTCGCGGTGCCCGATGAGGAAGCGGGCGTCAGGATCGTCGCACACCTGAGCTGCAAGGCGCAGGCCGTCCCGTCGTTGATCGAGATGAAACGCTTCTGTGGCGAGAACCTGCCCTTGTACATGATCCCGGACCGTTTCGTCTGGCAGCAGTCGCTTCCCAAGACCTCCACTGACAAAATCGACTATCAGCGCCTGAAGGAGATGGCTTGATGGATTTTTCTTTCTCGGAAGAGCAGCGATTGCTGCGAGACAACATCGTCAGATTCGCCAAGGGTACGCTGAACCAGAAAGTGATCGAGCGTGATCACAATCATGAGTTCTCTCGGGATCTGTGGCGCAAATGCGGAGAGATCGGCATTCAGGGATTGCCTGTTCCGGAGCAGTACGGCGGTTCCAATGTCGACCCGCTGACTTGCGCGATCGCCCTGGAGGCGCTTGGCTACGCCTGCCACGATGGCGGCCTGGTGTTCTCTCTGTCGGCGCATCTGCTGGCCTGCGTCGTGCCGATCTGGCGGCACGGGACCGACGCCCAGAAGCAACGTTATCTGCCGGGATTGTGTGACGGGACCTGGATCGGGTCGCATGCGATCACCGAGCCAGGCTCGGGTTCGGACACGTTTTCGATGCGCACCCGTGCCGAGAAGGTAAACGGGGGCTGGAAGATCAATGGAACCAAGACCTTTATCTCGAATGGTCCGGTTGCAGACGTGGCGATCATCTTCGCGATGACCGATCCTGGCAAGGGTTTCCACGGCGGGGTCAGCGGCTTCCTGGTGGACGCCGGGCAACAGGGACTGTCGACCGGCAAGCCGTTTGAAAAGATGGGCTTGCGCACATCTCCGATCGGCGAATTAGTCTTTCAGGACATGTTCGTTCCCGACGACGCGGTGCTTGGAAAAGTGGGGGCCGGAGCCGCCGTTTTCGGGACGGCCATGGATTGGGAACGTGCTCTGCTCGTCGCCGGGCATATCGGCGTGATGGAACGGCTGCTGGAGACGGCGGTCGGCTATGCGCGAACGCGCAACCAGTTCAATCAGAGCATCGGCAAGTTCCAGGCGGTCTCGCACAAGATCGCCGACATGAAGGTCCAGCTGGAAGCGGCGCGCCTGCTCGCCTATCGGGCTGCCTGGAAACTCGGCAACTCGCGTAGCGCTTCCCTCGATGCGTCCATCGGCAAGCTGTTTGTGAGCGAGTCGCTGCTGCAATCCGCGCTCGACTGCGTGCAGTTGCACGGAGGCTACGGCTTCATGGTCGAGTACGAAGTCGAGCGTGTCTTGCGTGACGCCGTCGCGGGAACGATCTACTCGGGAACCTCGGAGATGCAGCGAAACATCATCTCGCGCTGGCTGGGATTGTAGATGCCTGCGTATGCTTCGCGGAAGCTGAACGGCCATGCGCACGAAATGGGGGGCAAGGAATGGCGGCCTGAAGGTCAACCCGAGGACGTCAAGGGGCATGACTTTGTCACTAGCGTGGCAGCGCCTGGCTGACGAACGGTCTAAATCAGTGCTTCCCTACCCAAACATCATTGCCGGGCTCTGAAGCAAGCCATCCCAAAACCCGCCAGTCACACTGGCGGGTATTTTATTTGCCCTGAAATTTCTTTTCGAACTTCTCAATTTTCGGGCGGATGACCACCCGGCAGTAACCTTGATTGGGATTGGATCGGTAATAACTCTGATGATATCCCTCGCCAGCGTAGAATTTTTTTAGCGCGACGATCTCGGTGACGATCGGATCTGGAAAATGCTTTTGAGCTGTCGCTTTGGATTTCTCAGCGATCTCTTTTTGCGCGGCGTCGTGATATAAAATCATGGAACGATACTGGGTTCCGGTGTCGTGACCTTGCCGGTTCAGCGTCGTGGGATCGTGAGCTTCCCAGAATACTTCCAGGATCTTTTCGTAGGAAATCACCGTAGGATCAAAGGCAACCTGGATGACTTCCGCGTGTCCGGTGGTTCCGCTGCAAACCTGTTCATAGGTGGGATTCTCCGTCTGACCTCCGGCGTAGCCACTGGTGACGGATTTGACCCCGGTCAACATTTGAAAAACCGCTTCGGTACACCAGAAGCAGCCACCGCCGACGGTGGCAAGTTCCAAGGGCGCATTCGTGTTGGCAGGATTCATGGCAGGAATCATGGTAGGAATAGTCGAAGCATTAGAATTCAAAGGTTCAGGCCGAGAGGCCTGTGGCGACAGCCAGCAAAATAAAGGGATGCGCGTAATCGAAACACGGGTGTTGTGGGGCAGCCGTACGGGTCGAATAATTGATTCTACCGCTATTTGTCGCCCAGTTTTCGCACTATAGTTCGCCTGATCCAGAGCCAATTCCGGCCTGGCCAATTTCTCCACAGGTACCTGCCATGCTGCGTTCACTCAACCGTCCCGGCGTCATGGCCATCACCCTGGCTGCGGCCGGCATCCTGATGGTCACGATGGGAACGCGCCAGTCCTTCGGCCTGATCATCGCGCCGATCAATGCCACGAGCGGATTGGGAATTGCCACCATCAGCCTGGCTCTCGCCATTGGCCAATTCACCTGGGGAGCGATCCAGCCGGTAGCCGGCGCCCTGGCTGACCGTTACGGGCCGCGCGCCGTCCTCACCGGCGGCATCGTCATGCTGGCAACGGGTTGCGCGATCACGCCATACGCCACTTCCGGTTTCGGTCTGGTGGTGTCGCTCGGCCTGCTGGCGGCGATCGGTTCAGGTGCCGGGAGCTTTTCCGTGCTGATCGGCGCCGCTGCGCAACGCCTGCCGCTGGAAGTGCGCGGCACGGCGTCGGGAGTGATCAACGCCGGTGGTTCCTTTGGCCAGTTCGTCTTTGCTCCGATCCTCCAGAAGGCGATCCAGGCGCTCGGCTGGATGGGCGCGATGTGGGTCCTGGCAGTGATGACCCTGGCGGCGCTGCCCTTGGTCCGGCGGGTCGCCGGCCCGCTGCCGGCCGCGCCGACCCATGCCGTCGAGCGGGCCGACCAAGGTTTGCGGGCGGCCCTGCGCGAGGCATTCGGCGACCGCAGCTACCTGCTGCTGCATGCCGGCTTCTTCACCTGCGGCTTCCACATCGCATTCCTGGTCACCCATCTGCCCGGCGAGGTCCATCTGTGCGGGCTGCCTCCCGAGGTCGCCAGTTGGTCGCTGGCGATCATTGGCCTGGCCAACATCCTGGGCAGCCTCTACGCCGGTGCCTGCGTCTCCCGCTATCGCAGCAAGTACGTGCTGGCGATCATGTACGGCTCGCGCGCCGTGCTCGTCGCCGCTTACCTGCTGGCGCCGCGCACGGAGCTGACTTTCTACGTTTTCGCCGCCGGTCTCGGTTTCACCTGGCTGGCGACTGTCCCACCGACGGCGGCCATCGTCGGCAAGCTGTTCGGCGTTCGCTACCTGGCCACGCTGTTCGGCATGACCCTGCTGTCGCACCAGATCGGCGGCTTCCTCGGCGCCTGGCTGGGCGGCCTGGTCATTGTCCGTTTCGGCGACTTCGGCTGGATGTGGTACGCCGACATGGTGCTGGCCACCGCTGCTGCGCTGATCAACCTGCCGATCCGCGAAGCGCCCGTGACCAAGGCGCTTGCACCGGCCTGAGTGCGGCTTCGAAAAACGTCTTTCTGGTTACCTCAGGGGCGGCGCCTGCCGTTCCGGTCGCGCGGCGAGATTTTTTTCGTCGCCTGAGCGAGGTCGCCCTGGCTGTCGACCCGCCAACGTCGATAAAGCCATAGCATGGCCCCGGCCATCAGCAGGAGGCCGCAGCCCCGCGTCAGCGACGCGATCCGGCCATCCAGGTGCAGTACGCCCCAGCGACCGAAGATCTCGGTCCAGTCATGATCTCCGCTACCGACCAAGGGCAGTTCCTGAACGCGTGCATCCGCCATGTAGCGGGCAATATTGAAGAGATTTTCTCCCAGCCAGACCAGGGCTGCCGCCAGGCCGACCGGATTGCCTGCGCGATGAAAATGCCAGGCCACCGCAAGCGGGAAAACGAGCTGAAACAGCGTCCCGCCATAGACGGTCGCCCGCGCGCTGAAAATGCCGACCAGCGGGTGACCGGCTTCGTGCAGGGCCAGGTTGGCGCTGTCGAGCAAAGGCACCCAGCCGTCCCTGCCAAGCCAGTGAAAACCCAGGCAGACCGCGCCAAAAACCAGCACGGCAAGCAGTCCACCCAGGGAAACCGGAGCTGCGCCGGGAGTAATCTGATGAAAATCCTCGATCTCAATGGGAAGTTTCATGGTTCACACCAGTGGATGCGATCGCCAATCACTGCTCGAACAGTTCAGCACGACAAGAGTCGGCGTGGGCGCCTGGCATGCCGGGATTGCGCTGTGCAAGCAGGCAGCTGCCGGGGATTCACAGCCCTTCAGGGGCCGTGTAGATCGGAACGCAACGAACCTCGGTCCGCACGGAATTGGCGATGAAACACTCGTCATGCGCCTGGTGGTGCATCTGATCCAATTGCGCGCGTGTTGGCATGCTTGCACCGGAGAATTGCACCTCCGGACGCAGGGTGACCACCGAGATGACCAGTTTGCCCGCTTCGTTCCTCTCCATGATGCCAGTGGCAGCGTCGAAGTAGCGATCGACGCAATACTTTCGCTTCGCTGCGATTGACAGGAACCAAAGCATGTGACAGCTGGCCAGGGACGAGACAAAAGCCTCCTCGGGGTCGACTGCGAAGGTGTCGGACATTGGCACCGGCACGACATGCGGAGATGACGATCCCGGGATCTCGACGCCGCCATCGAAGCGCAAGAGATGCCGCCGGCTATATCGGTTGCCAAGAAAATCCTGCTCTCCACGGAGCCAAAGAACTTCTGCGGTGTATTCGGACATGTATCGCTCTCCAAGGGTTCAGCACCGAGGTTTGGCTCCGCATGCCCGATGCTTCGAGGCATCCGGAGATCCTGATCGAGACCGGTTCCAGAAGCGGAATCGGGAAAATGTCCCGGGTACTTTCCAGGCCTCAGCATACACCCGAAACGCCGCATCGGGATCTCGGGAGCGCGCAGTCGATTGACCGCGCCTGCCGTGGTCAGTGATACTCTCTGGCGTAGCGCTGAATTTTCCATCTAACAGATCGGGCAAGGTGGACGTATGGAAATCGCCGCGCGGCAGCGGGCCCTACGGCATCGCGACCACACCGTCGGGTGAGGTCTACTACGCGTCGCTCGCTGGCAGCCATATCGCGCGCATCGACCTGGCGAGCGGCGAGGCGACGCCCATTGACCCGCCAACGCCGAATCAGGGAGCGCGGCGCGTATGGAGCGACTCGACCGGACGCCTCTGGGTCAGCGAATGGCAGAGTGGCAACGTCAGCAGGTATGACCCCGCCGCCAGAACCTGGAAGGCCTGGAAGCTGCCCGGCACCTCTCCACGCACGTATTCGGTGTGGGTGGACGAGCGCGACAAGGTCTGGCTGACCGACTTCACGGCCAATGCCATCGTGCGCTTCGATCCCTGGACCGAGACTTTCGAGAGTTTCCCGAGCAGCGCACGCAGCGCGAGCGTGCGCCAGATGGCAGGCCGCAGCGGCGAGGCCTGGGGAGCTGAATCGGGGGCGGACCGGCTGGTGGTCGTGAGATATTGAGTTCACCCTGACAACGTTCATCGGTGTTGCTCGTAGGATGGCCCGAAGCCGACACCATGCTTGTGGTGGCAAACGTTCACCGGATATCTCGGTCAGTGGCGGGGATATTCTGAACTCGGCACTGAGGTTGACCAAAATGCCGGGCGCGCGTACGGGTCCCCCCGCACGCGCGCCCGGAGCCGCGCTACCAAGAGACTTCGGCTACATCATCCCGAGCGTCTTCGGCAACCAGGTCGACAGGATCGGTACATAGGTCACCACCACCAGGAAGGCCAGCATCGACAGCAGCCATGGCCAGACAGCGACCGTCAGTTCGGTAATCCCCATCTTGGTAATCCCCGATGCGACATAGAGGTTGAGCCCGACCGGCGGATGGCACATGCCGACTTCCATGTTCACCACCATCAGGATGCCGAAGTGCACCGGATCAATGCCCAGTTTCATCGCCACCGGAAAGAGAATCGGCGCGAAGATCAGCACGATCGACGAAGGCTCCATGAAATTGCCGGCCAACAGCAGGATGATGTTGACCGCCAGCAGGAAGGCGATCATTCCGAGACCGTGACCGAGCATCCAGTCCGCCAGCGCCTGCGGGATGTTCTCGTTGGTCATGATGAACGAGAAGAGCACAGCGTTGGTGATGATGTACAGGAGCATCGCGGACATGTTCGCCGAGTTCAGCAGCACCCGCGCCACATCCTTCATCGACAGGTCCTTGTAAACGAAGACTGCCACGAAGAAGGCATAGACCGCGCTCATCGCGGCTGCTTCGGTCGGCGTGAACATGCCGCTGTAGATGCCGCCCATGACCACCACGATCAGCAACAACCCCCAGACCGATTCGCGGAAAGCCTTCCAGCGCTCGCCGAACGTTGCCTTCTTCATGCGCGGGTAGTCGAACTTCATCGCCCGATACCAGGTGACGCCACCAAGGACCATCGCCAGAGCGATCCCCGGAATCACGCCGGCCATGAACAGCGCGCCGACCGAAGTGTTGGTCGCCACCGAATACATGACCATCACGATCGACGGCGGGATCAGGATGCCGAGCGCACCGGAGGTGGTGATCACGCCCGCCCCGAATTTGTTCGGGAAACCCGCCTTGACCATCGCCGGCATCAGGATCGACCCGATCGCCACGACGGTCGCCGGCGACGAGCCGGATACCGCGGCGAACAGGGCACAAGCCAGCACCCCGGCCAGGCCAAGACCACCGTACCAGTGCCCGACCATGCTGGTCGCGAACTTGATCATTCGTCGCGCCACCCCGCCGTGGGTAAGAAAGTTGCCGGCCAGGATGAAGAACGGAATGGCCATGATCTCGAACTTCTCGATACCGGTGAACAGCTTCAGGGCAACCGACTCGAGCGGTACCTGCGTAAACATGAACAGGAAACTCAGAACCGTCAGGCCGAGCGAGATCGAGATCGGCATGCCGGTCAGCATCAGGACCAGCAGAATGATGAAAATGATCGAAGCGTTCATGATTGCTTACCTCCCTTGTCCGACGAGTCTTCCGGGTGACGCTTCTTGTAGGTCAGGTCGTGCGGATGCAGGTTGTCCTCCATCTGGAACGCATTGATTTCTTCGGCGATCGTCGTCTCGTCGATACCATCCACGTGCCCGTGGTCGTGATGCGGCAGCTCGCCGGTCCGGATGAAACTCACTGTCACCTGCAGGAAACGGAAGCACATCAGGCTCGAACCGAGCGGAATCGCGCTATAGACGATCCATGTCGGCCACTCCAGATCAGGCGTGGTCGGACCCTCGGGAATATCCACCAGTTCCCAGCCGATCGCCGTGTATAGCGCATAATGAAAACCGTTTTCCCAAACGAAGTGGGCGCCAAGCGTGCCGACGATGCCGGTGAACAAAGCGCCCGCGAGCAAGCCGAAAACAACGAACTTGGCGCGCGTGCGACCGGTCATGCGGTTGATCAGCACGTCAACCCCGACGTGAATGCCGGTGCGTACCCCATAGGCGGCACCGAATTTGGCCATCCAGACGAACATGATGATGCACAGTTCCTGTGCCCAGCCAAAGTTGAGAGACAACAACCAGTCCTGCAAGCCGGGAATCGATACTCCCGACAGGTAGCGATGCACGACGGACGCGAAGATGATCGTCGTCGCTGCCGCCATGAGGAAGGTGATCAGCCATTCCTCGAGATGATCAAGTAGCTTCATGTGGAAAACTCCCCCATCTGCCTGAAAAAAAGCCCGTCAGGCGTGGCATCCCAACGGGCTGTCTTCTGTCTTATCGAATGATCAGGGTTTGGTCGGATCGAAACCGGTTTCCTTGTAGACCGCCTGCAGGAGATCCTTGCCGATGCGCGACTCCATCTTCAGATGCACGGGCGCCAGCGCTTTCTTGAAAGCCTGCCGCTCTTCCGGGGTCAGCGAATAGACCTGCGTCTTGCCGGTCTTCTTGACTGCTTCCAGATCCTTGTCGTTCTGCTCCTTGGCGATCTTGTTGGCGTAAGCGGTCGATTCCTTCATCGCTGCTTCGAGCTGACCACGCACGTCGGCCGGCAGTCCTTCCCAGAACTTCTTGTTGGCGATCACGGCATAACCGAGGTAGCCGTGTTCGGTCAGTGCCAGATGCTTCTGCACTTCAAACATTTTCTGCGTGTACAGGTTGGAAATCGGGTTCTCGGTGCCATCGACCACGCCGGTCTGCAGCGCCTGATAGACTTCGGAGAAAGCCATCACCTGCGGCAAGGCGCTCAAGGCGCGGATTTCCTCTTCGAGCACTTTCGAAGACTGGATGCGCATCTTCTTGCCCTTCAGATCGGCCGGCATCTTGATCGGCGTATTGGCCGAAAACGACTTGAAACCGTTGTCCCAGAAGGCCAGACCGGTTACCCCCTTGGGCTCCAGTTTCTTGAGCAGGCTCTGACCGATCGGACCCTGGGTGACCTTGTGCAGTTCGGCATAGTTGTCGAAGATGTAGGGCAGGTCGAAGAGTTCGAATTCCTTGACCCCCAGCGGACCAAACTTGGCCAGCGACGGGGCGAGCATCTGCACGGCGCCGAGCTGCAGGGCTTCCATCTCTTCCTTGTCCTTATACAAGGTCGAATTGGCGTACACCTCGACCTTGACCTTGCCTTTGGTGAGTTCGCCGGCGCGTTTGGCGAAGAACTCGGCGGCCAGGCCCTTGGGCGTGTCATGCGCCACGACATGGCTGAACTTGATGACGATCGGCTGTTGCGCGAGGACGCTGAAGGGCGTCGCAGACAGCGCACAGGTGGCCAGACCGAAGAGCAGCTTGGAAAACTTCATTTATTGTCTCCTCCATTGATGATGATGTGAAATGCTACTGCGCGTCCTGCAGGCGCCAATATCGCAAGAATCAGCCTGAATGAATATTGTGGAAATCCGTAATACCGAGGGAGGGCGGGCCGCCGGGTGCAGCAAGCAAAGGGGCTGCATGCCTGGTCGACGGTGCCGACGATGTGCTCGCCGGCACCGGCAGCAAACAGCGTTTCGGTCAGGGTGCGTTCGCCGGCTGCGCCAGGCGCACCGTGGCTCCGCTATCGTCGATGACGCTGATCTGGGCCTGCACGATCGGGCAGGCCATCAGCAACCAGACGGCGAAAAGTTCGCGGCCAGCGCGCGCAGGGCATGTCAAGGGTTCCAGTTGGCGAGGGCACTGCCGAGCCGCTGCCATTTGGCCTCGCCGCCGGGCAGGCCAAAGCGGAGCAGGCCGTGCGCCGGAAAATGCCGGGTCAGGATCGCCTGCCGGGCCAGGTGTTCGAAGAGGGCCGCGGCATGCGCCGTCGCGACGGTGGCGAACAGCGCGCTGTGGCTCACCTCGCCAAGCGGCGCCAGCAAGGTCGCCAGCCGCGCCGAGGCCAGCGCCAGATCGCGCCGCGTCTGCACCTGCCAGGCGCCGTCGGCGAGCACCTGCCGGGCGACGGCGCGCGCTGGCCCCGACAAGGGCCAGGGCCCCATCGCCTCGCGTAGTCTGGCGAGTTTGTCGGAGGCGCCGAAGACAAAACCGACCCGTGCACCGGCGAGACCAAAGAATTTGCCCAGCGAGCGCAGGACGATCAGATTCGGTGCTGCCGGGCCACCGGCGAGGGCGGTGACACAGTTCTCGGGGTCGGGATCGCCAAACGCCTCGTCGACGATCAGCCAGCCACCGCGCCGCAGCAGTTGCGCGGCAGCGGCGAGCAATTCTCCGGCTGGCAGCGTTCGCCCGGTCGGATTGTTGGGATTGCAGAGTACGATGATCGGCGTCGCTGCAGCCAGCGCGCGTGCCAAAGGAACATTCTGCAGGCGGCGCAGCTTGTGGCCAGCGCGTTCCCAGGCCTGCGGGTGCTCTTCGTAGATCGGTGTCAGGCAAGCGACGGCGACCGGCGGGAACAGCGCCGGCAGCCACTGGATCGCGGCCTGTGATCCCGGCAGCGCCAGCAAGCGATCATTGCCGTAGTAGATCGCTGCCGCTGCCGCGAGGCCATCGTCGTCTTCGGGCAGGCGATGCCAGCAGGCCGGGTCGATCGCCGGTAGCGGATACGCGTCAGGGTTGATACCGGTAGACAGATCCAGCCAGTCGGCCAGCTCGCATTTGCAGAAAGGCGCGTACTGCCGGGCGGCGGCGCGCAGGCGACCGCCGTGCTCAAGCACGCAGCAGCCCCCAGGCGAGCAGCACTGCCAGCCACAACAGCAGGCTGCGACGAACGAGCGTCAGCGCGCGGGCAATGTCCTCGCCGCAGGCTGGCCGCCCTTCGCCAAGACGTGGCCGTTCTTCGAGCCGGCCGTGGTAGACCGCCGGACCACCGAGCGCGAGACCCAGACTGCCGGCGCCGGCGGCCATCA
>DIME01000188.1:73260-100621 GCA_002425405.1 Candidatus Accumulibacter vicinus
GCGCGCAGGCGACCGCCGTGCTCAAGCACGCAGCAGCCCCCAGGCGAGCAGCACTGCCAGCCACAACAGCAGGCTGCGACGAACGAGCGTCAGCGCACGAGCAATGTCCTCACCGCTGGCTGGCCGCCCTTCGCCAAGGCGTGGCCGCTCTTCCAGCCGGCCGTGGTAGACCGCCGGACCACCGAGCGCGAGACCCAGACTGCCGGCGCCGGCGGCCATCACCGGGCCGGCGTTCGGGCTTTTCCAGCGTGGCGCCTGTTCCCGCCAGCAGCGCAATGCCGCGCGCGTGCGCCCGCAAATGGCGTAGGACAAAGCGGTCAGACGCGCGGGCACGAGGTTCAGCAGGTCGTCGATGCGCGCGGCCGCGCAGCCGAATTCGCCGAAGCGCTGATTGCGATATCCCCACATGGCGTCGAGCGTGTTCGCCAGCCGAAAGAGAACTGCGCCCGCTCCGCCAAGCAGCGCGAACCAGAACAGCGCACCGAAAACGGCGTCGTTACCGTTCTCCAGTGTCGATTCGATGCACGCCGACGCGACACCGGCGCTGTCGAGTTCTTCGGTCTGGCGCGACACCATCCAGCCGACGTGCTGGCGTGCGGCGCCAAGATCACCCTTCGCCAGGTCATTGGCGACGCGCCGGGCATGTTCGCCAAGGCTGTATCCGCCGAGCGCCAGATAGAGCAGGACGGCGTCGATGAGCGAGCGTGGCAGACCGGGCGGCATCGCCAGCAGGACCAGCAGGGTGATCGCGACGCCTGGCAGAACCAGCAGCCACCAGGCCAGAAGACCACGCAGGCGGCGCCGTTCGCCGGTGTTCAGGGCGCGCTCGCAGGCGCTCGCCAGCGCCCCGAAGCCGACCAGCGGATGCCAGCGCCGCGGCTCGCCGAGCAGCCGGTCGAGTCCTGCGCCGGCAATCGCCGCCAGGGGTAGCAACAGCGACGTTGGCATTTCGGCAGCAAGCAGGGGTAGGGAAAGGACGGTTGGCATGCGACAATCGCGGCGACGAAACCTGGATTCTACGATGAACAAGACCCCTACCCCCAGCCTGATGGTTCAGGGCTGCACTTCCGATGCCGGCAAGAGCGTGCTGGTGACCGCGCTGTGCCGCATCCTGCATCGCCGTGGCGTTCGCGTCGCGCCCTTCAAGCCGCAGAATATGGCGCTCAATTCGGCGGTCACCGTCGATGCCGGCGAGATCGGTCGCGCGCAGGCGCTGCAGGCACTCGCTGCCGGCCTGCCGGCGCACTCCGACTTCAATCCGGTGCTGCTCAAGCCGGCGACCGACAAGCGCGCACAGGTGATCATCCACGGCAAGGCACTGCTTGACCTCGACGCGCGCGATTACCATGCCTACAAGCCGCGCGCCATGCAGGCGGTACTCGAATCGTGGCAGCGCCTCTGCGCACAGTACGAGTGCCTGCTCGTCGAAGGCGCCGGCAGCCCGGCCGAGATCAATCTGCGCGACCGGGACATCGCCAACATGGGTTTTGCCGAAGCCGTCGATTGCCCGGTGATCCTGATCGCCGACATCGATCGCGGTGGTGTCTTCGCGCATCTTTGCGGCACCCTCGACCTGCTCTCGCCGTCCGAGCAGGCGCGCGTCAAGGGCTTCGTGATCAATCGCTTTCGTGGCGATATCGGGCTGCTCGAGAGCGGCCTGCGCTGGCTTGAAGGGCGCACCGGCAAGCCGGTTCTCGGCGTGTTGCCGTATCTGCACGGCCTTTATCTCGATGCCGAGGATGCCGTGCCGCGCACCGTGGAGAACAAAGCGGCGAGCGGCCTGCGGGTCGTCGCGCCGGTGTATCCGCGCATCTCGAACCACAACGATCTCGACCCGCTGCGTTTCCATCCGGAAGTCGATTTTCGCTTCGTCGGGCCCAATGCGGCACCGCCACCCTGTGATCTGATCGTGCTGCCTGGTTCCAAGGCGGTACAGTCCGATCTCACCTGGCTGCGTGCGCAGGGCTGGGAGGAGTTCATTCGTCGCCACCTGCGCTACGGCGGCAAACTGATCGGCATCTGCGGCGGCCTGCAGATGCTCGGCCGCGAACTGCACGATCCGCAGGGGCTTGAAGGCCCGGCCGGCAGCCTGCCGGGACTCGGATGGCTGGACTATGAAACGCACCTGGCCACCGAGAAGACCCTGGAGAATGTCCGTGGTGAACTGCTGCTTCCCGGAGCCGCTACGGTCGCCGGTTACCGCATCCACATGGGCGTCACCAGCGGCGCGGCACTGGCCCGACCGGCGGCGCTCCTCGCCGGCCAGCCCGATGGTGCACTATCGAACGATGGACAGATTCTCGCGACCTACTGTCACGGCTTGTTCGATTCTCCGCCAGCGCTATCGGCGTTGCTGACCTGGGCCGGATACCGGCCAACCCAGGACTTCGACCCGCGTCAGCGCCGCGAACAGGACATTGACCGCCTCGCCGACGCCGTCGAGCAACATCTGGATCTGCAGCGCCTGGCCGAGTGGCTGCCGGCGCAGGCCATCAGCTAGATTCCTTGGCTATTCGTCGCTCTCTTCGCCGCGCACCAGCAGCAGCGAGGTATGCCCCTTGCGCACCAGGCGGTCGGCGACACTGCCGACGAAGAAGCGCTCGATGCCGCGCCGCCCATGCGTACCGACGACCACCAGGTCGGCCTGCCATTCGCTTGCCGCGTCGATGAGCATGTCCGAAACATGCTTCTGCTCAGACTCGACGAGCCTGATTTCGGCCTCGATCCCGGCCGCCCGCGCCTCGTCGGCAAGCCGGCCGAGAAACCCCTGCGCACCCAGGCGCATGCGCGCCTCGGTCTTGCCAACGCTGTTTGGCAACATCATCGCCATTTCCCGTTGCGCGAGAATCGTTTCGTCGATCGCGTGGCAGATCGCCAGTCGTGCACCGCTGGCCTTGGCAAGTTCAATCGCTGCCTGCATGACCTGGCTGGTCATGAAGCTCTCATCAACCGCGACCATGATTCGCTTGTACATCTCTTGGCTCCTCGTTCGGCAAAATTGTCAGACAGGATCAACATTAACACTGATCCGCCGCCAGCAGAGCAAGCGCCAGCTACTTGAGGGTCAGCGGCAAACCCGCCGCCACCAGCGTCACCCGTTCGCACACCGCCGCCACCCGCTGGTTCAGCCGTCCATGCTCATCGGCAAACAGTCGCGACAGTGGCGTCGTCGGCACGATGCCGCAACCGACCTCGTTGGAGACCAGGATGACCCGCCCCGGCAGTTCCGGCAGCCGGTCGACCAGTGCTTGCGTCGCGCCGGCGAGGCGCTGGCAATGCACCGCCTCGCCGGCTTCAGCCTGGTTCGCCGCTTCGCCGGCAAACAACAGATTCGACAACCACAGCGTCAGGCAATCGACGAGCAGGCAGACTTCGGGCGCCGCGTGTCGATGCAGGGCCGTGGCCAGTTCGATCGGTTCGACGACCAGACCCCATTCGGGACAGCGCCGCGCCCGATGATGTTCGATACGCCGCGACATTTCAGCATCGAGTGCCAACGCCGTCGCCACGTAGATGACGCGCAATCCGCTTTCGCTGGCCCGGCGTTCGGCCAGGACGCTCTTGCCCGAACGGGCACCGCCGATGATCAGTTCTCGCATGCGGCGAAGCTTAGCACGACCGGGGATGCGTATAATCGGCGTCTTTCTTCCCCTCTGGCCAGCGCATGCATTTCTCCATCCCGCCCACCGCCGCCGTCCCCGAGCTACAGGCCCGCATCGACGGCAAGACCAAACCGCCCGGCTCACTGGGTCGGCTCGAACGTCTGGCGCTGCAGATCGGGCAGATACAGCAGTCCTTGACGCCGAGTCTCGACCATCCTCACCTGCTGGTCTTCGCTGGCGACCATGGCGCGGCATGCGCCGGCATTTCGGCATTCCCGCAGGAAGTGACCTGGCAGATGGTCGAAAACTTCCTCGCTGGCGGCGCAGCGATCAATGTCTTCGCCCGTCACAACGGCCTGCAACTGCAGGTCATCGACGCCGGCGTCGCGCATGACTTCGGCGTGCGCGACGCTCTGGTCGACGCCAAGATCGCTTTCGGAACAGGCAACTATCTCGAACAGCCGGCGATGAGCGCGAGCCAGCGCGATGCCGCGCTGGCCCGCGGCGCGGCCATCGTCGGTGCGCTGGCCGATCGTGGCTGCCGGGTGGTCGGTTTCGGCGAGATGGGGATCGGCAATACCGCCGCTGCTTCGCTGCTGACGCATTCTCTGACCGGCACGCCGCTGGCCGATTGCGTCGGGCGGGGTAGCGGCCTCGACGATCCTGGGCTCGCCCGCAAACAGGCGCTGCTGGCGCAGGCGGTGAAGCGTGCCGCGCTGTCCCCTGGCGCCGACGCGCTGTGCGTACTCGCCGAGTTCGGAGGTTTTGAAATCGCAATGATGAGCGGCGCGATGCTCGCCGCTGCCGAGCGCGGTCTGCTGCTGCTGATCGACGGATTCATCGTCACTTCAGCGCTGCTGGTTGCCGCCGCCATCGCACCGAATATTCGCGACTATTGTGTCTATTGCCACCGCTCGGCAGAGCCTGGCCATCTTGCACAACTGCGCGCCCTGAACGCCGAACCGCTGCTCGACCTCGGCCTGCGCCTCGGCGAGGGCACCGGCGCTGCACTGGCCTGGCCGCTGGTGCGCGCTGCCGCCGCCTTCCTCAACGAAATGGCCAGTTTTGCGGCAGCCGGCGTCAGTCGGTGAGCAGATCCGAGCAGCCACTTGATGGGGTCTGCTGCGGGATTCAGACAAACTCGATACCAGACTCGTACAGCCCCACGAGATTGATGTTGACTGCGTTCTGCGTGGTTTCGGCGGCCAGTACACCCAGGCCGGACGGGGTGAGCACACCGTTATCGAGCAGGCTGGTGAAGTACGCCAGGGCATCGGGCGGAGGCGCACTGCCAATCACATTGGTGTAAAGGAGGCTGACGACCGCCTGGTGGCTGGCAGCGGCACCTAGCCTGACGTCGAGCGCCAGTTGCATCAGGCTTTGGTCGGACATGCCGCCGTCGAGCAGACCGAGCGCGATGCCGACATAGGTGCGATTGTGGACCGCAGTCGCACCAAAGACCGCGCCCAGAATCTTGGCGGTCGTGCCGGCATGGCCGTCGATGTCGATCGCCAGACTGTGGTCGGAAAAATGAAGGCGTTCAAAATCGTACAGAAGGTCACGACCCTCGCTGCCGGAAGTATCCTGTACCGACCACCCAGTGCCCGGCACACCCAGGACATAACGGCTGGCAGGGCCACCATAGTTGATGGTGTCGATGCCGTCACCGCCACCCAAGGTGTCGTTGCCCGCGCCGCCGGTCAGCGTGTCGTTGCCGCCCAAACCATAGATCAGGTCGTTGTCCGCACCGCCGGTCAGCTTGTCGCCACCGGAGGTGCCGGTGATGTTCGCGACGCGTGGGAAAGCGTTGATACTGTAGGCGCCCGTACCGACATCGAAATCGGAAACGGCGAGGTACATCGTGCCGCTGGTCTGCGCGGTAAACGTGATTTCGGCATTGAGAGAGCCCAGACTGTCGTCGTCGTAAGCGATGGCGGTGCCGTCCGCGTCGAGCAGCACCAGGTAGGGGTCGGCCAGACCGGTGCTGCGCAGGTCTACCGAATACTGCACGCCCGCCATCGTGGACAGCGCGAACATGTCGATGTCGCTGGGAACACCAATGCTGCCGGTGAGCACTGAGCCGCCGCTCACCAGGCGGCCGCCTGTAGCCGTCGACCCCAGGTAGTCGTCGACCGGGAGCGTGGCAGAAATACTGTAAGTGCCGGTCGCCTCGGCATAGTCGTAGGCCGCCAGGTAGTAGGTCCCCGAGGTGGAGGGCGTGTAGTAGATCCGCGAATCCAGCGGCAGCGGACCGCCGTCATCGTCGTAGGTGATCAGGTTCACCTCGGGCTGTAGGCCGTAGAGCACCAGGAAAGGGTCTACCGCACTGCTGAGCGGGCTGATCATGTCGAAGAGGTAGGTGGCACCAGCGCTCAGGTCCACCTTGAACAGGTCACCGTCGTTGCTGCTGTCGATGCGGGCGCTGAGCGCCGGACTGTTGACCGTGATCATCCCCGTGGTGTTCAGGCTCAATGGATAGTCGTCGGTCGCGGGCACGGCGGCGGTGGTGAAGTTCCACGAACTCGTGTCGAGAAGGCCCGCGTAGTTGTTGCCCGAGGCATCGTGAAAGGCGCTTGCGTCGACGTTGACGTAGAAGCTGGTGCCTGCAGGCAGGTTCTCGCCCGGGTTGAGGGTGACGCTGTTGCCCGCGATACGCACTGCGGCGCTGTCATTGGCATGGATCTCGCGCACCAGGCTGCCGTTGCTGTTGTAGATCCGGATGCTGCCGCTGCCGGCCAGCACCGTTTCGCTGAAGCCCAGCACGAGATCGGCACTGACGCTGACGGCCTGCGCATCGTCCGCCGGCGTCCGGTTGACCAGGGTGGGCGCCACCGAATCAGCGGTCGTGGCCCGCAAGAGGTAGCCGCCGGTGCCGGTGTCGTAGTCGACAGCGGCCAGGTAGTACGAACCGGTCGTCAACGCCGTATAGCTGATGCGTGCGTTGCCGGAACCGCCGCTGTCGTCGTCGAAGGCCACCTGCGTGATGGTCGGACTGAACAGCGCGAGAAAGGGGTCGGCCAGTCCGCCGGCGTTGCGCTGCAGGTCGAAGGTGTAGTTGACGCCAGCCAGCAACTCGACCCGGAACAGATCCTGGTCCTTAGGCACTTCGATCACTCCCGATGCGCTTGCGCCATTGACGACGACCAGCCCGGGGGTGTCGGTGCTGTAGGGATAGTCGTCGGTCACCGTGGCGGCGCCGGTGCTGAAGTTCCAGGCGCTGGTCGTCAGTATGCCGCCATGGGGATTGCCGGCCAGGTCGCGGAAAGCACCGGCATCGACGGTGATGGTGTAGCTGCTGCCAGCAGCCAGATCGGCCGTCGGATTGATCGTCACCGTACTGCCGTCAATCGTGATCTGGCTACCGTCAGTCACCGCGATCGTGCGTAGCTGCCCAAGTGCATCGCGGATGTTGAGGTTGCCACTGCCGGTGCGAACGCTTTCGTTGAAGACGATCACCAGGTTGGCATTGCGCGCGACATTGCCGCTGTCGTCAGCCGGCGTCAGTGCCACGATCTGCGGAGCCGTGCTGTCGGTGCTGCCGGTGTTGAAATTCCAGCGGGTCGCGCTGCTGATGCCGGCGAAGGGATTATCCGCGAGGTCGGTCAATGCGCCGGTCGACACGGTGATGTAGTAACCGCGACTGGCCAGCAGATCGGTGGCAGGGTCGACGATCACGGTACTGCCATTGATGCGCACCTGCGCCGCATCACCGGCGCTGATGCTGCGCGCCAGGCTGCCGTCGCTGTGATAGATGCTGATCGTACCGTTGCCGGCCTTGATGGCCTCGTCGAAGCTGAGCACCAGATTTGCACCGACGGCGACGTTGCTGCCGTTGTCCGACGGGTTCAGACTGACCAGTTGCGGTGCCGTGGTGTCGCTGTCGGCAGACAACTGGTCGAGCGTGCGCGTGCTGTCGGCAAACTGAAAACGTTCGACCTCGCTGATCCGGTCGCTGCCGCTGGTCGAGCTGCTGATGGTCAGCACACCGCCGCTGCTGCTGATGGTGTAACTGGCGAAGCTGCCCTCGAACACCGCTGTGTCGGTACCGGCGCCGCCACGAAGGTCGTCGTTGCCCGTGCCGCCGACCAGCGTATCGTCACCGGCACTGCCGTAGAGCTCGTCATTGCCGGCGGCGCCGCGCAACAGGTTGGCCGTGTCGTTGCCGGTGATCACATCATTGCCGCCGCCCCCCTCGGCGTTCTCGATCGTCGCGTTGTAGGCGATCGCGATGTTGTTGCTCATGTCATTACCTGACGAGAACGCGCCAGCGTGCAGGTCGATGCGGCTGGGCGTGGACCAGCCGCTCAGGTTCAGGGTATCCAGACCGCCCGCGTCGTAGAGGGTCAGGATCGGATGCGCATTGCGCGAGAAATCATAGATCGCACGGGTGCTGTCGACGATGTTGCTCCCAAAGCCGTAGACCGTGTTGTCCAGCCGCGTACTGGTGGAGGCTCCATAAATCGCCTGGATCGCCATGACGTCGTTGAGCATCGGCGTCTGCGCCGAGTAGGTCCGGCCATCGCTGCCCGTCCAGTCGGCCTGCATCACCTCGGACGAGTAATAGGGCGCCGCGTAGCGCGGGCCGAAGTAGGACATCACCGACAGCACCACGCTATCCTGGTACGACGAGGGTGCCCAGTTGCCATTGCCGTTGTAGTCACCCATGTGGTTGAGACCCAGCGCATGCCCGAGTTCATGGATGAAAGTATCAAAGCCGTAGCCGCCGATCAGCGGCGTGATCAGGTCCGATTCGGTGCTGTTGAACCAGGCGCTGCCGATTTCCGGGTAGTAGGCGTGGGCGAAGCCGATATTGGAGGTGGTGTAGCCAAACTCGATGTAGGTGGTGCCCGCCGTGCCCTGCACAAAGTCCGGAGAGATCAGATCGTCCCAGGTGACCATCGCCAGGGTCATCATCGACCGCTGATCAGCATCGAATGAACGGAACGCTGCAGCCTCGCCCTGCGAATACAGACCCGGGGCCGTGCCCGGAAAAGAATAGCTGATACTGGTGCCACGCCAGCTCCGGCCCGAGTTGAGCTGGTCCAGTACCTGGGTCAAGGTCAAGTTTGCAATGGTCATGATGCCCCCTATGGTCAGTGATGGGGAAACCAACAAGCAGCGCCGCCTCCCTGGTCACCTCCCACATGCCGGCGGACTTTGGGCAGCTCACGTCACTCTTCGGTAACAGTCTGATTATAATCAATTGATCGCCCGTGCGAGGCAGTTTCTGGTTGAGGGTTCGGTCTTGCTTGCCAGGATCGGCGTTTTCTCAGGAATGGCCTGGCTGATACAACACGCGAGCGCGTCACGCTTCTCGAACACCTCTGCGTCAAGCAAGGCGGAACCGAGCCGGCCTGGTGAAAGGGATGGAAGCGAGGGTGACGAGCTTCGGGAAGGCTGGCGACCACCAGTCTGGACCTTTGCGCATGGATACTTCCAACCCGCACCTACCAGGCGATACGCTGGTCGAATTCGTACTCAGGTGCCGGTTGAGCCTGTGGGTCGTCCTCGCCCAGGGTGGCGCCCTGCATCTCCCAGAGCGGCGGTGCACGGGCGGGCATCAGGCGTGGCGGCGATGTTGGCTCGCCCAGATCGGTCAGGATGTCGCGCACCGCGCCGGCGTCGGTGAGGAAGGCGATGATTCGCATCTCGCCGCCGCAGCGTGGGCAGGCTAACGCGGCACCGCAGTAGGGCGCGTAAAGCCACGTCGCGGCACGCAAGCGGCCACCGTGTTCAAGCATGCGCCAAGCCCCCGCAGAACAACACCGCGAGCCACAGCACCAGGCCGTTGCGCAACAGGCGCAGCGCGCGCACGATGTCCTCGCCACGCGCTGGCCGCCCCTCGCCAAGCCGCGGCCGCTCCTCGAGCCGACCGTGATAGACCGCCGGGCCACCGAGCGAGAGACCCAGGCTGCCGGCGCCGGCGGCCATCACCGGACCGGCATTCGGGCTTCCAGTGCGGCGCCTGGGCGCGCCAGCAACGCAGCGCGGCGCGCGTGCGGCCACACAGGGCGTAGGTCAGGGCGTTCAAACGGGCCGGCAGGTAGTTCAGGACATCGTCGGCCCGCGCCGCGGCCCAGCCGGACTCGGCGAAACGAGGGTTGCGGTAGCCCCACATCGCGTCCAGCGTGTTGGCTAGGCGAAAGAGGACGGCGCCCGGACCGCCGAGCAGCGCGAACCAGAAGAGTGCGCCGAAAACCGCGTCATTGCCGTTCTCGAGTGTCGACTCGATGCAGGCGCCGACCACTCCCGCAGCGTCGAGCTCTGCGGTCTGCCGCGAGACCATCCAGCCGACGTGCCGGCGCGCCGCCGTCAGGTCGTCGCTCGCCAGATCGGCGGCGACGCGGCGGGCGTGTTCGCCGAGGCTACGTCCGCCGAGTGCCAGGTAGAGCAGGCCGGCGTCGATCAGCCAGCCGGCCAGACCCGCCGGCACCACCCAGGCAACCACAGCCACCGGCGGCACGACAAGTAGCGACCAGGCCAGCAGGCCACGCAGGCGGCTTCGCAACGGCCGGCCAGGGCACCGGAACCGACCAGCGGATGCCAGCGCCGCGGCTCGCCCAGCAGCCAATCGAGTCCGGCGCCGGCCATCGCCGCCAGCGGCAACAACAGCGCCTCGGGCACGCCGGCGACGAGGAATTGTGAAACGGCAGGGGTGGGCATGCGAGAATCGGGGCGTCGAAACCCGGATTCTACGATGAACGAGCAGCGCACCCCCAGCCTGATGATTCAGGGCTGCACTTCCGACGCCGGTAAGAGCGTGCTGGTCACCGCGTTATGCCGCATCCTGCACCGCCGCAGCGTTCGCGTCGCACCCTTCAAACCGCAGAACATGGCGCTCAATTCGGCGGTCACCAGCGACGGCGGCGAGATCGGCCTGCTCGAAAGCGGCCTGCGCTGGCTCGAACAACGCACCGGCAAGCCCGTGTTGGGCGTCCTGCCGTACCTGCACGGTCTCTATCTCGACGCCGAGGATGCCGTGCCACGCACCGGAACGCGCAAGGACGGAGCGGCGTTGCGTGTCGCCGTCCCGACTTACCCACGCATCTCGAATCACAACGACCTCGACCCCTTGCGTTTCCATCCGGAAGTCGACTTCCGCTTCGTCGGCCCGAACGAGCCGCCACCGGCCTGCGATCTCATCGTCCTGCCGGGTTCGAAGGCCGTGCAGGCCGACCTCGCCTGGTTGCGCACCCTGAAGACAGCCGTGCCGCGGCACAGAAACGGCTGTCCAATCCAGTAATATGGAGCGCATGACGGTGGACGGCGAGGCGGCGAAGTTGTCGGACAGGGTAGAGGAGATCTACCGCCGTGAATCGCGGCGCGTGCTGGCGACGCTGATCCGCCTGCTGGGCGATTTCGACCTCGCCGAGGAAGCGCTGCACGAGGCTTTCCGCGCCGCCATCGAGCACTGGCCGGCGCAAGGCGTGCCAGACAATCCGTGCGCCTGGCTGGTGTCGGCGGGCCGCTTCAAAGCCATCGACGCGATCCGCCGCGATGCCCGCTTCACCACACTGGACGAGGAACTGGCAGCGGCGATTGCCGACCCGGCGCCGGCCTGGGACGAAAGCGAACCGATCGAGGACGACCGCCTGCGCCTCATCTTCACCTGCTGCCACCCCGCCTTGGCGCCCGACGCCCAGGTGGCGCTCACTCTGCGCGAAGTCTGCGGCCTGACCACGGAGGAAATCGCCAGTGCCTTCCTCGTTTCGCCAACGACGCTGGCGCAGCGCATCGTGCGCGCAAAGGCCAAGATCCGCGCGGCGCGCATCCCTTACCAGGTGCCGGAGCCGAACGAACTGCCGGCGCGGCTGGACAACGTGTTGCGCGTGGTCTATCTCGTCTTCAACGAAGGCTACAACGCCAGTGCCGGTAGCGCCCTCACGCGCCACGATCTCAGTAGCGAGGCCATCCGCCTCGGCCGCCTATTGCTAGCGCTGTTGCCGGCGCCCGAGGTGAAGGGCCTGCTCGCGCTCATGCTGCTGCACGAATCGCGCCGCGGCACGCGCGTCTCGGCGGAGGGCGCCCCGGTGCTGCTCGACGCGCAGGACCGGGGCCAGTGGGACAGGGCGTTGATCGGCGAAGGCAAGTCGCTCGTCGAGCAGGCGCTGCGCGAGCCCCACGCCGCCAACCCGCCCCGAGCCCTGAGTTCCTACACGTTGCAAGCCGCCATTTCCGCCGTGCATGCCGAGGCCGCGAGCGCCGCGGATACCGACTGGGAACAGATCGTCGGCCTCTACGATGTGCTGCTGCGCGTCGAGGCCTCGCCCGTCGCGGCGCTCAACCGTGCTGTCGCGATCGCCATGCGCGACGGCCCGGCCGCCGGGCTGGCGCTGATCGATGCGCTGCTCGATGAAGGCGAACTCGACGAATACCGTCTCGCCCACGCCGCCCGCGCCGAGCTCTGCCGCCGGCTGGGGCGGTTGGAGGAGTCAAGCGCGGCGTATCGGCGCGCGCTGGAGCTGACGCAATCGGAACCGGAGCGGCGGTTCATTGAGGGAAGGTTGGCGGAGTTGGATGTAAAGGGGGGTGCCGGTTGACATTGACAGGTACCGGCCGAAGCGACGGCAAACGACGAGCATAGGCAACGACATCAACTTGCCTGGCCGCACTCGCCATCGGCGCGGTGATGCTCGCCGACCCGCCAGAACTCGAGCGCGACCTTCAACGCCTGATCGACCAATTTTCGGCCCTGTCGATTTGGCAGTTTGTCGAACGACCAGGAATGAATCCACCAAACAGCACTCCAAGGAGAACCCATGAACTACCTGTGCCTGGTCTACGCCAATGAAAAGCGCCTCGAAGAGATCGATGACGGCGAATGCCTTGCCTGCGGCGACGCGATGCGCGCCAGCGGCCATTATCTTGGCGGTGCGCCACTGCACCCGGTGAGCACGGCGACCACCCTGCGCATGCGCGACGGCAAGGTCGCCATCACCGACGGTCCCTTCGCCGAGACCAAGGAGCAGCTCACCGGCTTCTACATTTTGCAGGCGGCCGATCTCGACGAGGCGCTGAAGCTGGCGGCGACCATCCCGCCCGCACGCGTCGGCAGCATCGAGGTGCGGCCGGTGCGTCAATTGGTGCCGGGCAAGCGCGGCGGCAAGCCGTAGCCACGGTAAAAAAAATTCGCCACGGTGGTCGAAAGCGGTGCGGGCGGTTCGACTAGAGGCAAAGACAAACAATACCTCAACCACCCTTTCAAGGAGACTTCCATGCCCACCGGAACCGTCAAGCTGCATCGCGTGATACGCGCGAAACCGGAGAAGGTGTTTCGCGCCTTCACCAACCCCGATGCCGTGGCGCGCTGGCTGCCGCCCAACGGCTTTACCTGCCAGGTGGACCACCTCGATGCCCGGGTTGGCGGCACGTTCCGCATGACCTTCACCAATTTCAGCACCGGCAACGGCAATGCCTTCGGCGGCACCTATCTGGAACTGGTACCCAACGAACGCCTCCGCTACTCGGACAAGTTCGACGCTCCCAACCTGCCGGGCGAGATGGTCACCACCGTCACCCTGCGCGCCGTGTCCTGTGGCACCGAGTTGGTCGCGGTGCAGGAGGGTATTCCTGAAGTGATCCCTACCGAGCTTTGCTACCTCGGCTGGCAGGAATCGCTCGAGGCGCTGGCGCGGCTGGTCGAGCCCGAAATTCCGGATTGAGGAGCCAGGGATGAGCGACGATTGCCCGAGGAACCCGGTCGGCTGGTTCGAAATCTACGTCGACGACATGCCGCGTGCCAAGGCGTTCCACCAGACGGTGTTCGGCACGCAGCTCACCCGGCTCGAAGGCCCCGGCCAGCCGCCGGGCATGGAGATGTGGGCCTTCCCCATGCTTCAGGACGCCATGGGCGCGACCGGTGCGCTGGTCAGGATGCCGGGCCTCGAAGCTGGCGGACACAACGTGATCATCTACTTCACAGGCGCCGATTGCGCCGTCCAGGCGGCGAAGGCGGAACAGGCCGGCGGCCGCATTCACCGGCAGAAGACATCCATCGGACAGTACGGCCACATCGCGCTCGTGGTCGATACCGAAGGCAACATGATCGGCCTGCATTCGATGTCGTAACACCACATTTCTCAAGGAGACCGTAATGCCAATCCAACCTTATCTGTTCTTCGACGGCCGCTGCGAAGAGGCCATCGGCTTTTACCGGCAGGCGCTCGGCGCCGAGCTCGAGATGCTGATGCACTACCGCGAGGCGCCGGAGAAATGCCCGGGCATGCTGGAGGGCTACGACGACAAGGTGATGCATTCCTGCCTGCGCGTCGGCGAGGCGACACTGATGATGGCCGACGACTGTATCGGCCATCCGAACTTCCAGGGCTTCTCGCTCTCGCTGCAGGCGGCGAATGAAGCCGAGGCGCGGCGGCGCTTCGATGCGCTGGTGGCGGGCGGCAAGGTTGTCATGCCGCTCGGCAAAACCTTCTTCTCCCCCTGCTTCGGCATGGTGGCGGACCGCTTCGGCGTGTCGTGGATGGTCATCGTGCCTGAGCCCGAGGCGAGCGCGACACGATGAAAGTCTGCGCACAGGGCCGACCAAGTGACGCTGTTGGCAGGTTTGCCGCCACCGCGCGGCCATCTCGAACCTGTTTACCTGCGATCGACGGCGCTGCCGCGCATTGCCGTGGCATTCGCCAGCCCGCAAGCGACGGGATGAGACGATGAAATACCTTTGCCTGGCCTACGAGGCGGAAGCCACTTTCACACGCATGCCGCGCGCGGAGTGGGACGCGGTGCGCGAGGAGACGCTGGCCTACGTTCAGGCGTTGCGTCAAAGCGGGCACCTGGTCGACGCGCGGGCGCTGCGCAGCGCGTCGTCGGCCGTGACCTTGAAAGTGCGCGACGGCCGCCTCTCGGTGACCGACGGGCCCTTCATCGAAACCAAGGAACAGCTCGGCGGCTTTTTCCTGATCGAGGCGCGCGACTTCGACGAGGCGATCCAGATCGCGGCGCAGTGGCCGGGTGCGCGCTATGGCGAAATCGAGGTGCGGCCGGTGGAAGAAGGACTGCCCGAAGACGCCAGGTACTGAACGGGGGACCATGTACGTGACCTGAGAATCAACGCGGTAACGGATAGAGGAAATTCACGATGAGCAAGAACACGATTTGCCTGTGGTACGACCACGATGCGGAAGAAGCCGCGCGCTTCTACGCCCGAACCTTCCCGGACAGCGCGGTCAGGGCGGTGCATCGTGCGCCGTCCGATTATCCCGGCGGCAAGGCGGGCGACGTGCTGACGGTCGAATTCACCGTCTGCGGCCTGCCCTGCCTCGGCCTCAACGGAGGCGACGTCTTCCGGCACAGCGAGGCGTTTTCGTTCCAGATCGCGACGGATGACCAGGCCGAGACCGACCGATATTGGCAGGCGATCATCGCCAACGGTGGCGTGGCAAGCGACTGCGGCTGGTGCAAGGACAGGTGGGGCCTGTCGTGGCAGATCACGCCGCGCGTGCTGACCCAGGCACTCGCCACCGGCGGCGACGTGGCGAAGCGCGCGTTCGAGGCCATGATGGCCATGCGGAAGATCGACATCGCCGCGATCGAGGCGGCGGTACGCGGGGGGGAGGCGGCATCGACATGAGCTTCGTCCGTTACGCCCATCCCTCGTATTGACGGCCGACTGCGCGGCGGCGCCGTCGCTGTTCTATGCCGACTGGACCTATCCGATCGCCGACGAATTCGCCGCGCTCAAGGCCTATCGCCAACGCCTGCTGGCGCGACCCTCGTTCGCGCGCGCGGTAGACGAGGGGCGGCCTTTCCGCCATTACTTTCCACTCGGCGCGCCCGCTCGGGATTGACCCCCAACCCAAGTCAAGGAGACTGGATATGACCTGTTACGTGGATGGTTTCGTCCTCGCCGTTCCGAAGCAGAAGCTCGCGGCCTATCGGCGCATCGCACGCCAGGCCGGCAAAGTATGGCGCGAGTACGGCGCGCTGGAGTACATCGAATGCGTTGCCGACGACGTCAAGCCGGGGAAATCGACTTCCTTCCCGCAGGCGGTGAAGCTAAGGTGATCTCCGCAAATCCTTATACCAAGCAAGCCGGTCGGATCAAGATGTCCCATTTGGGTAGAAGCGGGTTTCGTTCCAGTCTGGATTCGACAGCTTGCATGGCGTCTTTGCCGAGGGAAACTCCTTTCTGATAGGCTGTGCGGCTCAACTCGACGATGGGATGAAGCCCTTTCCAGGTCATGCTCTTGGCCCACTCGAGCATCGTTTGCGTATCGGTCAGTTTGGCGCCGTTCCAGTGCTTTTCGAGGATTCCCCAGCAACGCTCGACGGGATTGTATTTGCTGTGGTAGGGCGGATAGTACAGAAGGTGGATGGACTTGCCGGTGTGATCGGCAAACTCGACCATTCGCTTGAGGAATTGGGTGCGTCGGCCGCTGCTCTCCGGCCCGTTATCGGTCTTGATCTGCAGGTCCGTGACACGAGCCTGCTCCTCCGGCGATTGACACTTCCACCAGGCGTAGAGGCTGTCGACGAGGAAATCGCTGGTCTTGGCCGAGCTTCCGAAGGACAGGTGCAGTTGTCCGCTGTCTTCGTTGACCACGCCAAACGGGGTGTGTTTTTCCTCGCATCCCATATCGTGGTCAGCCGCTTTAGGGTCGCCCCGCGTCTGGCCGCCTCGCGAGTACTCGCCAATCTTCACCGTCGCCTTGCAGTCGATGCTCAAGCGCATCACGGCTTTGCCTTCGCAAGCCCGGTCCTGTCGCTGGATGTTGGTAAAGATGGCGTCGGTTTCGGGGACTTTTTTTGGGGTTTGGCCTTGATCACCGGACGCAGCCGGTACCCATTACGGTTCAACACTTCCGACATGCAGCTCCTGGAGGGCAGCACGTCCTCGGCAAATCCTTGCGCCCGCAACTGCTTGATCGCTTCCTCGGCCGTCAAGCGGGTGAACGACAGCGTCGTGCGAAAGGTCGGATCCTGTTGGGAATGGCTGCGTGCCACTGCCCAGAGGGTCTGTGCCACCTCCGGGTGCTTCTCTTCCCACAATTTGGCTCCGCAGCAGAACTGGTGATGCCCCAAACAAACCATCCCGCTACGCTTCTCGTGCAAGCCAAGCTGCACCGCCTTCCGGCTCCATCCGAAGACGTCCTCCGCGCGTCGAGGATTGCCGCCACAGTACTTCAACGCCATCTCCGCCTGAAACGCCCGGCGGTCCGCACCCGTCATCTTGCTCGAAGCAAGTTCAGACTTCCTGATCCGGGCGGGGCTTTGGGGCATTTGCCAGGAATTGAAATGGCACAAAAACTGCCATCAACTCCAGCAAGACCGTGATTCAAGAGCCACAAAAGTGCCAACAACGTTTCCGGCGAGATCAGGAAGTCTGAAATTGGCAGACTGGGTGGTTTCGACGGGTCGCTTGCGGGTTTGGGCAAGCCGGTAGCCGACAGGCTGCAGCGCAATGAGCAATCAGGACGGGGGGCTTCGGGTGTCGTGGAAGCAGGGGTGAATGGCTGCGAGTAGCGGGTTGGGCGGCGCGCCGCTACCGCCTGGCGCCTTCTTGCGGCAAGTCGGGCAGTGTCTGGCCCCGCCAGAAGCCGCAGGCACCATTGCAGACGGCGGCGTGCCATGAGGCTCGGTCGGCCTGCCAAGGTCTTCCTGTCGTACTCGCACAAGGACGATGGCTTTCTCGAAGACCTCCGCGACAACCTCGCGACTCTGGTAGTCGAGAAGCTGATCGAAGAACCGTGGTGGGATCGAGACATCGACGTTGGCGGCAAATGGCGCAGCGAAATCCTTGCCAGACTCGAAGAGGCCGACCTGATCCTGCTGCTCCTCAGCCCACGTTTCGTGGCCTCCACGTTCTGCCGGGAAATCGAGTTGCCGAGATCGCGTGATCTCGCTGCCGCCGGCAGAATTGTCGTGCCAGTCATTCTCGATGCCAATGTCAACCTCGGCCCGCTCGGCCTCGCCGAGCTTCAGGCCGTCCCCGATCCGAAGAAGCCCGTCTCGAGCTATGGCAACCGTACGGAGGCTTATGAGATCGTCACCGACAGGCTCAGGCGCCTGCTGTCGGGAGGACCGAATGCGAACGAGGGCGCGGCGAACGAGGGCGCAGCGGCAGCGGGCCGACACGACGCGCTGCCGATGCCGGCGCCTCGTCCGGATCTCGACTTCCTGCCCCATCTCTGCGACCGCAAACCGCAGATCAATCCGCTGACCCGCAAGCTGGCTTGCATCACGGATGAGCCGCTGCGCCCGGTCGTGATCATCGTTCCGGGCGATGACGAGGAGTGTCACAGCGAATTCGTCCATCGTCTGCAGCGCATCGTGTTGCCAGATCGGTTGGCCCTGGGCCAGGCCGAAGCGATCACAAGACACCAGCTCACCGATCTGCGTCCCCTCAAGGACGTGCAGGATCTCTGGCACGAACTGTACGACCAGTGGCCCTCCGGAGAACGCGTCGCCGACTCCAGGTTCGAGGTGATCAGAGGGCATGTTCGCCAGTGCGTCGCCACCCATGACCGCCACCTGCTGTTCGTGTCCGATTTCTACAGCCGCGATTTTGATGACGTCAAGCGGGTGCTGCCGCTGATCCTCGAATTCTGGAGCACACAGTGGCGCGATGTGAAACTGAAACGCGCACCCTTCCACTGCCTCTGCCTGCGGTACGAACGCGCCTACCAGAAGCTGCCGGTTCCCGAGCGCCGGGAGCGGGAGCGGCGCGCCCAGGAACTCGAGCGCCTGGTTCAAGGACTCGACCCCGCTGCCTACCCGCAAATTCACTGCATCAAGCTCGATCCGCTCAGCCAGGTCGACTGGAGCGATGTCAGGTACTGGACGACGGACCGCCATGTGATGCAGCACTGCAGCATCCCGGAGGACAGCATCCAGGCGCTCGAAAGTGAGCTGCGCGTGACTCGGCCGATGCGACAACTCGCGCCACATCTTGCCGAACTGGCGCGGAAATTCCCTAACCCCCGGAGAAGTCCGTCATGACCGAAATGCCCTACAGCATCATGACCGAGATGCCCTACAAGAGAAAGGCGCCGGACACGCGCCTCCCGTACGCGAAGACTGTTGAGTCCCTGACGCGCGACCGGCATACCGATCCGCGGCATTATGATCCCGGCGACGACCTCGCCGCCGCGGTCAACGTCGCGCTGATGCTGGGCAGACCCTTGCTCGTCACCGGCGAGCCCGGAACGGGCAAGACAGAGCTCGCGCGCAGTGTTGCCTGGCAGTTGGGGTATCCGCTGTTCCGCTTCGACACCAAGTCCAGCAGTATCGCTCGAGATCTCTTCTACACCTACGACAGCATCGGGCGCTTCGACGCTGCCTATCTGCGAGCCGCAAGGGAAAGAAAGGGCAGCGAGCCGGATGCCGCCTTGCCGGTGATCGACGACCGCGACTTCATCCACTATCAGGCCCTTGGCCAGGCGATCCTGGTCGCCAACGGGAGGGACGCTCTCAACGAATGGCTGGCGAATCCCGATGCCTATCGGGAATGGTTACCGAAGGACTGGCCGAGCGACCGGGAGCTTCCCTGCCGCGCCGTGGTGCTGATCGACGAGATCGACAAGGCGCCCCGTGATTTCCCCAATGACCTGCTGGCGGAGATCGAAGAGCTTCGTTTCGCCATCCCCGAGCTGGGCAACGTGGTGCGCCAGGCGACGAAGGACTTTCAGCCAGTGGTCGTGATCACCAGCAATTCCGAGAAGCACCTGCCCGACGCTTTCCTGCGGCGCTGCGTGTACCACCACATCGACTTCCCCGATGGCGATCGCGAGCGTTTGAAGGAGATCATCCACCTGCGCACCGGGCTGGATGCCAACGACCCCTTGCTGGCGGACAGCATCGAATTTCTTGCCCGGGTGCGCGGCATTGCCAAGCTCGGCAAGAAGCCCGCCACCGCCGAATTCATCGACTGGCTTGCCTACCTGCGTCGCATCGGCGCAGAGTCACGCGCCTGGCTTGTGGCCAACCGGACAGACAAGAGGGTGATGGCCAGCCTCGGCGTGCTCTGCAAGAGCCAGGACGACGTTTCGCCCGTGCGTCAGGAACTGCTTGCCTGGCTGAACAAGAAGTAGTCGTTCGGCTGACCGCGCCGTGCTGACCTCCGAAGACCTGGTCGATCTCGGCGGCGCCTTGCGTCGCGAGCGCTTCGACGTCGGCGCCCATCAGTTGCTGGCAGCGCAGGACCTGCTCCTGCACTTGGCGGTCAACGGCCGCATGCCGGTCCACAAAACAGATCTCGATCGCTGGCTGGCGCCGGTCTTCTGCTCGAATCCCGACGAGCAGCACCGCTTCCGCCGACTGTACCGGGAATGGCTGGCACCACTCGACGTACCGATCCCCGGCAGCGATGGCATGTCGGGCGCCGGCGGAGCAGGCGGGGGCCAATCCACTTCGCGTCTTGACTGGAGCCGCATCGGGCGTCGACTGGCCTATCTGGCCGCTGCCCTGCTGCTGGCGGGTGCGCCGGTGGCAGGCTGGATCGGTTGGGATCACTACCTCAGGGAGCGAACACTGCACGGGTCGGTCGCCGGCGATCACGGGGCCATCCGCGGCGCGACGACTGCCTTCGTCAACCGCGATGGCGAGGAGACCAGGAACTGCACCTCGACAGATGCTCAAGGCCTCTTTTCGTGCACCTACCGCCGCAGGGAACTGCCGGCGACGATCAAGGCCGCCGCCAAAGACTACGACGCGGACAGCCAAGCGATCGAATCGCCGCCCGAGACGAGGATCGATTTCAAGCTCCAGCTACGGCCCCGGCCGCCGCCGGAAGCCCCCGACCGTGCCGCGGCCACGCCGACCGCCACCCTCGTACCGCCGCCGGCCGTCCAGACGCCGGTGCCGCCGCCGCAACCGCCAGCCGAGCCGCGGCTGCCGGCGGGCCTGCGGTTCGCTCTGGTGCTGCTCGCCATCGCCGCGCTCTGGTGGTGGCTATGGTCGGTCCATCGGCGCGGCAATGCGCGCCGCGCCGTCCTGCGGCGCTTCCCCGCCGACACTGCGGAGAAGCGTTATCGCCTGCACCGGCTGTGGGCCAGCGACGCGCCACGCCTCTTTGCCGGTCGCGAACTGCGCGACGCCCTGCGCGAACTGCGCCGCCACCGCAGCGTGCTCAGCCGCCGGCTCGATGTCGCCGCGACGGTCGAGGCGACCGTCAACCAGCGCGGCCGTTTCACGCCGGTCCATGGCCGGCGGCGCACGGCGCCGGAATACCTCGTCCTGGTCGACCGCCGCAGCGGCCGCGACCAGCAGGCGCTACTGCTCGACCAACTGCTTGCGCGCCTGCGCCGGGACGGCGTCTACCTCGACTGCTGGGACTTCAACGGCGACCCGCGCCTTTGCCGGAAGTCCACCGGCGAGGCGCGTTTCGTCGCGCCGGCCGACCTCGCGGGCCTCTATCCCGAGCATGCGCTGCTCGTCTTCAGCGACGCCGATGGCCTGTTCGACCCGCTGTCCGGCAAGGTCGTCGACTGGCTCGACAGCTTCGCGCCCTGGCCGAAGAGGGCGATCTTCGTTCCCGGATTGCCGAATCCCGGCGCCTATCGCGAACTCGCGCTGGAGAAGGCTGGATTCGCCGTCCTGCCAGCCACCCCCGCCGGGCTGCTGGCGTTTGCGCTGGGGGACGAATCGCCACCTGCCGGCAACGGCGGCTGGCCCTGGAGCTATCCCGAGCGCCTGGTGCGCAACCCGGTGCGCTGGCTCGACGAGACACCGCCGTCTGCCGATACCGAGGAAGCACTGTGCGGTGAGCTGCGGCGCTATCTCGGCCCGATGGGCCATTTCTGGCTTGCCACCTGCGCGATCTACCCGGCGATGCGCTGGGAGGTCACCCTCGCCCTCGGTTCCCGCCTGCTCGACGGCGAGCGCCTGGCGCGCATCCTGCCCGCCCTGGTGCGTCTGCCCTGGTTCCGGCTCGGCGCGATGCCCGACTGGCTGCGTCGCCGCCTGATCGGCGAACTGCCGCCCTACTGGAAGCGGCAGGCGCGCAACGCGCTGTGGCACCTGCTCGATGCTGCCGGCCAGGGCAGCAGAGACAGGCTGCCGCTCGAGTTCGCCGAGGAAGACCCGCCGCGGAGCGAGCAGCGGCGACGGCGCCGCGAGGCCGCTGCGCTGGCTTCACTGGACCCCGGCCACCCCCTGAACGACCGGGTGCTGCTCTCTGCCCTGACCGGCGACACGATCGACCCGCTGACCCTCGCCGCACCGCCACTGCTGCAGCGGCTGTGGTACCTCAACGGGCAGTCGCGTCATGGCGTGCGGCCGATCATCCCGGCGCTGGCGACGCTGGTCGTCGTGGCTGGCCTGTGGTGGCTGACGGTGCCTCCTGGCGAGCGGCAGCCGATCGTCCAGCGCCCGATCGCAGGTGCCGCGCCGCCGGCGCGCCAGACCGTGCTGCGGCCGCTGGCCTACAGCCCCGACGGCGCGCGGCTCGCCTCGACCAGCGATGAGGCGGCAACGGTGCTCTGGGACGTGGCCGGTCGCAAGGAGTCGCTGCCGCCATTGACCGGCCACGATGCGCAGGTGTCGGCACTGGCGCTCGGCAAGGGCGTGCTGGTCGAAGGCAGCGAGCAGGGAACGATCTACCGGCGTGACCCGCTCACCGGCAGGCTGCTCGGCGATCCGGTCGCCGTACACAGCGGCCCGGTGCAGGCGCTGGCGTTGAGCCCCGATGGACGGACGCTGGCCTCCGGCGGCGCCGATGGCCAGGTGAAGTTCGACGATGCCGTCGTGGAAACACCCCGAGCTGCGCCAGCGCCTGCAGCAACGGCGCCGCTGCGCAGCCCCTTCCTCAAGGTGGGTTTCGACCCGCGATCGACCGTTCTGGCCGGGGAAAGTGCGCCGGCGGCGGCGATCGAGCGTGGCGCGACATCAGCCGTCGTGTCGGCCTCGGTCAAGGCAGCGACGAAGCGAGTCGAGGCTCATCAGGGTGCGGTATCGGCGCTCGCTTTCAGCGTCGACGGCAAGACCCTCGCCTCCGCCGGCGTCGACGGCCGCGTGCTCCTGTGGGATGTGGCGAGCCGCCAGCCGCTTGCCGGGCTGGAGAGCGCGGCGGCTGCCGGAGGCGGGCGCAGTCCGGCCCTCAGCGCGCTCGCCTGGCGTGCCGACGGCGTGCTCGCAACGGGCGACGAACAGGGCGCGATCGTCTTGTGGAACGTCGCGGCCCGCGCCCGGTTGCCCGGGTCGTTGGCGAAGCACGAAAAGCGGGTCGCGGCACTCGCCTTCAGTCGAGGCGGTGCGACCCTCGCCTCGGCCAGCGACGACGGCTCGCTCCGGCTGTGGGACGTCGCCGGGCGAAGGTTGCGCGGCGTTCCGTTGGAGGTTCACGGGGAGGAGGTCGCCGCGGTCGCCTGGAACCCCGACGGCAAGGGGCTCGCGTCGGTCGGCCGGTCCGGGATGGTGGTGCTGTGGAGCTTTTCCGATGCCGGTCCGGCCGCGGACGAGCGCGTTTTCCGCGATTGCGACCAATGCCCGGAAATGGTGGTTGTTCCCGCCGGCAGTTTCATGATGGGCTCGCCGGGGACCGAAGGTTTCGCCGACGAACGACCACAGCAGCGGGTGACCTTCGCCAAGCCCTTCGCCGTCGGCAAGTACGAGCTCACCTTCGACGAGTGGGATGCCTGCGTGGCGGATCGCGGCTGCAAGTACAAGCCTGGCGACGAAGGTTGGAGACGCGGCCGGCAGCCGGTGATCAACGTCAGTTGGGACGACGCGCAGGCCTACGTCGCCTGGCTGGCGAAGAAGACGGGCAAGCCCTACCGGCTGCTGTCCGAGTCCGAATGGGAGTATGCTGCACGCGCGGGGACGCGGACGAGGTATCCCTGGGGCAACGAGCCCGGAACGAACCGCGCCAACTTCTTTGGTTCGGGAAGCCAGTGGAACGGCAAGCGGGCGGCGCCGGTCGGCAGCTTTGCGCCCAACGCCTTTGGTTTGTACGACATGATCGGTAACGTCTGGGAATGGACACAGGACTGCTGGAACGACAGCTATGCCGGCGCGCCGATGGACGGCTTGCCGTGGCTCAAGGGGGACTGTGGCCGGCGGGTGGTGCGCGGCGGCTCCTGGAGCAGCAAACCGGAGGTCGCGCGGGCGGCCTTCCGCTACTGGGACGAGCCCGGGCTCCGGAACGACGACCTGGGTTTCCGCCTCGCCAGGACGCTCTGACCTCTTGCCTCTTTGACTCTTTACCTCTTGCATCCACCACATGATTGCTTCTTCACCAAGTGACGAACCTCGCCGGCCCGGCGACGCGGCGCGCAGATCGGGACCGGCGCTCGAAGCGATGTTCCGCTTCATCGTCTGGCTGATCCCGACGCTCGACAAGTTGCCGCGCAGCCAGAAGTTCCTGCTCGGCGATCGGATCCAGGCGACGGCGCTCGACGTCTTCGAGCGGCTGATCGAGGCGACGTACAGCAAGGCGCGCGAGCGGCCGTTGAGCGACGCCAACCTCGGTCTCGAGAAACTGCGCTTTCTGTTCCGCGTCTGCGCCGAGCTGCACTACCTCGACCTGCGCCGCTACGAACACGCGGCGCGAATGCTCGACGAGATCGGCCGTATGGTCGGCGGCTGGATCAAGGCCAACCGTGCCGCGCAGGGTTGACGATCTGTTCGGCGAAATCGCCAGCTTCCGCGCGCTGCGCGAGGCGGCGCTGCGCGCGCTGCGTGGCAAGCGGCGCAAGCCTGGAGCGGCGGCTTTCTTCGCCAATCTCGAACGTGAGCTGCTGCGCCTGGAACGGCTACTCAATGCGGAAACCTGGTGCCCGGGTGCATACAAGAGCTTCGAGGTGCGCGACCCGAAGCCACGGCTGGTTTCCGCTGCACCGTTTCGCGACCGGGTGGTGCAGCATGCGCTGTGCGCCGTGATCGAGCCGATATTCGAGCGCGGCTTCATCGACGACAGCTTCGCCAACCGCGTCGGCAAGGGCACGCATCGGGCGGTGACGCGCTACGAGCACTTCCGCAACCGCTACCGGCATGTCCTGCGCTGCGACATCCATCGTTACTTCCCCGCCATCGACCATGAGATCCTGAAGCGCGACCTGCGGCGGCGGATCGCCTGCGCGCGGACGCTGCGCGTGATCGACGCGATCATCGACGGCTCGAATGCGCAGGAGCCCGTGAACCACTACTTCCCCGGCGACGACCTGTTCTCGCCGCTGGCACGACGGCGCGGGTTGCCGATCGGCAATCTGACCAGCCAGCTCTTCGCCAACATTTACCTCGACGGGCTCGATCATTACGTCAAGGAAGTACTGCGCGCGCCCTACCTGCGTTATGTCGACGATTTCGCGCTGTTCCACGATGATCCTCTGGTGCTCGACGACTGGCGCGCGGCGCTCGCCCGCTATCTCGAGGGGCGACGGCTGGTCCTGCATCCGAGGAAGACGCTGGTTCTGCCGAGCAGCGAGCCGTCAGCCTTCCTCGGGCTGGTCGTCATGAGCGGCAATCGGCGGCGCTTGCCGGAGGAGAATGTGCGTCGTTTCCGCAACCGGCTGCGCAGCCTGCGTGACCGCTGGCGCGCCGGGACGGTGACGCAGGAGGAGGTGGAACAGCGTGTGGGCTACTGGGTAGCCCACGCGGCGCATGCCGACACGTGGCGGCTGCGCCGGGCAATCTTCCGTGGCGGCTGGTTCGATCCACTGTACCAGTTGCCATAGAAGCCTGACGGGGTCCGTTGTGGCCGGCGGGTGGTGCGCGGCGGCTCCTGGAACAACGATTCGGAGAACGCGCGGGCGGCCTACCGCAACAGGAACGAGCCCGGAAACCGGAACAACAACCTGGGTTTCCGCCTCGCCAGTACGCTTCCGGGCCGGAGCCGGGGCGGCCAAGGCTGCCCCGGGTGTGCGTGAGAGCGTCCAGGCCCCGTCATGATGAGTACGGGTCCGCCTTGCCGCGGACCCTGGAGCCGCGCCCGTCCTGGCCTGCGGGCGACGGGCGCGGTGTCCTGCGCTGTTCCGCCAGGTCCCGTGCCGTGCACTCGTGCTGATCGGTCCGCGCGGGCTGGGCGCGCGTGATGACCAGGCCCCCCCGCCGGCTCGACGACCCCGACGACTGGCTGCGGCTGGCGAGCGAGGAGAGCGTGCGGCGCTCCGGGCTGCGCGTCGTGCCGATGCTCAAGGCGCCGGGACGGATGACGCGATCACGCGCCTTCGTCGTCCTGCGGCGGATCTTCCCCCGGCTGGATGGTCGCGGCGACTGGCAGTCGCTGTGGAGCGAATTCGGGCGCTATCTGCCTGGCGCCGAACAGCCGCAGCGGGATGCGGCGGCCGATCGGTGGACCGCCTGGGTCGAGCGGCAAGCCCTTTGAGCGGCGAGGCAACCCGGCGACGACGCTGCGGGTGCTGGCTCGCTCTCCGATCGGCAGCGGACCGGACTCGCGGCGCGCCCGACCGGGTGCGCTGGTCCGGATGGGAGCGCGCGCCATGCCCCGGGGAGACGGCGGACCGCACGCCGACCGGGGCTGCCTCGAGGGTGCGATCGGTCCCCCGCCTGGAAGGTTCCAAGCAAGCCAGCCAGAGGCCATTGCCATCGTTACGCCCACGACACGTCTGGCGATATCGCGACAGCGTTGTCGCGGACGTTGCGCTCCATGCCGGTGCGTGTTGCCAATCGGCGGCGGCCTGCCCGCCGTTACGCCTGCAGCGTCTGCAGGAACTCGTCAGCGCCGAGGTCGGACAGGCGAAGCTGCCGGCGAGGGCGACCAGGCCCCGGTCGCCCGTCAGCAGCGCCTCGGCGCGCCCGGCGAGCGCCAGTTGCAGGGAAGGGTACGTCGAAGGGGTCGCGGCAGTCCGGGGTGGCGGGGGGCGGTTGGGGGATGCGCACGGTCTCGCAGCAGGGCAGGTGATCGGCCAGCAACTCGTTCTGCCCGTTGGCCGACAGCTTGAACTTCGGACAGGCGAGGACGTGGATCAGCGCGGCCGTGGTGGCGCGGGAAATCAGCGGTTGGATGCGGTGCGCCCGCCAAGGCGTGGCGGAGCGGTGCCAGGCGCCCCTGTGCGAAAGCCAGCGCCGACAGGACGAGGCCAGTGTCGATGACGACGCGCGGCGGGCCGACCGTGCGCCTCATTCCGTGCGCGACGTTGCGGCGGCCGGCGGCTGTCGCACCCATTGCACGGCGTCGGCAATGTCCTGCTCCTGCAGGCCCAGCTCCGCCAGCTTGGCGCGCACGGCGTCGCCCCGCTGGATGCGGACCGGCGTCAGCACGATCTGGCCGTTGCGGGCTTCCACTTCAAAGTACTCTGCCGCGTCGACGGCCGCCGTGATGCTCTTGGGCAATGTCAGCTGGTTCTTCGAGGTCATCCTCGCGAGCATCTGGCTCTCCATGTGCAAAGTAAGGAATCCTTGCTCTACACGCAAGAATGGTCGCGTTCAAGCCGAGGCTGCAATCGGTGAGGGCTCTGGCGATCGCACCGACTCTGGCAGCAACTCCGGTTTCACCGGCGGCGGATGCGGCAGTGACCGCTCTGGCGCCGCATTCGCTCGTCGCGGGCAAGACCGTCGGCGAGTGGACCGCCGCCTGGTGGCAGTGGGCCTTTTCGCTCGGGACTGCCAACAACCCGTTGCCCTCTCCGTACTGCTGATGACGGCCACGGCATAGCCGCGATGCTCGAGGGCGCGCGTGCTGCCGCTTGAGGGCATTGCGCCGATAACTGTATGTGCGCACAGTTATCGGCGCCTCGAGTATCGCCTGGTAGGTGCGGGTTGGAAGTAGCCATGCGCATAGGTCCAGACTGAAGCAAGACGAGCTGCCATCGCCCGTCGTGGGACGGATTCGTGCCAGGGGCCATCCGCCG
>DIME01000047.1 GCA_002425405.1 Candidatus Accumulibacter vicinus
TTGCTGGCTGGGGGAAGATCCGCCTGATCCGGTACCTCAGGCGCATGCGGTGCGTTTCGAGCCATGCGCCGTCCTTGGTCTGCCAGCGGTTGATGATGTCGTTCATGGCCGGAGGATTGGCCGCTATTTTCTTTCCTCGGTCGCAGGTTCCGGAGCAATGACGTCACGAATCGCTGTCTTCAGCTCGCTGCGGTCGAGATGGACGAGCAGCAGCAGACCGGCGCGAACGAGCTCTTCCTTGCTGGCCGAGACGCCCTTGCGCGCCAGTTGTTTTTTCAGCTTGGAGAGCTCGAGGAATTCGCTGCGCGTCAGGCGCACCTTGCAGCGAACCGTCCTTGCGGTTTTCTTTCCTTTTTTCTGGTCCGGCATCTCGCCGGTTTTTCCGGCCAGCCTTTTCAGTTTGAGTGCATGTGTTGCGGCGGCAATCGGATCATCGCCGGGAGGAGGGGCTAATGCTGACATTCAAATCTCCGTGACAGGAAGAAGTAACAGGTTCAGGGTTCGACAGCGATCCTATGTGCCGAAGGATGGCAGTTGTCCCGCTGCGGGTGAGGTTCGAGGAGGGGATTAGAGTGGATCGAAACGACGCAGAGATTATGTGACCGCTTTGTGACGGATTGATGACAGACTGTCTTTGCCGCCAACGGCGACCCGCCAAGGAACATTCAAAAAAACAGGTTGCGGAATTTGGCTAGGGCGTGTCATCCATTGAGTTACTTTGAAATTACTGAAAGCCGGCCGGCGACCATGCCGACCAGTTCGATGACGTTGCTGGCGCCGGACTTGGCCATGATGTGGGCGCGGTGGGTCTCGACCGTGCGCTCGCTGATGCCAAGGTCGGCGGCGATCACCTTGTTGCGCTTGCCAAGGATGATCGCGGCCAGGATTTCCTGTTCGCGCGGGGTCAGGGATTCTTGCCAGCCGTCGTCCGGCGCCGATGGCGCGGTTGCTGCCGCTCGCCTTTCGTCGGCCAGGCGCATGGCGGCGTTGACCCGCTCGATCAGGTGCTGGACGTTGAAGGGTTTTTCGAGAAAGTCGAAAGCGCCAAGGCGCATGGCCCGCACTGCGGTCGGCACGTCGGCATAGCCGGAAAGAAAGATCACCGGGATCTCGGGATTGCGCTTCCGCAACCAGTCATGGACTTCCGGTCCGGTGATGCGCGGCATGCGGATGTCGAGCAGCACGCAGTCGGTGTTGCCGGGGCGCCAGCGGCGCATGAAGTCCTCGCCGGACGAGTATTCCTCGGTGACCAGCCGGACGCTGGCCAGCACTTCCTGCAGGAAACCACGAACCTGCGCATCGTCATCGACGATGCAGATGGACCGGTTCGCAGGATTTGCGGCCATGGGCGTGATCTACGGATTTCAGGGTGCAATGATGACAGAGTGCGCTATTCTACCGATGATTGGCAATCCTGCAGAGAATGACCGAAAAATGGCTTGACCGATGCATCAGACCCGCCGAACACTGCCAGTTGACCCTGCGGTCTGTCGTGCCTGCCGGCAGGGCTGCGCCTGATGGGTGCGTATCGGTCGCGGCGATACTGCCTGGAGTGGGGGTTGCTGACCGTCGCCCTGCTGCTGCTCGGTGGCCCGAACGCCTGGTCGCTGCTGCAGCAGTATCGGTCTGTCGAGCAGGAAGAAGGAGATCGCCTGCAGGTTGCGGCACGTCAGCTCGCTGACCTGATGGTACGGCATCTGCCTCCGGATGATTTCCGTGCCTTGATGGCGCTGGTGCGTTACGCGCCGGACCTGCGGGTGTCGGTGCAGGCGGGCGGCGAGCGGTTCGAGTGGGTAGCGGCCAGGTCGGATGGCGGTGGATGGGAGGCCGCGGGTGCGACGACGTTCCTTCCGAGTCAGCACGAGAGCGGGCAGACGGCCTCGTTGCTGAGCGGTGTGTACGATGCGAACGGTCAAGAGCTGCTGGTGGCGGTACGCGCGCTGCCGGCCGGCAGCATCGATGCAACCCTGCTGGTCGGCGTCGCCCGGCCGCGCGCCACGATCCATGCCAACTGGCACCGCATGGCGACCTGGCATCTCGGGCTGTTTCTGGCCACGCTGCTGTCGTCGGTATTTGCCCTGTCTGCAGTGCAGCGCCGGCAACGGCGTCTCGATGTCCTGCGCGCAGAGCGTCATGCCGAGCAGCGGGCGGCTGCCGAGCGTCTGCGGCTGGCGACCGACCTGGCTGGTCTGGGAGTGTGGGAATATGATCCGGTCGGTGGGCGCCTGCACTGGGATGCGTCGATCTACGCGCTGTACGGCATCGACCCGGCCGTGGCGGCCGTGACCACCTGCAAGGACTGGTGCAAGCACATCCTGCCCGAGGATCTGCCGGCCGCGGAAGCCGCGCTGCAGGCGTCGATCCGCGGACGCCATCAGCTCCGGGTGGATTTCCGGATTCGCCGCGGTGATGGGCAGATCCGCATGATCAGGGCGCTGGCGCAGCCGCTTTTCGCGATCGATGGTTCGCCTCTGTCGGTGATCGGCATCAACCAGGATGTGACCGATCGCATCGAGGCCGAGCGCGCGCAGGACGAACTCAGGAACCGCCTCGCCAGGGCGGCACGCATGGAGATTCTGGGGACGATGGCTGCCGGCATTGTGCATGACTTCAACAATATCCTGGTCGCCATTCTCGGTTTTTCCGGGCTGGGCAGGACAGTGGTACGCGCTGCCGGCGTTTCCGGGCGCGTGGCCTCGTATTTCGAGGAGATCGAAACCGCCGGCGAACGCGCCAGGGATTTGGTGCAGCAGTTGCTGGTCTTCTCGCGCGGCGGCACGCTCCATGTTTCGGTGGTATCGGTGGCCGATGAGGCGCGCGCAGTGGTCGATCTGCTCGCTTCATCCTTCCCGACAGGCGTGACCTTGTCGATGCACATCGACGACGATCTGCCGGCGCTCGACATCGATCGCTCACACCTGTATCGGATCCTGGTCAATCTCTGCCTGAACGCCCGCAGTGCGATGACCGGGCCGGGCGAGGTACGCATTTTGGCGCACCGCGTAAGCGTCGATCCGGTCGGGGTCTGTGCTTCCTGCCATGCCGAGTTTGCCGGCGAGTTCGTGCGCGTTGCAGTCAGCGACGAGGGCTGCGGTATCCCGCAGGCGATTCACGATCGCATTTTCGAGCCTTTCTTCACCACCCGCGAACCGGGCATGGGAGCAGGCATGGGGTTGGCCGTCGTGCACGGTCTGGTGCACCTCTATCAAGGGCATGTGCAGATGCAGAGCGTACCGGGGCAGGGAAGCACCCTGGCGATCCTGTGGCCGCGCAGCATGTGGCACGCCGAGGCGGCGAGCGAAGAATCGCCTGCCGGTGCCGCCGCCGACTGAAGGTCCTCATGCGCCGGGCGACGGTCGCAGCCAGCGCCTGACGACTTCGAGCAGCGCCGCCATTCTGAAGGGTTTGGCGATGAAGTCGTTCATTCCGGCGGCTCGGCAGCGATCCTGGACTTCTTTGACGACGTTGCCGGTGAGGGCCAGGATCGGCACCTGCGCGTGCTTCGGCTGTTGGCGAATCCGGCGCGTCGCCTCGAATCCGTCCATGATCGGCATCTGCAGGTCCATCAGGATCAGAGCGTAAGCTCCCCTGCCGGCAAGTTCGACCGCGGTCGCGCCATTGGTCGCGCAGTCGGCAAGCAGGCCAATGTTTTCCAGGATCGCGACCATCACCTCGCGGTTGATCGGCTCGTCGTCAACGATCAGGATACGTCCTTCCGGGGGCGCCTGTTGCGCCCCCGTGTCCACCCCCGCGGTCGCCGTCGCGGTGTCGCCGCCGGCCCTCTCGGGCGCCTTCTGCAGACAGGCCGTGAACCAGAAGGTGCTGCCCGCCCCCTCGGTACTGTCAACCCCGACGCTGCCACCCATCCTCTCGGCGATCTGTTTGACGATGGCGAGGCCGAGACCGGTCCCGCCATGCACTCGGGTCATCGAATCATCGGCTTGCTCGAAGTGCCGGAAGAGTCGCCCGAGCGAGCTGGCGGCAATGCCGATGCCGGTATCGCGGACCTCGAAGCGCAGCATGAGGTGGTTCTTGCTTTCTTGCTGGCGGTGGACGCTGACCCGGATGCTGCCCTGTGAGGTGAACCGGATCGCGTTGCTGACGTAATTGAGCAGGGCTTGCCGAAGGCGTGTCGGGTCGCCGAGCAGTGGGCCGGGCAGGGGCTGGCAATCGCACGATAGCGTGAGGCCCTTTTGCCGGGCGCGATCCGTGCTCATTTCGACGACGCTGGTGACAATACGGGCCACATGGCAAGGGACTTCTTCGAGAACCAGCTTGCCGGCCTCGATCTTCGAGAAGTCGAGTACGTTGTCGATGAGGCTCAGCAGGTGTTGCGCAGCGCTGTGCAACTTGTCCATCCGCTCTGCCTGTGGGGTGCTGAGACCGTCCTGTTTCATCAATTCGGCAAAGCCGAGAATGGCCGTCATCGGGGTGCGGATCTCGTGACTCATGTTGGCCAGGAAAGCGCTCTTCGCCCGGTTGGCGGACCTCGCCATCTGCGTCGCGATGGCCAGTTGCCGGGTACGTTCGGCGACGTGCGCCTCGAGGCTCTCGTTCATTCGGCGCAGCCGGGCTTCCGCCTCCTTGCTCTCGGTGATGTCGAGGTGGGTGCCGAACATGTGCAGTGGCCGGCCGTCGGCACTCCAGTCCATGACCTTGCCGCGGTCACGAATCCATACCCAGTGGCCGTCCCGGTGGCGCATCCGGCACTCGCAGTCGTAGGCGGGCAATTCGCCGGCAAAGTGTCGGCGCAGCAGGGTGTTGGATTTTTCGAGGTCGTCCGGATGCGCGAAGCGGAACCAGGTGGCGATGCTCAGTGGCGAAATCTCCGCCAGCGTGTAGCCGATGATCCCGGCCCAGCGTTCGTTGAAGAGCACTGCGCCGGTCTGAACGTTCCATTCCCAGGTGCCCACGTCGGTACCGGCGATCAGGTTGGCCAGGCGCTGGCGCTCGGTGCGCAAGGCGTCGGCCAGGTTTCGGCTGGTGCTGATGTCTTGGTGCACGACGACGCAGCCGCCGCGGCCGGATCGCAAGGGATCGACGCGCATCCGGAAGCAGCGCTCCTGGTTCGCTGCCTGGCAGGGGTATTCAAGCTCAAAGTAATCGCTGCGCCCGGCCAGTACCGCGGCAATGCCGGTCCAGGCGGCCAGGGCTTCGGCCGCCCAGGGGTTGGCGACCAACGGGTCGGCGGCGGCAAGACAGATCGCCAGGTAATCGGTACCGATCGGATGAGCGAGCAGCGTCTCGCCGCCGTTTTCTGCCGCGAATCGCAACCACGCCTGATTGACTGCAACGATTTTCCCGTCGCCGTCGAGGACCGCGACGTGTGCGCTCAACGAATCGAGGATGGCGGCATTGAATGCTTCACTCGCACGCAGCGCCGCCTCGGTCTGGCATCGCTCGGTGGTGTCGCGCAGCAATGCCGTGAATAGCTTCTGCCCGTCCACCTCGACCTGCGAAATCGACGCTTCGAGCGGGAATTCCTCGCCATTGCCACGGAGGCCAAGAACTTGATAGGTTCTTCCCATCGGCCGCGACGTGACCGGACTGGTGGCGAACTTCCCGACATGAATGCGATGTGCCGTCTGGAAACGTTCTGGAATGAAACGGTCGAGCAGGCTCCCGATGGCCTCGGCAACCGGACAGTCAAACATTTTTTCGGCGGCGGCGTTGAACAGGATGATACGGTAAGATTCGTCGATGGTCACGATCGCATCGAGGGTTGTGTCGATGATCCTGGCCAGCCTTTGTTCCCCGTCAATCATGGTGTGCTCCCATGCCCGCTCCGCTGCGAAGCGCTGTTCCCGATCGGCGAACCTTCAGCCGAATGCGCAGCATATCATTCGCCGCCGGTGGCGGGATGAGGCCTGACCCTGATGCCGATACCACTTCATCCGGCGGCGCAGCGCCTGGCCGTCGGCTGCGGCGATGAACCCGCCGCGCCGCCGTGCCCTGGTCGCCGCGCTCGCCGGCGGCGCGCTTGCCTTGTCGGGCGTCGTTGCGCAGCCCTGGCGAGCCTGGTTCAATCGCTGCCAGGCGCGGTTGCCGGCAGCCGTTGCGGCCGGCGAGTGGGTGCGCAGCGCGTGGGACGGGGTCGATCCGGCGCAGTTTCTGGATGGCCATGTGCACCTGGTCGGTATCGGCGATTCGGACAGCGGCATCGAGGTGAATCCGCAGATGGACAGCCTCCTGCACCCGCTGCAGTATGCGCAGCGCCTGTTCTATCTGAACGCGGGCTGCGTCCATGATGCACCGGGGCGAGTCGACGAGAGCTACGTCGACCGCCTGCAGAATCTCGTCGAAGGATTGCGGCCGGGAGCGAAGCTGCTGCTCTTTGCTTTCGACCGCTTCCACGACCTCGATGGTCGGGCCGACCCGCAGCGCAGTTCCTTCCATACCCCGAACGCCTACGCGCAGGCCGTGGCCGCGCGCCATCCGCAGTATTTTCAGTGGGCGGCGTCGATTCACCCGTATCGCGGCGACTGCGTCGAGGCACTGGCCATCGCCGTCGAAGGAGGGGCGCGGGCGGTGAAATGGTTGCCACCGGCGATGGGCATCGATCCGTCCTCAAGGCGTTGCGATCGCTTCTATGCCGCACTGGCGAAACACGCTCTTCCGTTGATCAGCCATGCGGGCGAGGAAAAAGCGGCTCCCGGTGGCGATCAGCCCGCCTTTGGCAACCCGCTCCTGCTGCGGCGGGCGATGGACCATGGCGTACGGGTGGTGGTGGCGCATTGTGCCTCGCTCGGCAGCGCCGTCGATGTGGACCGGGGTGCGAACGCCGCGCCGCTTCCCTGTTTTGAACTGTTTGCTCGCCTGATGGGCGAAGCGCGTTATGAGAAACTGCTGTTTGGCGATATTTCGGCGCTGACGCTCAGGAACCGCAGCGCGGAAGTTCTGCGCACGCTGCTCGAGCGCGGCGAATGGCATGCGCGTTTGCTGAACGGTTCCGACTATCCGTTGCCGGGCATCGTGCCGCTGATCCTGCCTGCGGAGTTCGCCGCGCGTGGCATGCTGCCGGAGTCAGCGGTTGCGGAGCTGGAAGTGATTCGACACCACAATCCCTTGCTCTTCGATTTCGTCCTCAAGCGGCATCTGTCTTCGCGGGGACAGCGCTTCGCCCCCACGATCTTCGAGACACGCTCCTTCTTTGAACGATGCCGGCTGGCTGAGGGGCCTGGCGCCGGCATGAAGGGGAACCCGGCCGGTGGCGAGGGAGGCCTCGCAGCGTTCGGTGGTGCGCAGTGCAGCCCTCCAGGGAGCTAGGGCCATCGTTGCCGATGGCCCTGCCTGACCGAAGACGCCGCTCGTTCAGCCGATCCTGAACATCAGCGTGTCGGCCCCGGAGTTCAGCGCGACGCTGATCGGCAGTTGATCCGTCGTCGGACCCCAGAACTGGCGTGGGCCCGGTGACGAGAAGAGATCACTGGCCGCCCAGGCCTCGCGCCGTGAAACGAAGTACTGCATGGCCGGTGAATCCATCTTGACCAGTGCCTTCTCGATCACGAACTCATCCTTGCCGTGACGGCGTTCGATGTTGAGCAGGCCGGCGAGCGGGATCGCCTGTGGTGCGCCGCCGCTGGCGAGTCCGGTGATCGTCGCCATGTAGCCGGTACGGCCGTCGAGGATCAGCGAGCCGGCGGTCAGGCCGAGGTTGTAGGTATAGGCGGCATCGAACAGCGTCGGTGCGCCGCAACGGCCTTCGTAGCCGAGGAAGTGGCTGTGCGCGGCGAAGGGGACGTTCGCATCGAGTTCCCTGACGCGCTGCCTGGCCATGTCGATCAGCAACTGCTCGGTGGGAATCAGCGAGACCTGCAGGTTGCCGTGCGAGTCGCGTTCGGCGAGCAGCATGTTCACGATGTAATGCGGCAGCGAGGCCAGCAGGCTGGCATTTTCGGGGCTGAGCCGGCTGCCGACGAAAGCCGGTCTGGCGTCGTCAGCCTGGGCGGCGAACTCGGCAGCGTGGTGCGCGAGGACATCGTTGAGGTCGGCGATCATGGCGTTCATTTCCGGGATGAACTCGATCAGGCCTTCCGGCGCCAGCAGGACGCCGTAGTTCATTCCCCGGTGCGAACGTTCGACGATGACCCGTGCGACGCGGTCGATGATGCTCGCCAGCGACTCCTGGTTGGCGGCGATTTCTTCGGAGATCAGGGTGATCGCCGGCTTGGTCTGCAGCGCGACTTCGAGTGCGACATGCGAAGCCGAGCGGCCCATCAGCTTGACGAAGTGCCAGTATTTGAGCGAGGAGCTGGTGTCCTGCAGGATGTTGCCGACCATCTCGCTGTAGATCCGTGTCGCGGTATCGAAGCCGAACGAAATCGAGAGCAGGTCGCCGATCTGCAGGTCGCCGTCGATGGTTTTCGGCACGCCGATGACCTGCACGCCGGAGCCGTCGGCCTTGACGCCGGTAAACAGCGATTCGGCGAGGACTGCGGCATTGGTGTTGGAATCGTCACCGCCGACGACGACGATGGCGTCGAGCCGGTGTTTGATGCAGGTTTCGCGGACCTGTGCGAACTGCTCGTCGCTCTTGATCTTGGTGCGGTCCGAGCCGAGAAAGTCGAAGCCGCCGGTGTTGAGGATGAAGTCGACGTTGGCGTCGGTGATTTCGAACAGCGAGCCCTTGAGCAGGCCCTTTGGACCTGCCCTGACGCCAAGGAGCGTGTTGCCGGCGCCAAGCACCCGCTTGAGTCCGCAGACCACGTTGTGACCGCCCGCGGCCGGACCGCCCGAGAACAGCACGGCGATGCGCTTGCCCTGCACGGTCGCGGGGCTGCTGCCGGAGGAAGTGAGGACGACATTGTTGGAGGCGGCGACGCTCTGCGGGAACTGCGCGCGCACGGCGTCGCTGTCCTTGGTGCTCAGGACGCGCCCGGTGTTCTTGAAGCTGACCGGCTGCGGGCTGCTCGACGAGCCGAATGCGGCGCAGACCGGCAGGGGAAGCTGGCGCACGGCCGATTCGAAGATCGATTGGTGCGCTTCTGTCTGGATGAGCTGCTCTACCAGGGTACTCATGGTTTGATCCTCGGTGTACTGTTGTACTTACGATGTTCCAATAGAAAGGTGATCTCCGGCAGGCACAAAAAAGGGCCAGCCCAGACCTGGACCAGCCCGCTGGCATGCGCCGGGAATCGATTAACCCAGCGTGCCGATGTTGTTCAGGTCGGCAAAGGCCTGCTTCAGTCGGGCCCGGAAAGCGTCTTCACCCTTACGCAGCCAGGCGCGCGGGTCGTAGTACTTCTTGTTCGGTTTTTCATCGCCTTCGGGGTTGCCGATCTGACCCTGCAGATAGCCTTCGTTCTTCTTGTAGAAGCCCATCACGCCATCCCAGAACGCCCACTGGAGGTCGGTGTCGATGTTCATCTTGATGACCCCGTAGGAGATTGCCTCGCGGATTTCCTCGAGGGTCGATCCCGATCCGCCATGGAAGACGAAGTTGACCGGGAGGTTCTTGGTGCCGAACTTCTTCTGCACGTAATCCTGCGAGTTCTTCAGGATGATCGGCTGCAGCTTGACGTTGCCCGGCTTGTAGACGCCGTGCACATTGCCGAAGGCAGCGGCAATGGTGAAGCGGTCGCTGACCTGCGAAAGCGCTTCGTAGGCCATCGCCACGTCTTCCGGCTGGGTGTAGAGCTTGGAGCTGTCGACGCCGCTGTTGTCGACACCGTCTTCCTCACCGCCGGTGACGCCGAGCTCGATTTCGAGGGTCATTCCCATCTTGCTCATTCGTTCGAGATAGCGCTTGCAGATCTCGATGTTTTCCTCGATCGGTTCTTCCGAAAGGTCGAGCATGTGCGAGCTGTAGAGCGGTTTGCCGTGTGTCTTGAAGTATTTCTCGCCGGCGTCGAGCAGGCCGTCGATCCACGGCAGCAGCTTCTTGGCCGCGTGGTCGGTATGCAGGATGACCGTCGCGCCGTAGAGTTCGGCCATCAGATGGATGTGCTGGGCGCCGGAGATGCCGCCAGCGATGCACGAACGCTGGTGGGTATTGTCGAGGCCCTTGCCGGCGAAGAACTGCGCGCCGCCGTTGGAGAACTGGATGATCGCCGGAGAATTGAGCTCCTTGGCGGTTTCCATGACCGAGTTCACCGTGCTGGTGTTGATGACGTTCACCGCCGGCAGCGCGAATTGCTTGGCCTTGGCCAGTTCGAAAATTGCCTGCAACTCGTCGCCAGTGGCGACGCCGGGTTTGATTTGTGTTGCACTCATGATGGGCTTATTCCAGATTCGGTTGATCAAAAAAGTCGGGAAGGTCGAGAAACGAGTCGAGAAACGAGGACAGAACGGACGCCCAAAACGCCCGCTTCGGTGGAAGTATCTCCGGCGTGCAGCGACTCGTCAAGCTCCGTCTGCTGGGTTCGTGCAAAGACGCTGCGAGGCACCCGAAATGCACCGAAAAAGTGCTCCGAACGGGCTCCGAACGGCTCGCATGTCAGGCCTTTCAGCCGGCACGGGAGGCCAGATGTTCGATCAGCAATTGCGGCGTCTGGACGCCGTTGTAGTCGTTGATCGCCAGCCGGTAAGCGGCGCGGACGGTGTTGCCGGGTGCTTGGTCGAAGTTGAACTGGATCGCGTCGAGGCATTGGGTTCCCTTGCGCAGGCGCAGCTTGAGGTGTTTGTCCTTGAGGATGCGCTGGCTCTCGACGACGAATTCATCCTGGAACAGCGGCGCCGGAAATCCCTGGCCCCAGACTTCGGCTTCGAGCAGCCGCGCCGTGGCGATCGAGAGATAGGCGGCTTCGAGGCCGCCGTCGGTTTCCAGCGTGCGCGTGCGGTCGGCGGGCGATAGCAACTCGTCGACGACGGCTGCGAACAGTTCGCGAAAACAGGCAAAGTCGCTTTCGCGTATCGTCACCCCGGCCGCCATGGCGTGCCCGCCGAAGCGCAGCAGCAGGCCCGGCGCACGTTTGGAAAGCAGATCGAGGGCATCGCGCAGGTGCAGGCCGGCGATCGAACGGCCCGATCCCTTGATCTCGCCGTCGCCGCCGCGCGCAAAGGCGAATACCGGACGGTGCAGCCTTTCCTTGATGCGTGCGGCGACGATGCCGACGACGCCCTGGTGCCAGTCGGCGTCGAACAGCGAGACCGCTGCCGCGGCGTTCTCGTCCAGGTCGGGAGCAGCCCTGGCGATCTGGAACAGCGCCTGCTCCTGCATGCCGGATTCGATCTCGCGGCGTTCGCGGTTGAGTGCGTCAAGTCGTTGTGCGATGTTCAGCGCGCGTCCTTCGTCGTCGGTGAGCAGGCACTCGATTCCCAGCGACATGTCGGCGAGACGGCCGGCGGCGTTGACGCGCGGGCCGATCATGAAGCCGAGGTCGTTGCCCGAGGCCTGCGCCGGATCGCGTCCGGCGGCACGGAAAATGGCGCGCAGGCCGGGGGTGAGCTGGCCCTGGCGAATGCGTTTGAGACCCTGGCTGACGAGCACCCGGTTGTTGTGGTCGAGCCTGACGACGTCGGCGATCGTGCCGAGGGCGACCAGGTCGAGCAGGGCGGCGAGCCGGGGCTCGCTCTGCATGGAGAACCAGTGGCGCTCGCGCAATTCGGCACGTAGCGCCAGCATCACGTAGAAGATCACGCCGACGCCGGCCAGATGCTTGCTCGGGAAGCTGCAGCCGGGAAGGTTGGGGTTGACGATGCAGTCGGCGGCCGGCAGTTCGTCGCCCGGCAGGTGATGGTCGGTGATCAGCGTTGCGATGCCGAGCTGCCTGGCGCGGGCAACGCCGTCGACGCTGGCGATGCCGTTGTCAACGGTGACGATGAGCTTCGGCTTCTTCGTCGCAGCAAGCTCGACGATGTCGGGGGAGAGTCCGTAGCCGTAGGTGAAGCGGTTCGGTACCAGATAATCGACGTTTGCGCCGAAAGCCCGTAGTGCCCGGACACCCAGCGCGCAGGCGGTGGCGCCGTCGCAGTCGTAGTCGGCGACGATGAGGATTTTCTGCTGCCCGGCGATGCAGTTGGCGAGCAGAACGGCGGCTTCGGCGGCATGCGTCAGCCGGGCGGGTGACAGCAGCGACGAGAATTCGTAATCGAGTTCGCTGCGCAGGACGATGCCGCGCCCGGCGTAGATGCGCGCCAGCAGCGGGTGTACGCCCTGCTGTTCGAGTTGCCACTGGATGCGCGGCGAGACGCTGCGGCTGCAGATTCGGGTCATGGCGCGTCCGGGTCATGACCCTTGGCCAGGGCCTGCACGGTGGCCGCCAGCGGCCGCGGGCGGCGCCACAGCCGCCACTGCCCGCTGCGGCTGCTTTCCCAGACCAGCATGGCGTAGGCGGTCGATGCGGCGAGGCGCAGGTGCCGGATTCTGCCAAGCGCAAGCGCCCTCTGCAGCGGCGCGAACCAGCGGGCTTCGAGTGCGAGCAGTTGCGCACGGTAGGCTTCGCCATCTTCGTACTGTACCGGTGCTTGCAGCGAATCGAGAACGAGCAGTGGGCGGCTGCCGGGGCGGGTCTGCGCCAGCAGGGCAGCAGCATCGTCGGGGACGGCCTGCACCGGTATGCCGAAAGCGCGACCCAGGCCGCGCGCCAGCGGGTGGTCGCTCCAGACGCCGGTGCAGTCCTGCGCGCTGCCGGCCGGCAGGACCCCGGCACCCCACAGCCACAGGCTGTTGATCGTCGATTGGCCTGCATCCTCGCGTCTGGTGTTGGCCGGGTGCTGATGGAGCACCATCTGCACTTCGTTGAGCAATTGGCGCAGCCAGCGCAACTCGGCGGTTTCCGGCAATTGCCGGCCGATGCTGCGGCCGGCGACGACGGACAGCGGCAGCACGTCGAAGCGGCCGAGTTCGGTGTGGCCGGCGAGCTGCAGATACCAGCGATCGGGCGTGCCGACGTGGAAGGTGCCGAGATCCGGGAACTGACGATTGAGTTCGTCAACGATGGCCAACGCTTCGGCGGCGGTGATGTCGAGACGGCCGCCGTCGGCAAGAATCAGACGTTCCTGGTGCAGGCGCAGATGCACCGGGTCGGCGCACAGCCAGCAGGCGTCGGCCACGGCCGGTCCGGCGACTTCACCGAGCGCCCGGAAGGCGGCGTAAGCGGCATTCCCGGCAAGACCGAAAGCATCGCAGAGCGTCGCTTCGAGCGACTGCGGTGGCCGATGCGTGCGCTGGCTGCGCGCGATCAGCGTGTTCAGGGCGTCGCAGCGAAGCGCGTCGAAACTGTCGTGGTCGTCGGGTTCGGGCCAGAGGAGTTCGGGAACGACCAGGGTGAGCTGCATGGGTGCGGACGGACGGGGGGTGGCTGCAAGGGGTGAGGGTGCGGAGAGTGCTTGCCAGGGAGGGCAGCCACTGTCGAAAAAGTGTAGCATAGCGCCTTTGCCGTTTCGGCGCTTCGTACGGTTCCTTGAAATGAGTTTCCGCCGCTGATGGCCCTGCCCTACGAGTTGCTGATCGGCCTGCGCTATACGCGCGCCAAGAAGCACAACCATTTCATTTCCTTCATCTCGCTGATCTCGATGTGCGGTATCGCGCTGGGTGTCGCGGCGCTGATCGTCGTGCTGTCGGTGATGAACGGTTTTCAGACCGAATTGCGGTCGCGCATTCTCGCTGTCGTCTCGCATGTCGAGATTACCGGTGCCAGTGGCGAAATGACCGGCTGGGAAGCGGTCGCCAAGCAGGCCGCCGGACAGCCGCAGGTGCTTGCCGCTGCGCCCTTCGTACAGGCGCAGGGCATGCTGGCCTACGGGCAATCGGTACGCGGCGCGGTGGTGCGCGGCATCCTGCCGGATCTCGAGGACCGGGTCGCAGACTTCCGCCCGCACATGAAAAGTGGCCGCTTCGACGCCTTGCAGCCGGATCACTTCAACATCATCCTCGGTTCGGAGCTGGCGCGCGCGCTCGGTGTTCTGGTCGGCGACCGGGTGACGCTGATCGCACCGCAGGGCGTGGTGACCCCGGCCGGCGTGGTGCCGCGTCTGAAGACCTTCCATGTCGTCGGGCTGTTCGAGGTCGGCATGTACGAGTACGACAGTGGCCTGGCGCTGATCCACCTCGCCGATGCGCAGCGCCTGTACCGCATGGATGACCGGGTTTCCGGCGTGCGCCTGAAACTCGACGACCTCTTTGCCGCGCCGCGGGTGGCGCGTTTGCTGGCTGGCAAGCTCGATACCCATGCCTTCATCAGCGACTGGACGCGCAGCCACGCCAATTTCTTTCGCGCCGTGCAGATCGAGAAGAACATGATGTTCATCATCCTGTCGCTGATCGTCGCCGTGGCCGCCTTCAACATCGTTTCGACGCTGGTCATGGCGGTCACCGACAAACAATCGGACATTGCCATCCTGCGCACGCTCGGCGCCAGCCCGGCGAGCATCATGGTGGTGTTCATCGTGCAGGGGGCGCTGATCGGCTGCGTCGGTCTCGGCCTCGGCGTCGCCGGCGGTGTCGCTCTGGCGCTCAACGTCGATGTCGTGGTGCCGTTCATCGAGCGCCTGCTCGGTACGCAGTTCCTGGCCAAGGAGGTCTATTACATTTCCAATCTGCCTTCGGAACTGCAGTGGCGCGACGTGACGACGATTACCGGCGTCGCTTTCCTGCTGGCGCTGGTGGCCACCCTTTATCCCAGCTGGCGTGCGGCACGCGTCAATCCGGCGGAAGCGCTGCGTTATGAGTGAACGGGTTCTGGCCTGTCAGGGCTTGCGCAAAATCTATCCGCAGGGCGACAGCAAAGTCCCGGTGCTGCTCGGTGTCGATCTCGAAATCCGGGCCGGCGAGCGGGTGGCGATCGTCGGTGCTTCGGGTTCGGGCAAGAGCACGCTGCTGCATCTGCTCGGTGGTCTCGACGCCGCCGACGCTGGCGAGGTGCAGTTGATGGGGAGCGATCTGAACCGCATCGACGAGGCACAGCGCGGCAACCTGCGCAATCGCCACCTGGGTTTCGTCTATCAGTTCCATCACCTGCTCGCCGAGTTCACCGCGCTGGAGAACGTCGCCATGCCGCTGTATATCCGGCGCATGCCGAAAGCCGAGGCGGAGGCGCGCGCGGCGGCCGTGCTCGGCGAGGTCGGACTCGGGCATCGCTTGCGGCACACGCCGTCGGAGCTGTCGGGCGGCGAGCGGCAGCGGGCGGCGATCGCGCGCGCACTGGTCACCGAGCCGGCCTGCGTGCTCGCCGACGAGCCGACCGGCAATCTCGACCGGCAGACCGCTGCCGGCGTTTTCGAGCTGATGCTGGCGCTCAACCGTTCGCGGCAGACGAGTTTCGTGATCGTCACCCATGACCCGGCGTTGGCCAGCCGCGTCGGGCGGATCCTGACGCTGCGCGACGGGCGCCTCCATTCGTCGGTGCCGTGAAAGCAATGTCTGTCCGGGGGAGCAGCCGCTAACATCGCCCCACGACGTCGATGCCGTTGTTTTACCCTTTCGAGGAGACCCATCATGAAATTTCTATACGCTCCGGCTGTAGCCCTGCTCAACCGTGTCGGCTACACGCAGAAATTCGCCATCATGGGCGCGCTCGCGCTGGTGGCGATCAGCGTTCTTTTGGTGAACCTCTACCAGAGTCTGCACCGGGTGATCGACACTTCGCGGCGGGAACTGGCCGGTATCGAGGTGCAGAAGCCGATCAACCGCCTGGTACAGCACCTGCAAATCCATCGTGGCCTGTCGTCAGGCGTCTTGAATGGCAACGACGAAATGAAGGCTCCCCGCGCTGCCCGGCAAGACGAGGTCAACCAGGCCCTGAAGATGCTCGAAGGCAGGCTGCCCGCCGAACTGACGGCCAGCGACACCTGGAAGAAGGCCGTCGATAACTGGGCGATCATCGAGAATACGGGCCTGGAACTGATCCCAAGAGAAAATTTCCGGACCCACAATCGCCTGATCGCCGATCTGCTGGACTTGCAGCGGGTTGTCGGAGACCACTACTCGCTGTCCAACGACCCGGACATCGACCTGGTCAACATGATCGTCGCGACGACCGACCACTTGCCGAAAGCTCTCGAATACATGGGCCAGTTGCGGGCGCTGGGAACGGCTACGCTGACCAGGAAGCAGCCGCTGACCCTGGTGCAACAGGTCGAAATGACCGTTCTCCTGAGCGGGCTCGACGACAACGTCAACGAAATGCAGTATCACCTGGAATTGGTCGCACACAGAACACCGGACCTGCAGCAGACCATCAGCACGGTGGTGAAACAAATGACCACGGCAACCGAAAGGGTCAGCGCGCTGGTAAACCAGGATCTCCTTTCCGGCGCCTATGCGACCGCCCCGGGCGAGTACTTCGCGTTGACCACCGCCGTGCTCGAAAGCGGGTACAAGGAAATGTTCGAAAACCTGTTCCCGGCACTCGAGCAACAACTGCAACGCCGGATCGACCGGACGGAACGTGAGCTGTTCATCAATATCGCCGTGTCGCTGCTCATGCTATTGCTGTTTGCCTACATCTCGGTCGGCTTCTACTACGCAACAATGGGCTGTATCCAGCAACTGGCCGACAACGCGAGAACACTGGCTACCGGCAATCTCGGCGTGCGCGTGCAACTCGGCACCCGCGATGAGCTGAAACTGGTCGGCGACAGCCTCAACGAGATGGCCGCGGCGTTTCGTGGCCTTCTTCAGAACGTGCATCGCAGTGCGGGCGAGGTTCTCGACGCGACGCAGAGGCTGTCCGCATCGACAACGCAGGTCAAGCGCGGCAGCGAGCAGCAGAGCGAGGCCGCGTTGAAGATGGCTGCGGCAATCGAGGAAATGACGGCGGGGATCGAACACCTGTCGGGCAATGCACAGGACGCCGACCGGATTTCGGCGCGCGCAGGGGATCTGTCTACCGAGGGGGGCCGTGTCGTCGGCAACGTCGTCGAGGCGATTGAACGAATAGCCGAGGTGGTCAATCAATCGGCGTCGATCGTCGCCGATCTCGGAGGGCACTCGGAGCGGATCTCGGCAATTGTCCATGTGATCAAGGAAATTGCCGATCAGACCAACCTGCTGGCGTTGAACGCGGCGATCGAGGCGGCGCGAGCCGGGGAGTCGGGACGCGGCTTTGCGGTGGTCGCCGACGAGGTGCGCAAACTGGCGGAGCGCACCAGCCGGTCGACGCAAGAGATCGCGGAAATGATTTCCGCGATCCAGGCAGGCACCAGCGATGCCGTGGCGAGCATGAAGATCGGTGTCAACCGCGTGACCGAAGGCGTCACGCTGGCCCGGCAGGCGGGCACCTCACTCGCCGAGATCGGTGACAATGCCCGGCAGGTAGTACAAAAAGTGGCCGACATCTCCAGCGCCCTGCACGAACAGAGCGTTGCCAACAGCGAAATCGCCCGCAGCGTCGAGCGAGTCGCGCGCATGGCCGAGGAGAACTCCTCGGCGGTGGCCGGCAATGCCGCAACGGCAGCACAGCTCGAACGTTTGTCGCAGGGTCTCGACGCCGAGGTTCGCCGCTTCCGGATCGGTTGACCGGATGCAGGCACGGGCACAGCAGGTTCGCCTGCGCTCGCCGGGTGTTTTCAGGTCTAACGCGTCATGCGTGTCCGCATCATTGCCTTCGCCCTCGGTGTCGGGTGGCTGCAGACCCGGGAGAGCCTTCCGGCATGGCCGCTGCTTGCCGGTCTTGTTCTTATTGCCCCCGGCTTGCTGTTCTGGCTCGGGCGTCGCCGGGACGCGCTCGGCTGCGTCGGGTCGCTGCTGGCCTGCGCGATGCTCGGACTTGTCTGGGCGGCACTGTTCGCCGAGTTCCGTCTTCGGGATTCCCTGCCGGCGGAGTGGGAGGGCCGGGATGCGCAGGTGGTCGGGGTTATTGCCAGTCTGCCGCACGCCTTCGCACGCGGCGAGCGCTTCGAGTTTGAAGTCGAGTCGGTGGAAACACCTGGCGCGCGTCTACCACGGCGGATCATGCTTTCCTGGTACCACGGTGCTCAGGACGACGACTGGCACCAGCGACTGGTGATTCGCCCGGCCGAGCGCTGGCGCTTCACCGTTCGCCTCAAGCGCCCGCACGGCAACGCCAATCCGCATGGTTTCGACTATGAGGCCTGGCTCTTCGAGCGCGGTCTGCGGGCAACGGGCTACGTGCGTCCCCGCGCCGACGCGCAGCGCCTGGACGATCTGGTCCGGGCTCCCGGCTATTGGGTCGAACGTTTGCGCGACCGGCTTCGCCGCTCCTTTGTTGACGTCCTTCCCGACGCTCCCTATGCCGGCATTCTCGTGGCACTGGCGATTGGTGACCAGCAGGCGATCCCGGCCGATCAGTGGCGCTTGTTCCGGCAGACCGGTGTGACGCACCTGATGTCCATCTCCGGCCTGCACGTGACGATGGTGGCCGCCTTGTTTGGCGGTTTTTTTGGTTGGCTGTGGCGGCGCAGCGAACGGCTGATGCTTTTTCTGCCGGCGCAGAAAGCGGCGATCGCCGCCGGCTGGTGCACGGCTTTCGGCTACGCCCTGCTCGCCGGTTTTGCCGTACCGGCGCAGCGGACGGTCTACATGCTGAGCGTCGTCGCCCTGGCGCTGTGGTCAGGCCGCAATCTCGGCGCCAGTCGCAGCCTGCTGCTGGCACTGCTGGCAGTGCTGCTGCTCGACCCCTGGGCAGTGCTGTCGCCGGGATTCTGGCTTTCCTTCGCGGCCGTCGGGCTGCTCTTCTTGGTCAGTACGGCCCGGCTGGACGCTTCCCGTGGCTGGCGAGCAGCGCTTGCCAACTGGGGAGCGACGCAGTGGGCAGTGACCCTCGGGACGCTGCCGCTGCTGCTGCTGATGTTTCAGCAGTTCTCGCTGGTGTCGCCGCTGGCCAACGCCCTCGCGATCCCGCTGGTCAGCTTCATGATCACGCCACTGGCGCTGCTCTTCGCCGTCCTTCCCTGGCCGCCGCTGCTCTACTTCGATCACTGGCTGCTGTCCGGTTTGATCGGTTTTCTCGAATGGCTGGCGATCTGGCCGGTCTGGGAACAGCCGGCACCGCCGCTGACGGCGACTCTGGTGGCGGTGCTTGGGGTGATCTGGCTACTTTTGCCACGCGGTTTCCCGGCTCGCTGGCTGGGCCTGTGTCTGCTGCTGCCAGTGCTGTTTGCACCAGCCGAGAGGCCCCTGGCGGGAGAGGCCTGGGTCGATGTGCTTGACGTCGGTCAGGGACTGGCGGTTGTCGTGCGTACCGCCGAACACAATCTTCTCTACGACACCGGGCCGCTGTACAGCGCCGAATCGGACGCCGGCCAACGCATCATCGTTCCCTACCTGCGCGCCAGCGGAATCAAGTCGCTCGATTCGCTGATCGTGACCCATCGCGACAAGGACCACTCGGGTGGCGTCGTAGCCGTGCAGGAGGCGGTGCCGATCGTGCGTACCTTGTCGTCGCTTCCCGAACTGTCCGGCGAACGTTGTCAGACCGGGCAGGCCTGGGAGTGGGACGGCGTTCGTTTCACGATCCTGCATCCCGAAGTCACTGCTTACGAGCACCAGGCCGCCAGGACCAACAACATGAGTTGCGTGCTGCGGATCGAGAATGCCTTTGCCAGCGTCCTGCTCACCTCCGACATCGAGGCACGCGACGAGCAGGCCCTGCTCGATCGGGCCGCTCCCCTGTTGCGCAGTGACGTGCTGCTGGTGCCGCATCACGGCAGCGCCACTTCGTCGACGCCCGACTTCGTGGCTGCCGTCGGTGCCCGAGAAGCGATCATTCCCGTCGGCTACCGCAACCGTTTCCAGCATCCCCGCCCGGAGGTCGTTGAACGTTATTCCGGCAGCCGGGTGTGGCGCACCGATCGGGATGGTGCGGTGCGTATCAGGCTGGCCAGCGGGCTGGCTCTCGCCGCGTATCGAACCGAGTATCGCCGTTACTGGCACGGGCAGTGAAAGGACCGGTATGCGATTCATCGCCGACAAAGAGCAAGAGCATCCCGACCACCGGACCGGGAAGGGGCAGCTTGATGCCTCGGGCGATGACTTCGCCGACGAGCGGAAAGAGCAGCAGTTGGCTCAGGGCGGCGAGCATGGTGTCCTTGAAGCGTCTATTCGCGAGGTTGCGGGGGCTTCGTCAGGACGATCGGAGCAGCCACACTGACCTGTCCGGACTCGGCAATTTCGCCTACACTGCTGGCTATTCGTTGCGTCGCCTGATCGGCGTGGGCGTGGATGTCGTACTGCTGCTCCGGAAACAGCCGAAAAATCATGTTTGTCGTTATGCAATGAGGTGAGAAATGGATACCTTTCTGCTCCTGTCGGGACGTGTCGCCGGCATCGGTGGCCTGCTGCTGTGCAGCATCGCCGCAGTACTGCGTCTGGCGGGCAATTATTACCTGGGAACGTTTCAACTCGCGACCGTCCTGCAGGGCGGCATGGCCGCAACCGTCGTGGGCTGTTTCCTGCTGCTGCTGTCGCTGACCACGCCAGGGAAAGCCCATCGTTCGCTGCGATCGCCTGAATGAGGCGTTTCGTCAAGGTGAAAGTCGCGTCAGCGATTCACCCACCGCCCCTCGCCTGCAAGCGGGAGAGGAAACAGCGCTGCTGGTAGGGCGGAGAGATCCTTGATCTCGCCATCGGGGGTCTCGGGGATCCGTTCTGGTGCCTGTCCGAAGCGGTTGCACCACAGGACTTGCAGGCCGCCAGCCTTGGCCGAATAGGCATCCCAGGCATTCGACGAAAGGAAGCAGATCGCCGTCGGGGCAAGTTGCAGGCGTTCACAGGCCAGCGCGTAGACTGCCGGGTGTGGCTTGAAGACGCCCACGTCCTCAACCGACAGCACGGCATCGAAGATATTCTCCAGACCGTTGTGGCAGACCACCGCCGCGAGCATCGCCGGCGTGCCGTTCGAGAGAATCGCCAACCTCATTCCCGCAGCCTGTAACCGGCGCAGCGTTTCGGGAACCTCGGGGTAGCAACCGAGATGAAGATAAAGGTCCATCAGTCGTTCGCGCAGGCCGGGCCGGTCGATGCCAAGGGTGTTCAGGGAAAAATCGAGCGCATCGCCGGTGACTTGCCAGAAGTCTGCATGTCGGCCGGCGAGTCCGCGCAGCCAGGTGTATTGCAGTTGCTTCTGGCGCCAGAGTTCGGAAAGGCGCTGCCAGTTGTCACCGATCTCGTCGCTGGCCGCGAGTGCTGCACTGTTGAAGTCGAAGAGTGTGCCGTAGGCGTCGAATACACACGCCTTGATGCCGTCCAGGTGCGTGATGTTCATGGTTCTGATCTCCTCCGTGATGTCGGTAGCGTGCTTGCCTGGCTGGCGGATGCGGCCGCAATCAGGCCCCGCAGGTCGGCGCAGCGGCCATCTCGCCACCCAGGGCGCCGCCGCAACTTGATCCTTGGCCTGCTGTGCAGCCATAGCAGTGGTTGGCCACCTGGATCGGATATCCATCGAGCGAAGCTGCCTGCACATCGGTGATGTGCAGGCGTCGACGACCGCTTCCGGTGATCGGCAAACCGAGCTGCTGGTTGAAGTCGCAGTCGTAAAGGTAGCCCTGCCAGTCGATTGAAAGCAGGTTGTGACACATGACCTGCTCGATGTTCTCGTCCCGGTGCGCGCTGCGCAATAGTTGCATGTAACTGTTGAACTGGCCCTTCGAGACCAGCATTGATCCGAAGCGCTGGATCGGCATATTGGTCAGCGTGAACAACTGGTTGAAAACGATGCCGAATTCGTGTCCGAGGTGCGCACGATAGGCGATGGCCAGCGGTCCTTGCGGCGGCGGTAGCGTAGGCCCCTGCGGATTGAAGACCAGATTCAGGATCAGGCCGCTGTCCGCCATGCCATAACCCAGCGCATTGAGGCGCTGCAAGCCCTTGATGCTCGCTTCGAAGGTGCCCTTGCCGCGCTGTCGATCGACGTTTTCCTCAAGGTAGCAGGGCAGCGACGCGATCACCTCGACACGGTGCCTGGCCAAGAAGTCGGCCAGATCCGCATGATCGGTTTCCTCCAGGATCGTCAGGTTGCAGCGGTCGATCACTCGCAGGCCGCGTTCGCGGCCGGAGATGACCAGGCGGCGGAAATGCGGGTTGAGCTCGGGGGCGCCGCCTGTCAGGTCCAGCGTCCCGACTTCGGGGCTGGCACTGATGAAGGTGAGCAGCGCATCGATCGTTTCTGCGGTCATTTCCTCCTTGCGCTGTGGACCGGCATTGACATGGCAATGTAGACAGCTCTGATTACAACGATAGCCGAGATTGACCTGGACCGTTTCCACCGAGCGCCGGGTCAAGGCCGGGAAAGTGGTGGTCGTGAGAAGGGGCAGGGTGGCGTGCATGACTTTCGTTCTCCGGTGGTTTGTCGGCATTGGTCGTGAGGTTGCTGGCTTTCCTTACACGTGCCTGGCAGGATCTGCAGGCGCTCTCACGATACGATATTTCAGACGTTTCTGCAGCGCATGCTGCCCCCCCGGGTGCGAATGAAAGTGTTGGGTGAGGCGATGTTGGTTTTTAAGCGGCCCTGCGCAGAGGCTCCGCCCAGCGCTTTTCCCAATAGGCTTCCCAGAGCTGGTTATGCCGCATGACGCGCAGGTTCATCATGGCCTGCGCGATGTCCTCCCGCCACCAAGCCCCCGGGCGCTTGAGGCGGGCCTGCACGAGGTAGCGATGAGCACTCTCGATCGCGCCAGAGCCGATGGGCAGATTCAGCGCAATCGCGCGGGGATAGTCCAACTGGTCGAGACGGTTGGAGAGGTAGCGCCAGGCCGCACGCACCGGGGCCTGCGCGTCATCTATCGGCGAGGGTTCGACGTGTGGCTTCATCTCCGCAACCACCTCGCCGGCCTGGCCGGCCAACAATCGCGCCTTCTGGGAAGCCACCCAATCCTTGGGGCAATCTGGCGCGCAGACCACACTGGCCGGGGTCAGATAGTCGCAAACGTGAAACAGGTCGATCAGGAAGCCTCCCTGCGCACCGAACTGTTCCTCAATTTGGTCGCCGATCCAGGTCGCGCCGTCGCCGACACCGTGAACCTGGGTCTTGGCGTTGAATCCCAGCGCCTCGGCCAGCCGCTTCAGGATGGCCCCCGCCTCGGTGGGGCCGTCCATCGTCACGCCCGCCTTCGGAACGACTTCACCCTGTCGCTGAGCGATACAGACTTTCGCTTCTCGCCAACGCGTGGTCTTCCCCTTGCGGGCGTCGGCAGCCCCCGCGAGCGTTTCGACAATGGGCACCATCCCCCCGTCCGTTTCCACGATTAGCCAGTTCGCCACGTGAGAGGGACGCGCGGCGGGTAGGCAGTCCGCCTCCGTCAATTCCCTGGCCACCCGCTCGGTGAGTAGCCGGGGCGCACAGGCGGCCAGGTCAATGCCGTAGTGTTCCTTCATCTTCGGCGCCACCTGGCCAAACGGGACGTCCGCGCCAAAATCGGCTATCGCTCGTTCCAGCGGCAGAGAATAGGCCCGGCACCGGATGCCGGCAACCTCCGAAAAGGGGCGAACCAACTGCTTTGTCCTCTGGTCGAGAAGGCACTCCTCCTCGACCGTTATCGGGCCATACGTCGTATACCAGTAGACTTTTTTTTGACGTGTCCAACGACCGGAGCGGCCGCCCGCGCCTCGGCTGTCACCGCCTCAGCGACCTGCCCGGCCCACCCCGTCAGAAGCTCTTGGCCCGTCTCCCGGAGGATTTCGGTCACGCGCCGCTCGGCTTCGTCGGCACGCCGTAGGTCTCCCTGAGCATTCTCCATCAGTTCCAGCATCTCCAGCACCTTGGCCAACATCTTGGGCTGGGCAGCCAGGCGGGCCGCCAAGACTCTCGTATCAAAAGCTTCGTCGCAGGAAATGAGGGGCATGGCTTCTCTCCAAAATGGGAACGCTACTCTACCGCAGATTCCTCGCCAATTTGGCAACGTCGCTACGTCGCCTTAGCACCTATCAGTTTCAACGTTGTCTTCGGTCATGTTGATCACACACATGTTGAG
>DIME01000046.1:0-9736 GCA_002425405.1 Candidatus Accumulibacter vicinus
ATCCACCGCCTTGACCAGCTCTTTTCGCGTAAAATCCAACTCACCCATTGGGTGACCCTCCCTTTTCGACGGAAACCCTCACCAGCACTCAGTTTGCAACAGATCTGGATCGTTCAACTGAGGAAAATAGGATCAACGGTTCGTTCAACAATTCAACGACGCCGCCTCCCGGCCTTCCCGAGCCTTCGTCGCTCGCGCTGCTGGGCCTCGCCGTGGCCGGCCTGGGCATGGCTCGCCGCCGCCGCAACTGACCGGCAGGAATCGACCCCTCCGAGCCCGGAGGCTGACAAGAGGAACCCAGGCAAGTTTAGGCAAGCCGGGTTTGCGAAGATGGGTGTCCGTCGGTTGCGGGCACCCGTTTTCGTTTTGCATGCCGCAGCGAAAACCGGAAATCCCAACCAATTCACCCTAGGCAGCGAACCAGCGCAGCCTTCAGCATGGTTGCCGCCGCGCGGGGGCAGCGGGAACGTCGAAGGCGTCTCGAAGGATGCATCGCGGCGTTGCGCGGTCGCAGGCCATCACCGGCCACCGCGCCCCCTTTTTGTTCGACGACCGTGCCAGCAGACATCCGATCCGACGACCTTGTGCGAGCCCGTTCGCTGGCGAAGTATCGCCAGCGTGCGGCAGCTTATGACAGTACCTGCGGCCCGACCTGGCCGATCCGTGAGCGCGCGGTGGCTGCATTGCACCTGCAGGCGGGGCAGGTGGTGCTCGATGTCGCGTGCGGGACCGGGCTGAGCCTGCCGCTGCTGCGAGCCGCCGTCGGCGAAACGGGCCGGGTTTACGGTTTTGACCAGAGTCCGGACATGCTGGCACGGGCGTTGGTGCGGGCGGATGCCGCCGGCTGGTGCAACGTCTGCCTGTGGGAGAGCGCGGCGCAGACGCTGGTGCTGCCCGAACCCGTCGACGCCCTGCTCTTTCACTACACCCACGACATCCTGCGCTCGCCGGCCGCCATCGAGCGGCTGCTGGCCGTGGCGCGTCCGGGAGCCGCCGTGGCGATTGCCGGCATCAAGTACTTTCCGGGCTGGCTGGCACCGCTCAACCTGTGGGTCTATTGCAAGAACCGCGGTTACAACGGCGCTCCCGGCGAGCTGGCCTCGCCCTGGGATCGCATCGCGCCCCGCCTGACGCATTGGCAGTGGGCACCGACACAATTCGGCATGGGCTATCTCGCTTCCGGCCGGGTCGGCGACTCCGGCGCAGGGGCCGGATGAGCGGGCAGGCGCCGCCCCCGGCCGCTTGCATTGCGCGCGTACCCTGGCGCCGCGTCGGCATCGCCGTTGTGGCGCTGCTCTTCCTCAACGGCCTGCTCAGCTTCCGGGACTGGTGGCCGACCCCAGGAATCCTGCCGGATCACCGGCTGGCACCCGAGTTCGTCTGGTTGTGGCTCGCGCTGCTCGCCACCGTGGCTTGGCGCGGTCCGCTGTCGCCGCGTTCGCTGACCCTCTTCGCGCTCGTCGACCTGCTGCTGGTACTCGGGCGCTACGCCGATGTCACCGTGCACAGCCTGTTCGGGCGCCCGATCAACCTGTATTGGGACGGCGCGCAGATTCCGCGCTTCCTGTGGGTTTCGGCACAGGAACTGGCGTGGTGGCAGAGCGCTGGCCTGCTGGCGAGCGTCGGTCTGCTGTGGGCGATCCTGTTCTGGCTGCTGCGCCGGGCGATCGCGGTGGTCGTGCGCGACGCCGTTCCCTTCGCCCTGCGCTCGCGCTGGGCGTGGGCAGGCACGGCGCTGGCCGTGCTGCTGGTCGCGGCCAATCTGGCCGGCCTGCGCGCGACCTGGCCGGTCGTCTCGAAGCCGGTCATTCCGACCTACTGGCGGCAGGCACAACTGCTGGCGACGGCTTTCTCGCCACAACGCCAGGCCAGCCTGCTGCCAGCCTCGACGGCGGTCGACGCGGCCCTGGCCGCTGCCCCGGAGAGCGTGCTGGCGGCGCTGCGCGGGCGCGATGTCTATATGATCATGCTCGAATCGCTGGGGGCGGTCGTTTACGACGATGCCCGCGCCGAGCAGGCCCTGCGGCCGAGCCGCAACCGCTTTGCCGCCGACATCGCTGCCAGTGGCCGGCAGGTGGTGTCCGCCTTCTTCCGCTCGCCGACCTTTGCCGGCGGGTCGGATCTCGCACACCTGGGTCTGCTCTCGGGGATCGATCTCGGCGACCCGATGCGCCACGACGTACTGCTGACGACACAGCGGCCGACACTGAATGCACTTTTTCGGGCGCAGGGCTACCAGACCTTCGGCCTCTATCCAGCATTGGACTGGGAGTGGCCCGAACGGACGTTCTACGGCTTCGACGTCTTCCTGGCTCGCCGTGATCTGGGCTATGCCGGGCCAGCCCTGGGATTCTGGGAGATTCCCGACCAGTTCAGCGCGGCGCGTTTCGAGCAGCTTTACCCGCGCACTGGCGAGGCGCCGCCCCGTTTCGTGTTCTTTCCGACCATCACCTGCCATTTGCCGTTCAGCCCGGTGCCGCCCTATCAGCCCGACTGGTCGCGCGTGCTCGGTCCGCAGCCTTTCGACGCGGCCCAGCTTGCGCACGCACTGGCCGAGCAACCGAACTGGCTGGACATGTTCCCCGACTTTCTGCGCATGGCGAACTACACCTACCAGTGGCTGGGTGCCTATCTGCGCCAGCCGGAGCCGCGCGAGGCGGTCTATGTGCTGATCGCCGATCATCAGCCGGCGGCGAACATTACCGGCGAAGACGCCTCCTGGGATGTGCCGGTGCATGTCGTCGCGCGTGATGGCGCAATCCTGGCGCGCTTCGTCGAGCAAGGTTTCCGGCCCGGACTCGAGCCACCGCGGCAGGCCCTGGGGCCGCTGCACACCCTGACCGAGATGATGCTGCGCGCTTTCGCTGCGCCGGGCGTTTATCCGCCCGCGCGCCCGCGATCACGCGCGGAGGCCGGGGCGTGAGGCCAGCCGACGGCGGCAGCCAGACAAAGCCAGACGAGCGCCAGACGCAGGGCCTGCATATTGGTGAAATCTTCCAGCCAGACGAGCGCGACGGCCGCCACGGCGCAGGCGACAGCCAGCGCACGCTCGATCCAGGCCCCCGGCTCGAGCCGGTCACCGAGAACGGTCAGGGCAGGGAGGAGCGCCGCCGGGGCCGCGAGCATCGGCCAGACCAGCGGGCGATAACGGGCGTCGAACAGCAGTCCGAGGGCGATCAGCACGACGCTGCCGAGGAGCGCCACCTGGGCGAACGCCAGTGCGCGCGTCCCGGGGGCCTTGGGAGCGAGCAGCGCAGCGATCAGGCCCGGGCGGGAACCCGCCGATCGTTGGCCGTCCAATATCTGGCCGAGCCGCCTAGCGGCGGCGAGCGCACACAGGCCGGCGGCGAGGCTGATGACGATGCCGAATGCCCAGTCGAAAGGGTGATCACTCCACTCGACCAGCATCTGCCCTTGCAGCAGCAGCAGCGGCACGACCAGGGCACCCGCGAGGCTCATGGCCAGGCGGGCCGGCCGGCGGCAGCGAAGCGTCCTGCCGTCGGCGCTCGTCGTTGGCGAGCCGCCACGCCGCGCCCAGATCCAGCCGGCGATCGCCCCGGCCACGATTCCCAGCGGTGTGCGCCACCACTGCGGATCGGCCAGGACCGGGCCGCGCAGGCTGACCCGCGGCTGGCCGGCGGCATCGAAGACGCCCCAGTAGCCGCCCATCGCTCCCTCCTGCCGGCGCTTCCACGGCTGATCAAAGCCCTCGATCAGGTTGATGGCCGGCCAGGCGGCGGTTCTCGACGCGAGCGGCGAGCGCGCCTGCGCGGCGAGCACTGCGCGTACGAAGCGCGTCTGCTCGACCCGTCCGGGCAGCGCCGGCCCGCGCTGGCGTCCCGCGGCCGGCCAGCCAGTCTCGGCGATGAACACCGGCGTCGGCGCAAAGACCGCACTGACTTCGGCACTGATCCCGGCGACATGCTCGACCGCCCGCTCCAGGGCGACCGGCGTGTCCTCCCAGTAGGGCAGGACATGGATGGCGACGACATCGACGTGCGCGCGCAGCGCCTCGGCATGGCGCAGCCAGAAGGCCCAGACGTCGGCATAGGCGATCGGCACGGCGGATTCGCGCCGCGCGCGCGCGAGCAGTGCGGCGAGCGCTGCGGGGGCTTGCTCGCCGCGCAGCAGCACTTCGTTGCCGATGATCAGCAGGTCGATCACATCGGGGTAGTCGCGCCCGAGCGCCAGCGCCCGCTCGAGCTGCGCCGCGTTGCTCGGCGCATCGCCGTCGATCCATGCGCCGAGCAGCACGCGCATGCCCAGCGCGCGGGCGATCGCCGGCACGGCATCCAGTCCGTGGCCGACGCCGTAGGTGCGTACGCAGCCGGTCAGTGCGCGCAGCCGGCGCAGGTCGGCTTCGATCTGCGCCGGCTCGAGGCGCAATCCCGGGTCTGCGGGCGTGTGACCAGGGCGCCGGAAGGGGGCATAAGACAGGCAAGGGACGTGCAGGACGGGGGCGTCGGGCACCGGCACCGGCCGGCCCTGGAACAGCGCCCACACCAGCAGCGACAGCACGCAGAGCGCGAGCCCGGACAGTGCCGCCGCCTGACGCCACGGCGCCGGGGGTCGTGATGGTCTCTCGTTCATGTCGGCAGGCAGGCACCCGGGCGGCGGGCGCGGGCATGGGGACGGATTCCGGAATCGTAGCGCAGAAAGTGGACGATGCCGGCAGTGCGCTGCCGCGCGCGACCGCCGGGGCGACGACGGCTGCGGCGCCGCCGCCCGATGCCGGGCGCGGCCGCGCCGCACGCTGGGCCGGCGCCCTCCTCATCGCTTTCGGGGTGGCCCTGAGCAACGCGCTGCTCTGGCGCGCCTTCAATCCGCCGCTGCTGGCGCCGGACGTGCCTGCACGGGTCGCCGGTCTGGCCTACAATGGTTTCCAGCGCTGGGAAAGCCCGCTGAGCCGGCGGTTTCCCAGCGATGCCGAACTCGCTGCCGACCTGCGCCGCCTGGCCGGCCTGACCCCCCGGTTGCGCACCTACAGCGCCAGCGAACTGCCGACCCTGCCGGCGCTTGCCGCGCAAGCCGGCTTGCGGCTCAGCGCCGGGGTCTGGCTCGACCGACGCCGCGCCAACAATGAGCACGAAATCGCCGCCATCATCGACGCGCTTCGCCATCGCTCCGGGATCGAACGCGTGATCGCCGGCAATGAAACGCAGTTGCGCGGCGGGCTCGAGGCGGACGAGCTGTACGGCTATCTGGATCGTCTGCGTGCCGCCCTGGCGGTGCCGGTGTCCACCGCCGAGCCCTGGCATGTCTGGTTGCGCCAGCCGGCGCTCGCCGACCATGTCGATTTCATCACCGTGCATCTGTTGCCCTACTGGGAAGGCGTGCCGGTTGAAGAGGCGGTCGATTACGCGCTGCAGCGCTACACCGAGGTGCGCGCGCGGTTTCCCGACAAGCCGGTGGTAATCGGCGAAATCGGCTGGCCGAGCAACGGCGACCGCCTGGCCGCGGCGCTGGCCACGCCGGATCGTGAGGCGGTATTCGTGCGGACCTTTCTTGCGCGCGCCGCGCCACTGGACCTCGATTACTACCTGATGGAGGCGGTTGACCAGCCATGGAAGCGCGCCACCGAAGGCGCGGTCGGCGCCCATTGGGGCTTGCTCGACGCCGCGCGGCAGGCGAAGTTTGCCTTCACGGGTCCGCTGCAGGCCGATCCGTACTGGCCAGGCAAGGCCCTGCTGGCGACGGCCCTGGGTCTGCTCACGGTCATTCCCTTGCTGATCGTCGTTTCGCCGATGCGGCTTGCCGGGCGCCTGTCGCTGGCGCTGAGCGTACAAGCGGTGATTTCCTTCGCCGTGCTTCTGGTGGGCGTGCCGCTCGAGCACTACCTGCGGCCAGTCGACATCGTGCCGCTGGCCTTGCTGGTGCCGGCGCTGGCGATGATCGCAGCGATTCTGCTGGTTCAGGTCTTCGAGTTTTCCGAGCTGTTCTGGCCGGGCAGCCTGCGCCGCCAGGCGACGCTGCGGCCGTTGGCCGTTGACGCGCCAGCCCCTTTCGTCAGTATCCATCTGGCCTGTTGCAACGAGCCGCCAGAGATGGTGAAGGCGACCATCGACAGCCTGTTGGCGCTTGATTGGCCGGCCTTCGAGGTGCTCGTGGTGGACAACAATACCGGCGATCCGGCGCTCTGGCGTCCGCTCGAAGCGCATGTACGTGCCTGCCGGGCGGCCGGGGAGAAGGTCGCCCGGACGACCCCTGCCGGCCCGCGCCTGCGCTTCTTCCATCTGCCGAGCTGGCCTGGCTTCAAGGCCGGAGCCCTGAACTTTGCGCTCCGGCAGACCGATCCCCGTGCCGAGTGGGTCGCCGTCGTCGACGCCGATTACCTGCTCGATCCGGGCTGGCTGCGTGTGCTCGCCGGCCATTTCGCCGATCCCACGGCAGGCGTCGTGCAGTCGCCGCAAGCCCATCGCGACTGGCAGCAGACGCGCCTGCGCCGCATGATGAACTGGGAGTACGACGGTTTTTTCCGGATCGGCATGCACCATCGCCAGGAACGCGATGCGGCGATACAGCACGGTACCATGACCCTGATCCGGGCGGCCGCGTTGCGCGCTGTCGGCGGATGGGAGACCACCTGCATCTGTGAAGACACCGAACTCGGGCTGCGCCTCCTGCAACGGGGTCTCAGGGTGGTCTATGTGGACGAGGTGCTGGGTGCCGGCCTGGTGCCGAGCGATTTTGCTGCGTATCAGCGCCAGCGCCAGCGTTGGGCGCAGGGGGCGATGCAGATCCTGCGGCGACATCGGCGAGCGCTGCTCGGGCGATCCAGCCTGACGCTGGCGCAACGCTACCATTTCGTTGCCGGCTGGCTGCCCTGGCTGGGCGACGCCCTGCATCTGTGCTGCAGCATCGTGGCCATCGGCTGGTCCCTGGGCGTGTTGGTCGCGCCGCAGATTTTCGGCCTGCCGACGCCGCTGCTGGTCGCGCCGCTGGCGGTGTTCATCGCGCTGCGGCTGGTGCTGGTCCCCTTGCTTTACCACCGCTGCGTGCCGTGTTCGGTCCGGGATATCGCCGGTGCGGCGCTGGCCGGCATGGGGCTGTCGCACGCCATTGCACGCGGCGTCATCGCCGGCCTGCGCGGGCGGCAGGCGGTTTTTCATGTGACCCGCAAGGGGCCGGCCGATCGCCTGGGCAAGACTCGGCCGGCCAGGCGGCCCAGCGCTTTCGCTTCGGTGCGTGAGGAGGCCGTGCTGCTGATCGGCCTGCTGGTGTCCATTGCGGCGATCAGCATACAGTCCGGGGCCGCCACGTCGGCCGGGGCAGGGGGGATGCTGGCGATTTTGGGCATGCAGCTTCTCCCCTACGCATCGGCGATTGGGTGTGCCTGGTTGAGCCGCAGCGAGAGGCCGTGAAGCGTTTGCTGGCGGTTTGCTTTGCCGGTCCCAGGGTCGCGGACGGCAGTCGCACGCCGTTCCTGTTGCCTGCGCATCGGGGTCGTTCCCGCGCCTGCCAGCGGGTTGCCGCTGTCGGCCTGTGGCCGGCTCAGGCACTCACTCCGGCGGCAGGCTGCGGTAGTAAACGGCCTGCAGGTAGCGTGCCACTTCGTCGATGTCTTCCCGGTTCCAGCGCAGGGACATGATTTCCCCCCAGCGCCGGACTTCCGAACGCAGACCTTGCCAGTCGCTCACCCGTTTCCTGTCTCGCCAATGCACCTGTTCGTTGTGGCAGGCGATGCAATGCGTCGAGTACAACAACTCGCCGCGACTGGCTGTCGGCAATGGCGGCGCCTCGGCGCCGGCAAGCGCTGCCCAACAGGACAACAAGACAATCACTGGAATTCGGCGCAGCATGGTTTTCTCCAAGAGTGGCCGGTTGATTCCTTGCCGGGTCCTGCGCTGTTTCGATCGGCGCCATCCGACATGCCAATCGCTGAAGTGAAAAAAGTGTCGAAAAATTTTACATTCGAATTCAACCAAATTTGCAACAAATTGAAATGATTGATCTATTTTAACGGGCATGAATCGTGCTTCTATTTTCGCACCGTTAAATCAATGGAAAGAGGAGGAAATTATGAAGATCAGATCAATCATTACCGCGGCGATCATCGGCCTTGGCGTTTCGGCAGCGCTGACCCCCGCGCAAGCCACCCCGGTCAACAGCGACCAGTGGTATACCTTCGGTTTTAGTGGTGGGAACGGCACCGCCTTGCTGCCTGGCAACGGCAGTTTTACGCTTGGCCAGCGTAGCGTTTATGCTCCGAATACCCCGTGGGAGTTCAACTGCAATGCGCACCACTGCAAGTTCATCATTACCGATGGCTTCCAGGCCGGCGACGAGTTCACGATTTCCGATTTTGGCGTATCCATCGGGGCGACTTCGCCCGCAGCGAACAATTCAGGGATCAATTGCGGCAACGATGAGGTGGCGTGCCTCATGAGTACGGATTTCAGTGATCGCACCTATATCCTGGCGAACGGTCCCCACTCGCTCACCGGAATCGTCAGCGATTCTCCATACGGTGGCGGAGCAGGCTTCTTCATCATCCGCGTGCCCGAACCCGCGAGCCTCGCGCTGATGGGTATCGGCTTGCTGGGTCTCGCGCTGCGTCGCCGCAAGAACTGAGTCGATTCTGCTCGACATCGGAGGAACGGCTGCTGCGGCAGCCGTTTTCTTTGATGCAGGTCAATGTGAAATTCGCGTTGGCGACGCACCTCTTCCCTCGGCGGCATGCGCAGGGTGACTGACCTGCCAGAGCAGTGCCCGGCGCGCCCCTGTCTTCCTGCAAGTCCCTTACAATATTGAACTGCAACAGCGAGCAGGAATTGACCGGGAAACGGAAAGCGGAGATCGGCGGGCGGTGACGCATCCGCCGCGCCCGTCAGGAAAAGCCGTTCCGGCCCAGAACCTGCAACCCAATGGGGAGAAAGCCGGTGGCCAGACCCGTCGTCTTGCCGTGCGTTTCTGCGCCGATCGGCTGTTTTGGAGCTTTCATCAACAAGAGAGGAACCAACATGTCTTATTCGGCCTTCGTGCAGGCGCGCGATTTTCTTCTGACTCACCGCACCGACTACGAAACGGCGTACCGGGATTTTCAATGGCCGCAGCTTTCTGAATTCAACTGGGCGCTGGATTATTTCGATGTGATGGCTGCAGGCAACGACCGTCCGGCGTTGTGGGTGGTCAACGAAGACGGCACGGAACAGAAGATGTCGTTCTCCGAAATGTCGAAGCGTTCGAACCAGGTCGCCAACTGGCTGCGTGCGCAGGGCGTCCGGCGTGGCGATCGCATCCTGATGATGCTCGGCAACGAGGTCTCGCTGTGGGATACGATGCTGGCGTCGATCAAGCTCGGCGCGGTGTTGTCGCCGGCCACCACGCTGCTCGCCCCCGATGACCTGCGCGACCGCCTCGACCGCGGCCAGGTGCGGCATGTGGTGATCGGCCATACGCACGCCGACAAGTTCAGCGGCCTGCCCGGCAACTACACGCGCATCACCGTCGGTGGCGCAGTTCCCGGCTGGCAGCAACTCGAACAGGCTTACCAGGGGTCGAACGAGTTCGTGCCCGACGGTCCGACCCTGGCAACCGACCCGCAATTGCTCTATTTCACCTCCGGCACGACCTCGAAACCCAAGCTGGTGTTGCACAGCCAGCAGAGCTATCCGGTCGGGCATCTGTCGACCATGTACTGGCTCGGACTGCAGCCCGGTGACGTGCATTGGAACATCAGTTCGGCGGGCTGGGCGAAGCACGCCTGGAGCTGCTTTTTCGCGCCCTGGAACGCCGG
>DIME01000046.1:10087-10521 GCA_002425405.1 Candidatus Accumulibacter vicinus
ACGCTGGTCAGATGCTCGGTGACCACCCTCTGCGCGCCGCCGACGGTGTGGCGGATGCTGATCCAGGAAGACCTCGGCAAGTATCCGGTCAAGGTACGCGAACTGATCGGTGCCGGCGAGCCGCTGAATCCGGAAGTCATCGACCAGGTCAAGGCCGCCTGGGGAATCACCCTGCGCGACGGTTTTGGCCAGACCGAAACCACTGCCCAGGTCGGCAACTCGCCCGGACAGGCGGTCAAGCTCGGTTCCATGGGTCGCCCGCTGCCCGGCTACCAGGTGCGCCTGGTCGACATCGACGGTCATGTCTCCGACGAAGGCGAAATCTGTCTGACGCTGTCGCCGCGTCCGCTCGGGCTGATGATCTCCTACGACGACGACCCCGAGAAGACCGCCGAGGTGATGCGTGATGGCTTCTATCACACCGGCGACACCGC
>DIME01000046.1:10868-13094 GCA_002425405.1 Candidatus Accumulibacter vicinus
GCCGTCGTGCCGAGTCCCGACCCCCTGCGTCTGGCCGTGCCGAAAGCCTTCCTGACCTTGCGCGCCGGCTATGCACCGGGGCGTGAACTGGCGCGCGACATCTTCGTTTTCCTGCGCAGCCGCCTGTCGCCGTACAAACGCGTGCGACGACTCGAATTCGGCGAACTGCCGAAGACCATCTCCGGCAAGATCCGCCGCGTCGACCTGCGCAAGGGCGAACAGGAGCGGGATCGCGCTGCCACGACGCGCGGCGAATTCGAATACTACGAGGAAGATTTCGAGTTCTAGGCGGACGATCCAGTCTGGCGCTTACAGGCAGGGTTCGCGGCCAGGCCGCGATCATTCTGCCATCCGCCCTTCGGTCGGGTTGGACCGAAGGGCGGATGACAATCTTAAATTTGCCCTATCCGGGACCTTCAAGACCCCTGGAGCTTGCCATGGCTCGGCCGGAAAAGATTCGCCTCGGCGATCTGCTCGTTCAGCAAGGACTCCTCACCGACGAACAGCTCAAGTTCGCGCTCGATGAGCAAAAACACAGCGGACGCAAGCTGGGCCGCATCGTCGTCGACAGTTCATTTGTCACCGAAGAGGCGATTTCGCAGGCGCTTGCCAAACAGTTGCAAGTTCCTTACGTCGATCTCAGGCTCTTCAATCCACGCGCTGAACTGGTCAATCTCCTGCTCGAGGCGCAGGCGAGGCGTTTTCGCGCGGTCGTGCTCGACGAGGTGCGCGGCCGACTGCGGGTTGGATTCGTGGATCCCACCGATCTGCAGGCTTATGACGAAGTCCTGCGTCTTCTGCGTCGCGAAATCGACCTGGTGGTGGTTGCCGAGGGCCATTTGCTGGCGCTGATCGATCGCGTCTATCGGCGTACCGAAGAAATCAGCGGCCTGGCCAGGGAACTGACCGCCGACCTGGAAGATGTGCCGATCGAATTCGGCGGCTTGCTCGGAATGGCCACCGGTGCCGAGGAAGCCCCCGTCGTCAAATTGCTGCAGACCGTGTTCGAAGAAGCCATTCGTGCACGCGCTTCGGATATCCATATCGAACCGCAGGAACGCTCGCTGCGCGTTCGTTTCCGTATCGACGGGGTCTTGCAGGTACAGATGGAAGCCGACGCCAAGATTGCACAGGCCCTCTCTCTGCGTCTCAAGTTGATGTCCGGACTCGACATCTCGGAAAAGCGCTTGCCGCAGGACGGTCGTTTTGCCATCAAGGTGCGCGGTAACCAGATCGACGTGCGGATTTCGACCATGCCGACGCAGTACGGCGAGTCGGTCGTGATGCGTCTGCTGAACCAGAACACCGGACTGCTCGGGCTGGATCGGCTGAACATGCCGCCCCATACGCTCGAACGTCTGCGTCATGCGATACGCCGTCCAAGTGGCATGGTGCTGGTCACCGGTCCGACCGGAAGTGGCAAGACGACGACGCTTTATGCTGCGCTGTCCGAACTCAATACCACCGAGAAGAAGATCATCACCGTTGAAGACCCGGTGGAATACCGGCTTCCCGGCATCAATCAGGTGCAGGTGCACGAGAAGATCGATCTGTCCTTCGAGCGGGTGTTGCGTTCCGCGCTGCGGCAAGACCCGGACATCGTTCTGGTCGGCGAAATGCGCGATCAGACCACCGCTGAAATCGGCATGCGAGCGGCCATTACGGGCCACATGGTACTCTCGACCCTGCATACCAACGATGTCATCTCGACCCCCATCCGACTGCTCGACATGGGCGTTCCCCGTTACATGGTCGCGCTGTCGTTGCAACTGGTGCTGGCACAGCGGCTGGTGCGGGTGATCTGCGGCAACTGCGCCGAAGCACACCGTTTGTCGCCGCAAGAACACGAATGGCTGCGCTACGAGTTGGGCGACACCGTCGACCAGCACCGCTTCCTGCAGGGGAGGGGCTGCCTGCATTGCGCCGGAACAGGCTACCAGGGGCGTACCGGGGTGTACGAGATGCTCGAAATGACCAACGAAATTGTCGAGGCCATCAACGTCGACGACGCGAGCCACTTTGTTCAGGCGGCACGCCGGCAGATGGCCGGCGAAACGCTGCGCCGCGATGCCCTGCGACTGGTGGTGAAAGGTCGCACGACCACCGAGGAAGCGATGCGCATCAGCAATCAGTTTGAAGATTGAGGATGCCGAACTTCGCTTACAAAGGACGTAACGCTGGCGGAGATCTCGTCGAGGGGTCGCTTGAAGGGGCGAATAGTGGTGC